>CAZGCS010000009.1:2536-18023 GCA_964524395.1 uncultured Mageeibacillus sp.
CTCCGAGCTGCCCCGCCGTGAAGCGGCGCGCGCCTCGGCGGAGCCGACAGGCGGGCTGACCCTTGAGACCAGCTCAAGCGTGCGGGGGTAAATGGCCGTGACTCTGTCAGCTTCCTGCTTTTGAACCGGTCCGAAAAAAAGGCGGATGACATCGGCCAGGGCGGCCATTTCAAGGTGTCCCTCCGTTTGGAGACAAAAGGCCATCCTGGTCTATCCGAAGATTCCTGTTTTGTTCAAAAGGAAGAGGATAAAGAGAATGATGGGCTGGTGGGCAAAGTAAACCCAGAGCGAATGACGGCCCATAAACCGGATGGGGCGGGTCAGCTTATAGAAGCGGCTGTCGTACCGGGTGAAGGCTTGGCCGGTCGCGTACAGGGTGTGGCCGACCGCGGCGCCCGAAAGGAAAAAACCAAGCCAGGGGAACAGGGGCATGCGGTCCAGCAGGTGAACGCCCTTTGCCGGGGCTCCCACCATGATCAGGAATGGATTCGAGGAATAGGGCGGGAGGACGGGCTGGATGAAGGTTGAGGCAAAGATAGCCAGCATCCCGATCATGATCAGGAGACCGGGGAAAAGGTGAGGTCTGTACCGGGTCTCATCCCCGTCTTCCCTGGAGGCGTCCGCATTCGGATCGGGAATCCATTTGAGCCGGACGGCCAGGCGCTCAAGCAGGGCATAGACAACCGTCGACAGGGCAACGACATGGATGACATTGAAGAGGAGGAGGCCGGTGCCGGCGAAACTGTCCACAAAAATGGACAGGGCGGTCGCGGCAATGGCGAAGAGGACCATGCGAAAGCCCCGTTTGAGGCTGTTGCGTGAAAAACGGGAACTGGCGCCTGAAACCGACAGGAAGACAACCAGGACCAGAGGGCGGCCCACTTCGTAAAACCAGTAGGAATGCTGAAAGGCGACGAAGTCCTGATGGTAGATATCGTAAAGGTCACCGATGGTGTGGTGAAACATCATGAGCGTGAGCGCGCAACCTCTTAGAAAATCAAGTTCAGGTATGCGCCGCCTGATACCCGTCTGTTGAATCTCCATAACCTTGAGCCTCCGGATCCTAAAAAGTGAAGGGCACTGGATTTTCATTCTAGACTTCCAGTGCCACTTCGATCAAGCCTTACGCTTCTTGTTATTTCTTGCGCGGGTACCTCAATGCCGACTGGGCGGCCGAGAGCCGGGCGATGGGCACGCGGTAGGGCGAGCAGGAAACATAGTCAAGCCCGACAATCTGGCAGAATTCCACTGAATAGGGATCGCCGCCATGCTCACCGCAGATGCCGAGTTCCAGTTCCGGCTTGGCCTTGCGGCCCAGCTCGACCGCCGTCGCCATCAGCTGGCCGACACCTTCACGGTCCAGGTGGGCGGTCGGGTCGGTCTCGAAAATACCGGCCTGATAATAGGCTTCCAGAATCTTACCGGCATCATCGCGTGACAGGCCGTAGGTCATCTGGGTCAGGTCATTGGTTCCGAAGCTGAAGAAATCAGCTTCTTCCGCCACCTTGTCTGCCGTCAGGCAGGCGCGCGGGATCTCAATCATGGTACCGACCCAGTATTTCAGATCACGGCCCGATTCCTTGATCAGACGGTCGGCGGTCGCCTTGATGAAACCGTTCAGGTAGGCGAGCTCCTTGACTTCGCTGATCAGGGGAACCATGATCTCGGGCAGGACCGTGATGCCTTCCGCTTCTGCCTGCAGGGCTGCGCCGATAATGGCTTCTGTCTGCATCTCCGCGATTTCCGGATAGCTGACCGCCAGACGGCAGCCCCGGTGACCCAGCATGGGGTTCAACTCATGGAGTTCATCGATGATTTCGCACAAACGCTCGTAGGCGATGCCCAGTTCATTGGCCAACTCCCTGATTTCCCCTTCAGCTGTCGGCAAAAACTCGTGCAAAGGCGGATCCAGCAGGCGGATGATGACGGGGTAGCCGTCCATGACACGGAAGAGTCCGAGGAAGTCCTCTTGCTGCATGGGCTTGATTTTAGCCAGGGCCTTGCGTCTTTCCTCCTCGGTTCTGGCCACGATCATCTGGCGGAAGAGGAAAACGCGGTCTGCCTCAAAGAACATGTGCTCCGTACGGGTCAGGCCGATGCCCTTGGCGCCCAGATCGAGCGCCACCTGTGAATCGTGCGGTGTGTCCGCATTGGTGCGGACGCCCATATCCGCAATCTCATCAGCCCATTCCATGATGGTCTGGAAATTGCCTGACATCTCCGCTTCCCGTGTCGCGATGCTGCCTTCATAGACGATGCCGGTCGATCCGTCAAGGGAGATGAAGTCGTCGGCGCCGTAAACATTGCCGTTGATGGTCATGGTCTGATTCTTCTCACTGATCAGGGCCTCGGAACAACCGGAAACACAGCATTTCCCCATGCCCCGGGCGACTACCGCCGCGTGTGAGGTCATGCCGCCACGGCTGGTAAGGATTCCTTCCGCCGCCGCCATGCCCTGGATATCCTCCGGCGATGTTTCTTCACGCACGAGAATGACAGGCCGGCCGGCTTCTTTGGCAGCCGTCGCCTGCTCAGCCGTAAAGGCGATTTGTCCCGTCGCTGCGCCGGGTGACGCGGGCAGACCTTTGGCAATACGCTTGCCCGCCTCCAGGGCTTTGGGATCAAAGGCCGGGTGCAGCAAAGCGTCCAGTTGCTTTGGATCAATGCTCAAAAGTGCTTCCTCGCGTGAGATCAAGCCTTCCGCGACCAGGTCAACAGCAATCTGGAGTGCGGCAGTCGCAGTGCGCTTGCCGTTTCTTGTCTGCAGGATAAAAAGCTTGCCGTTCTCAATGGTGAACTCCAGATCCTGCATGTCGCCATAGTGACGCTCCAGCTGGTGGGCGATGTCGGCGAACTGCTGGTACACTTCCGGCATCTGATCGGCCAGATGGTCGATGGGGAAGGGGGTGCGGACACCGGCCACCACATCTTCGCCCTGGGCATTCATCAGGTATTCGCCATAAAGCTTGTTCTCCCCGGTTGCCGGGTTGCGCGAAAAGGCAACGCCCGTGCCTGAGGTCTCGCCCATGTTTCCGTATACCATTTCCTGGACATTGACGGCTGTACCCCAGTGCGCGGGGATATTATGCATCTTGCGGTAGTAGACAGCGCGATCGGTATTCCAGGAGCGGAAGACCGCCTCAATGGAAAGAATCAGCTGCTCTTTGACATCCTGGGGGAAGGGTTCGCCCTTTTCCCGTGCGTAGATGGCCTTGAACTCGTTCTCGATACGCTCCAGGTCGTCGGCGTTCAGATCGAGGTCGGCCTCAATGCCGCGCTCTGTCTTAACCGCTTCAAAGGCCTCCTCGAAGTGGCTGCGTGAAATTCCCATGACCACATCGGAGAACATCATGATGAACCGCCGGTAGCTGTCAAAAACAAAGCGGCGGTTGCCCGTCAGTTTGGCCAACCCTTCGGCCACTTGATCGTTGAGGCCGAGGTTGAGCACGGTGTCCATCATCCCGGGCATGGACGCGCGGGCTCCGGAGCGGACTGACAGAAGAAGCGGGCGCGCGGGATCGCCGAAGACTTTACCCGTCTGCCGCTCCGTTTCCAACAGTCTTTCGAAAATCTCATCACGGATTTCAGGCGTGATCGTCTTGTCATCCGAGTAGTAGCGGTTGCAGGCTTCCGTTGTCACGATGAAGCCGTTGGGCACAGGCAGCCCGAGTCCGGACATCTCCGCCAAGTTGGCGCCCTTGCCACCCAGAAGGTCGCGCATGGAAGCGTCGCCTTCCGAAAACATGTAGACGTATTTCGTCATTACAAATCCTCCCAAATTTTTTTATCCATCAAGCGCCGGGCTTCACGCCGGCATCATCAAGAGCGAGTGTTATTACGGCAGATCGAATTTTCCCCTGAAGTGGTTTACAAGCTGATCGATGGGGAGTCTGATCTGCTCCATGGAGTCCCGTTCCCTGACCGTTACCGCCTGATCTTCCAGCGATTCAAAATCGAAGGTCACACAGTAAGGCGTGCCGATCTCATCCTGGCGGCGGTAGCGGCGGCCGATTGACTGGCGGTCATCGTATTCGCACCGGTAATGGCGGATCAGTTCATGGTAAACGTCTTCCGCGCCCTGGCGCAGTTTACCCGACAAGGGCAAAACGGCGACCTGAACAGGAGCCAGCGCCGGCAGGAACCTCAGCACCGTCCGGACTTCCCCCTTGTCCAGCTCTTCCTCGTCGTAGGCCTCGGCAAGAATGGCCAGCAGAAGGCGGTCGGTGCCAAGCGACGGCTCCACGACGTAGGGGATGTATTTTTCATTCTTCTCGGGGTCAAAATAGCGCAGATCCTCTTTGGAGAAATCCATATGCTGTTTCAAGTCGTAGTCGGTTCTGTCAGCGATCCCCCACAGCTCCCCCCAGCCAAATGGATAGAGATACTCAATATCGGTCGTGGCCAGTGAATAAAAAGACAGCTCCTCTTTTGAGTGGTCGCGCATTCTCAGGTGATCCTGCGAAATCCCCAGATCCAGGAGCCATTGGAAACAAAAGGACCGCCAATAGTCAAACCACTCCAGGTTGGTTCCGGGTTCGCAGAAAAACTCCAGCTCCATCTGCTCAAACTCCCGGGTTCTGAAAATGAAGTTGCCCGGAGTAATCTCGTTGCGGAAAGACTTGCCCATCTGCGCGATGCCGAACGGAATCTTGCGCCGGGATGTCCGCTGTACGTTGCGGAAGTTGATGAAAATTCCCTGTGCCGTTTCGGGGCGCAGGAAAAGCTGGGACTGGTTATCCTCCGTCACGCCCAAAAATGTTTTGAACATGAGATTGAACTGGCGGACATCGGTGAAATCGTGCTCGCCGCAAGCGGGGCAAACAATGCCGTGCTCACGGATGTAGGCAATGTATTCCTCGTTGGTCCACCCGTCAGCCGAAAGGGCAAATCCCTGTTTCTTGTTCCAGTCATCAATCAGCTGATCCGCGCGCCAGCGCGTCTTGCATCTGCGGCAATCGATCATGGGGTCGGAAAAGCCTCCGACATGGCCCGACGCGACCCAGACATCCGGATTCATCAAAATGCTGGAGTCCAGACCGACATTCAAGGGGCAGGTATCGACAAAGCGTTTCCACCACGCCTCTTTAAGGCGCTGTTTCAGGCTGGTGCCGTAAGGACCGTAATCCCAGGAATTGGACAGTCCTCCGTATATTTCAGAACCCTGGTAAACAAAGCCTCTGTTTCCTGCCAGGGTGACAATTTTTGCCAGGGCATGTTGTTTATTGGCCATTCCTGCTCCCGTTCATCCCGTCACGCAACAAAACCAAGCGTTTATTCCGTGCTCTCCTGGTCTGCTTCCGCCGGCTCCTCTTCCGCCTTGCGCTCCTCTTCCTCAAGCTGGGCAACGTGGCTGATCAGCTGTTCGGCAATCCGGGAGGCATCCGCGGCAGAAATCCCCACCTGCTCAAAGACATCCTCGCCCGGCAGACGGTCGACCTGGCGCATCATGCGGCTTTGTTCCTCCAGGCGCTCCTCTTCCTCCTTGGCGCGGGCTTCTCTCAGCGCGGCCTCCCGGGCGGCGATGATCAAGGGGTGCTCGGGGATGATGACATCCCATTTCCCGTAACGGTAAACGACGGACCCCGCGCCGATCTCCTCGCTGGCCAGGGTGACCGGATTCGGTGTTTCCGTCTCGAAGGTGGGGCAGGCACCCGAAGTCAGCTGGCGCGCCCGGCGCGCCGCCAGCATGGCCAGGACATATCTGTTTTCGGCAAGCGGCAACAATGACTCAGTCGATGGTTGTGTCAGCATGAATGGCTCCTATTCGAATAAGATCACAGTCGTCTGTAATCTTTAGCTTGAAAAATCGATAACCTCAAGAATTATACCGCTCAAAGGTCGCACTCGTCAACAAAAAATCTTGCGGTACGGCGTTTCTCCGCCTTCATAATGGCGGCGACGTCGGCTGCCGCCTCCCCGATGACGTCATTGACCACCCAGTAATCGAAAAGATCGATCCGGGAGAGCTCCTCCCTTGCGGTCTCCAGCCGTTTGTCAATCTCCTCCGCTGACTCCGTGCCCCTTTTCATTAAGCGTTCCCGCAGGGCTTCCTCTGTTGATGCCGTTACGAAGATAATAACGGAATCGGGGCAGTTTCGTTTGAGTTCAAGTGCGCCCTTGACGGTCAGGTCGAGCAGGATATCGACATTCTGCCGGACCATGCGATCGATCGGCTCCCGCGGTGTTCCGTAATATTCCTGACAATAAAGGTCGTATTCCAAAATTTCTCCGCGACGGATTAATTCCTCGAAGTGTTCCCTGGTCGTAAAATGATAGGAGCGGCCGTCCACTTCATCCTTGCGGGGCTGGCGTGTGGTCATCGAAACTGAGTGGTAGCGTTGCGGATCCTGTCTTCTCAGCTCATCAATGATGGAGTTCTTGCCGACACCCGATGGACCCGACAAGACAATGAGCAAACCGCCCTCTTCCAGACTCCGCTCATACCTGATCATGGCAGTCCTCCCCCGGTCCCGTGACATCCAAGTGGAGCGCCTCCGGCTCCAGGGCAGACAGGACCACGTGGTCACTGTCCATGACCAGGACGGCGCGTGTCCGTTTTCCCCCGGTCGCGTCGATCAGGGCGAACCGTTCGCGGGCATCCTGAACCAGGCGCCTGGCCGGCGCTGAGTCGGAGGTCACCACAGCGATCAAACGCGACTTGGCAATGTAGTTGCCGTAACCGATCGGAATCATTTCGTAAGCCATCCGGCACCTCTATTCAATATTTTGAACCTGCTCACGGATTTTTTCGAGCAGGGTTTTTGAAGCGACAACCGCCTGCGTCAACTCAAGGTCATTGGCCTTGGAGCCGATGGTATTGATTTCCCGAAAAATCTCCTGAATCAAAAAATCAAGCTGGCGGCCAACCGGAAGATCGGACTCCAGGGCCTGGCTCAAGGCGTCCAGGTGCGCACCAAGCCGGGTGATTTCCTCATCGATCGAGGAGCGGTCGGCAAAGAGGGCCGTTTCCGCGAACAGGCGCTGGTCACTGTACCACTCCGGTCGCTTTTCCTCGAACAGTTCTTCTGCCCTTTGGATCAATTTTTCCCGATACAATTCGGGGATGACAGGAGCCCTCCGTGCCATGGAGGCCACAAGCCCCCGCAATTCCTCCGTTTTGCCCGACAGATCATCCGCAAGCCGCTCCCCCTCCATGATCCGGGCCTTATTGAGTTCATCAAGCGCCCTGCCAAGGGCCTCCTGAATGAGTTCCGCCAGCAGGCCTTCATCCGCATCCTCGTCCCCGGCGGTCAGGACACCGGCCCGGCCTGCGATGTAGCCGGTCTTATCCGCCAGGGATTCCCCTGTCAAAGCCTCAAGCCGGCGCAGCGCGTCCAAATAGGCCCCGGCCAGCGCTTCGTCGAGGGCAACCTTGTAGCCGGCAGCTTCACCGGGTTCGTCAGCCAGGCGGATTTCCACGCGGCCGCGGGCAAGTTGTTCCTGTGAAAGAGAACGGATAAGCGATTCGTAAGCGGCATAACGCCCCGGAAGGCGGACGGAAATGTCGAGGTAGCGGTGGTTGACCGAACGGCACTCAATCCGGATGGAAGATCCACCCCTGCTTGAAACAGCCTCCCCGTAGCCGGTCATACTCTTAGGCATCTTATCCCTCTCCCTCCTTATTGGCGGCAAAGAGCCCGTCTTCACCGATCAGAAGGGGGCAAAAGCCGATTTGGTCAGATGCCACCATTATATAACGGATGCCGTCAACCTGTGGCCGGCTGTCGAAAAAGGGAACGTCGTGGTGAATGTGGCCAAAGAGGCAGACATCAACCCCAGCCTCTTTGAGGAGTTGGCTCAGGGCGGAAGTTGCTCCTTGTTCCGAAATCGGCGGGTAATGCATGAGGGCGACCGCGCCGGCCTCCCCGCATACTTCTTTTCGCAGCCGGTTGAGCGCCTGGATGGAAAGCTCCAGGCGGGTAAGTTCCCGCTTGTAGATCTTGCGGTCGCTCTCCGAAAACTCCGCATCCGCAGGGAGCAGCCAGCCCCGCGTTCCGCAAATAAAAAAGCCCGCCGCCATGAAGGCGTCGTTTCGGAGGAAACGGAGTGTAGTCAAGGACTCCCTCTCACAAAAGGCCTGCAGCTTCCGTATGGTGGTCCACCAGTAGTCGTGATTGCCCTTGAGCAGGATTTTGTTCCCCGGCAGCGCATCGATCAAGGCCAGATCCGGCAGGGCCTCCTCCAGGGAGTTGGCCCAGGAAATATCACCGCCGACCAGCACGGTGTCGTCCGGTCCAACCCGGTCCACCCAGTTTTTGGCGATCCGGTCCGCGTGATGATCCCAGCGCGGGCCAAAAACATCCATGGGTTTGTCGACCGCGCCGGCCAGATGAAGATCCGCCAAGGCGAACAACTTCACTCGATTTCTCCTTTCAGTGGCTCCTCCTCGTGAAAGTGGCGGTAAACCGCCTCCGCAACTGAATGGGGAATGCCCGGCACAGCCCTCAATTCATCCAGGGACGCCTGAGAGATCTTTTTTGTTGACTCAAAGGCCCCCAGCAAGGCCTTGCGGCGGGCCGGGCCGACCCCCGGTATGGTCTCCAGTTTATACCGTTTGGCACCCTTATGCCTTCGCTGTTCATTATGCCGGAAGGCAAAGCGGTGCGCCTCGTCCTGAATGGATGCCAGGAGGTGAAGCAAGCCAAGTCTTCGCGCGCGTTCCTCCTCCGTTTCCTGCGTCAGCTGATTCCCGGGTATGGCGCCGGATGCCAGCTCCAGGATCTCTCCGGTCCGGAGAACCAGCCCGCGTGTCCGGTGCCGGTCATCCTTGACCATGCCGGCCAGGGGCAAACCGAAATCGTCTGCCAGTGCAAGGCATTTTGAAACATGGCCGCGGCCGCCATCAAGAAGAATCAAATCGGGGCGGCTTCCGAAGCCGGGATCCGCCAGCCTGGCCAGGCGCCGCTCCAGCACCTCCTTCATGGACTGGTAGTCATCGATCCCCTCGAAACCCTTGATCGTGAAGTGCCGGTAGGCGGAGCGCTGGGGACGCCCATGGCGGAAGACAACCATGGAACCCGACCGGTCACCTCCCCCAAAATGGGAGATGTCATAGGCTTCGATCCGGACAGGGGCACCGGCCGTTCCTGTCAGTTCACCCAGATATTGCAAGGTGATTTCGATGGCCTGCGGATCCGAACCGCGTGCCAGCGCCCTCCTTGCCAGCGCCTGATCGGCGTTGTGCCGTGCCATTTCAACCAGGGCCTTCCTGGCCCCGCGCTGGGGACGCAAAAGATCGACCGCCCCTCCCCGTCGCCGGCGGAGAAGCTCGCCGATCAAGTCCTGGTCGGAAAGGGGGGCCGGAAGCAGAATCTCGCGCGGCACCTGGCTGCCGGCCCGATACTGGTCACGGATAAAAGACGCCAGGTAATCGCCGTCGTCGCCACCCCGGTCCTGCGCAAAGACATGGACATAGCCTGTCACCCGCCCGCCCCGTACTTCCATTTTTGAAATGGCGGCTTCATTGCCGTTTCTGGCAAGCGCAAGCACATCACGGTCGCCACCGCCCTGATCGACGACCCGCTGCTCCTCGCGAAGGCGGGTCAAGGCCTGCCATCTGCCGCGCAGGCGTGCCGCCCTTTCAAAATCGAGCGCTTCCGCCGCCTCCTTCATCTCCTCTTGAAAGCGCCTGATCAACTCATCCGTCCGGCCGTCCAGGAAAGAAATCACCTCATCCACCATGGCGCGGTAGTCCTCCCTGGAAATGGCGCCCGCACAGGGGGCAAGGCAACGGCCGATATGATGATTCAGGCAGGGACGCTCCTTGCCGATCTCGCGCGGCAAATCACGGGAGCAGGTCCGAAGGGGAAAGACTGCTTCCAATACCTTGAGGGCCCGGTTGATGTCGCCGGCCAGCCAGGGGCCATAGTAACGGGCCCCCTCCTCCACGTCAGGGCCGACCCGGAAAGCCTTCATGACACGCGGGAAATCCTCCTGGAGGGTGACACGGATGTAGGGGTATTCCTTGTCATCGCGCATCAGAATGTTGTAAGGGGGCTGGTACTGCTTGATCAGATTGGCCTCAAGGATGAGAGCCTCCAGTTCGTTGCCACACAAAATCGTATCGTAGGAAGCAATTTTGGCAATCATGGAGGCAATCCGGCGGTCAACTGCCGGCTTGGGCGTGAAGTAGTTTCGCAGGCGCTGGCGCAGTGAATTTGCCTTGCCCACATATAAAACGGAACCCGAAACGTCACGCATCAGGTAAACGCCGGGCTCCTCGGGCACCAGTTCAAGCTGTGCCCTGAATTCATTTCTTTGACTGGTTTTTTCTGTCATTGGGGAGACAAACTCCTTTTGTCACCCGCCGTTGACTCCGAAGCCATGCGCCGTCAGGGCGTGGCAGGTTCCATATAACCTCTCAATTCGCAGATGGCGCTTTCACCGTCGGCACCGTCAACTGAGATTTCCAGACGATCACCATCCAAAATCCCCAATGACAGTACACCCAGCAAACTCTTGGCGTTGGCGCGCCGTCCGCCTTTTGCGATGTAAATACTGGCACTGTAGCCGGAAGAGATCTGAATCAGCATGGCAATTGCCTTCATCAGTGACTCCTCCTTACATCGAAAGATGATATCTTCTTTCATCATGGCGATCCTCCGCAAGATATGTCGGTCACGAATCCCTCCAGTCGGGTAATTCAAATTATAGGAAGTAAGTATGACAAATGTCAACTATAGTTTGACCAATACAAGTCTGTCCTGGCTTGATCTTTTTGGTCATTATTCCAATAAGCCCTCAAGGCTGCCTGCCATGAGTATGGCCGGCTCCCCCGTGTCCGCGTAATAACCGCTGCGTTTTCCTGTTTCGATAAAGCCCAGTGTCCGGTAAAGATGGCGAGCAGCCCCGTTGCTTTCCCTCACTTCAAGAAGCCAGGTATGGCAGCCCCGGCCGACCGCCTCTTCCCTCAAGCCCTCCATCAGGAGGCGGCCAAGGCCACGGTTTCTGCATTGAGGGATGACCGCGATGTTGAGTACCTCGAACTCGCCGGAAAGAAACCTGCCCGTGGCAAAACCGACCGGCGCCCCCGCAAGATCCCGGCGGCACACCAGGATCAGAACCGACTCATTGTTGCCCGCGATGCAGTCTCTCAAAGCATCCTGCGGCCATGGAACCGCGTGGCATGCCCGGTCAATCCGCCCAACCGCTTCAAGGTCGGACAAGCTTGCCTTACGCACCAGCCACTTCATTTTCTTTGCTCCCATGGTCGCGGCGGGCCCGCTCAGCCGAAGAGGCAATCCCGTAACGGGCTTCCAGCTGGAAGGGATCGGTTACAGCCATCCCCCCTGCCAAATCCTCCAAAGCCAGCTCGATGACCGCCGAGGCCCGGATGAAGCGGAAAGGCGGCGGGGCAATCACCGGTTCAAAGGGCAGGCTGCCGGTCAATTCTCTTTGCCAAACTTCAATCCCGTCACCCGTCAAAAGGATTTTTTCATTGGGTGCGGCCACGGCTGCGATTTCTTCCAGCAGATCATTGATTCCCCGCGGCATCTCATGGATCACTTGCCGGGAACCGCGGTAGAGTGAGGAAAAGACGCGTCCGCCGCGTGCGTCAAGCATTGGCGCTGTCAAACCGCCGCCGGCTCCCGCCGAGTGCGCCAGCGCGCGCAGGGAGGACACAGCCACCGCCCCGGCTCCCGCCGCGTAAGCCATGGCCTTTACAGCGGCAAGCCCAATCCGGATGCCGGTAAAAGAACCCGGCCCCGCCGCAACCGCGAACAGCTCCACATCGCGGACCTTCAGGTCACAGCGGTCAAGCAGCTGATCAACCGCAGGCTGAAAAGTCACCGAATGACGATAACCCAGGGCCAGCGAAAACTCTCCCAGGAGCTGGTGGTCACTGGAAACCGCGACGGAGAGCGTGCGGCCTGACGTGTCGACACCCAGCACAATCATGCGTGATTCCTCTCTATGTCCCCGATCTTCCTTCCTTCAGGGAGGCGGATGGTAAAGATCCGCTCCCGGCTTTCCCGCCCGTAACGGATGTCGATTTCGATCACCTGATCAGGCAGGGCGGCGCGCACGCGGTCACCCCACTCAATCAGCGACACACTGTCCCCGCCGATGTACTCATCAAGTCCATTGTCAATGAAATCATCCGCATTCTCCAGGCGGTAGACATCGAAGTGGTGGAGCGGAACCCCTTCTTCCCGAACCGGCTGATGGAGATGGAGGAGTGTGAAAGTCGGGCTCGACACATGGCTCTTCACTTGCATGGCGGAGGCGATTCCGCGGACAAGTGCCGTCTTGCCGGCACCCAGATTTCCGGTCAGGATCACGACATCTCCCGGCCGCAAATAAGGTGCCAGGCGGACACCCAGCTCATGGGTTTCCCCGGGGGACCCTGTCTCGTAGATCATGGCTTGTGACATGCCGCTTTCATTTCATCCCGCCCCGTCAGATAAGGGGCAAAAGCCCCGCTCGATGACGGGGCTTCTGGCTTAATCTCATGGAAATCCGGTTTATCTCTTGGAGAACTGAGACGCTTTTCTCGCCTTTTTGAGACCCGGCTTTTTGCGTTCCTTGATGCGCGAGTCCCGTGTCAGGAAACCGGCCTTTTTCAGGGTGGCCTTGTACTGTTCCGCATCGGCGTCAACCAGGGCACGGGAGATCCCGTGACGGATGGCGCCTGCCTGACCGGCCATGCCGCCGCCGCGCACGTTGACAACAATATCGTAACGGTCCTGGGATCCGGTTTCCACCATGGGCTGGCGCACGATGACGCGCAGTGTTTCCATGGGAAAGTAGTCCTCAAAAGTTTTTTTATTCACAGTGATGGTTCCGGAACCGGGGTAAAGCCGGACGCGCGCGACCGCTTCCTTCCGCCTTCCCGTGCCGTAAAAATACTGTCTTGTCTGATTGGTCATGCTAGTCTACCCCCACCCTACAATTCAATTTTCACCGGCTGCTGCGCCTGGTGCTTATGTTCCGGTCCGGCATAGACCTTCAACTTGCGGAACATGGCACGACCCAGGGTATTCTTGGGCAACATGCCGCGGACCGCCTTTTCGAGTATGCGTTCCGGATGTTTGTCCATCATCCGTTCGAAGGGAACTTCCCGCAGGCCGCCCGGGTAGCCCGTGTGGCGCCTGTACAGCTTTTGTTGTTCTTTCTTGCCGGTCAGGACGATTTTATCGGCGTTCACCACCACGACAAAATCGCCCATGTCCATGTGGGGTGTGTATTCAGCTTTGTTTTTACCGCGAAGAATGGTCGCGATCTCTGTCGCCAGACGGCCCAGGATCTGGCCCTCTGCGTCAAAAAGATACCACTTGCGATCAATATCTTCCGCTTTCGGCATATAGGTTTTCATCTTAAACGATTGCCCTCCCTGTCTTGGCGCACCGCTTACCGGCGGCACGAGCCACATCTTAGCAGGAGGCTTCCTGCTTGTCAAGAAGAAATTTATAATAGGTCACGAATGCTTGCGAAATTGCTGTTTTTGAGCTTTTTGCCAGCTATTTCGACATCATGATGCACGTCTTATTTAGTTGCCCGTTTTGCCTTCAGCCGGGTGATCCATACCAGGAGAGCCGTGATGGCAACCACGATGGCTCCGATGACCGCCAGGGCGCCAAGGGCTGCCAAAATCAGGATCACCGGTTTCACCTGGCTGCCGCCGGCAGTAAAAAAGGGATCGTCCTCCACACCACCCATTTCAGGAGCTGCTGTATCGGAAGGGAGCGGCAGCGTCCCCTCCGTTTCCTGGCTGCCGGCAGGCGGTGGCGCGAGGAGATCGACATCTTCTCTGAGCGGAACATTGTCTAGCCGGGCCGCCTCCTCCAGGATGGCACGCACCGGCAAGGCTCTCGCCAGCAGGGGCGTCTCGGGCATATCCAGTGAAGTGATCCCGATGGCCGCACAGACAAACTGGCGGTCATCAACGGTAAGGCCTGAACCCACCAGGCATTTGCCTGCCTGAGGTGTCGTACCCGTCTTGACTCCCGTGTACTCCTTGAAGTACTGGGACTGTAACAAGTCGGCGCCGTAAATGATGAGCGCGTTGGTATTGCTCACGGTCGACCACCAGGCCTCAGGGTGTTCAGCGCTCACCGGCATCCGGTGATAAGTCATCGCACAAATCTGGGCAATCAGGGGGTGCTTCATGGCCTCAGCTGCAATCAGAGCCAGGTCGCGGGCGGTCGTGTAGTGGCTTCTGTCCCCCTCGTCAAAACCGGCGGGGTTGGTAAAATGCGTTGACACGGCTCCGATCTCCGCCGCACGGCTGTTCATGCGTTCGACAAACATGGCCTGGGATCCGACAGGATCCGCGACCCGCTCGGGGTCGACTGCGCCATAGGAACCGCCGTAGTTCTGGGCAATCACGCGCGCCATATCGTTGGCGGAAGCGATCAGGAGGGCGGCCAGACAGTCGGCGGTACGCAGCTGGTCCCCTGCCTTGAGTCCTTTCAACCTGATTGAACTCGGATCAGAGAAAACCAGGGCTCCCTGGGAAACGGTCAGGAGTTTGTCCGGGTCGAAGTTCTCATCCTCCATCAGGACCAGGGCAGTCATAATCTTGGTCGTGCTGGCGTTAGCCCTCTGTTCATCGGGATTCCTGGAGAGAATTTCCCGGCCCGTTTCCGCATCGATCACGCAGAAAGCTTCAACCGACACCTCGTCAAAGGCCGGCCAGCCCAGGTGATCAAGAGCCTGGACACCGATCCCGGTCATCACTTGCGTCAGCACCAATAAAACAAGGATAACCGCCACCCACAGGCAGCGGGGCATGTTCTTTTTACCGTTCATTTTCATCTTCCCCTTTTCAAAGGATTCTTCCCTGAAAGCCAGCGCCCTGTGAGTCCAAAAGCCCGTCCACCGCCTCTTCAATGGAGCCGGTCAAAACAGGCCATTCAGTCTCCGGACCGCTTTCTGAAACGTTTGCCAGCCCTGACCATACAGGAACACCTGTTTCCTCCGCAACCAGAAGAACCGGGTCTCCCTGACCCGCCTCTTTGCCGAAGAGGGCGCGTGCGCTCACCGTGGCATCAAGGAGTGGCGATCGCTCCTGGACATAGCAGACCATCTTTTCCGCTTTTTTATCCGCATGTTTCGACCAGCAGGCGATGGCGTCCGCTGTATCACGGCTTACCAGGTAGTCGGTCTGGTCATAAACTGTCCTGATTAACCTCAGACAATACTTAAAATCGCAGGACCCCACCACAATTGACTGGTTGAGCAGGTGGAGCTCATCTTCGGAAAGCAGCGGCTCGCCCGGCCTGGCCATCCCTTGCCAGAGATGATTCGTCTTATCCCCGTCGCGACCCGTCACTTCATAAAACAGCCTTTCCAGGTTGACCGGGAAATCCGTTCCGGAAGCGCGGACCCGCTTGTTTTTCGCCGGGCAGGCCGGCTTCCCCGTCTGAAACAAGGGTGTCAGTGAGGCGGGTTCGCCCTCCCCCACATAAACGGTTCCTATCGGGATCTCCAGAATACTGGCATAGACCAGGCCGGCCACAAAACAGAGATGGTCCTTGGGAACCGC
>CAZGCS010000009.1:18123-29640 GCA_964524395.1 uncultured Mageeibacillus sp.
CAGGGCCATGACAAGCACAGGCTTGTCCGCCTCTGGCAGGAGTGGCCACATTTTCGAAAAAACAGCGCTGGACAGATCAGCAAGACTTCCTGTCGGCAGATGATCCGCATTGATCAAAAAGTAACGGTCAAGGTAGTCGTTAAGCCTGGTCACAGGCAGGACGGGCTCCTGATCATGCTCCGTCAGGGACTGGAAGGCGTCACCGACCACAGCCTCCCACGCCTCCAGCGATAAGTCCGGCAGGAAACGATGATAAAAGGCGGCCATGACCTGCTGGAAGGGCATGTCCTTCAGCGACGAAAGAGCAAGGGGTTCGGGGGGGCGGTCCGGGACGAAGAGTCCGCCCGACCGGGAAATACCCCGGCGAACCGCCTCCATGCTGCTGACCGGAGGCCCTCCGCGTGTACTCACATAGTGCATGGTCCCTGACTCCTCATCCTATTGGCCATTTTCCCCTGGGAATGTCCTGCGGTACATATCCAGAATCTCCGCGACCGCATCCTCCTGGCTCCGTTCATGGAGGATGCGCTCCAGCCATTCAAGCTGTTCGCGGCGCGCTTCGGCCCGCACAATCATGGGCCGGATTACAAAATAGAAAACAAGAAAAAGGATGGCAGCGGCGATGACAGCGATCAGGGAGGCCTGGACCAGACGGGACACTTTCCCGTGGATCCTCCTCGCGCTGGGGGACATGCCATCCTCCATCCGGAGGATCTCTTCCTGCTCCCGCCTGCCGGCCATCTGCACACGGCCCGTGCCCTGCTCATCAGCTGCCCGCTGGAGGATGCCGCTTCTTGCCATATGGGCCCGGACAGGGGCCAGCTTCTGTTCCTTGCGTCTTTTCGAACTGTCGCGCGCCTGCTCCCGGATACGTTCCTCCCGCGCGGCCAGCCTGCAGCGGTCAACCGTCCGGGCAAGTGAGGTGTCGGGCGCGGCCAGGAGAACTTTCTCGAATTGCTCCTCCGCCGCCCGGTAACGCCGCTCTTTGGCAAGAAGGACACCGTAAAGTGAAGCGGCCTCGGCGAATTGCGGCCAGTTGCTGGTTAGTTTCTCCAGGGCGATCAAGGCGACATCCTCGTTCCCTGTTGCCGCCTGTTGCAGGGCTCTGTTATAGACTGCCAGCAGGCGTTCTTTTTCACTTTCGGAAACCAGAAGATCATCCGGCAGGGACTCGAGTCTCCGGTATGAGGCAAGAACCCGGCTCCAATCGAGCGTTTCTGCCTTGCTTTTTGCCGCTTGCAAGGGCCTGTCAGCTTGGCTTGGCTGCAAGAGAACCCCACCTTTCAGTCCAATGAATCGGCCAGTCGGGCCGATGGTCCTGCATATCAAGGACTATTAAACCACAAGAGCTGCGGATGGAAAACAAAAAGACTACTTCTTCAGTCCTGTCCGGACCAGGGGACGGACCACACCCGCCAGGTAAAGTGAACCGCAAACACAGATCATGGCGCCCTTCTGGCGTGCGCGGCTGACCGCTTCCGCCAGGGCCTGGCCAATATCCGGCAAACCAATCATGGACATCCGCTCTTGTTCCGGCAGGAGGGAAGAAAGCTCCGCCACCAGCTTGTCCGCCCCGAAGCTCCTTGCGTCAGGCGGTTCGGTCGCGACGACGTCAGTTACGGTATAAGGCGGATCCAGGAAAAGGGCCTTGAGCATTTCCTCGTGTTCCTTGTCCTCCAGAAGACCGATCACGAAGACGACCGGCTTGCCCGCGGCAAGTTTGCCGAGAGCCATCCTCAAGCCAAGGCCTGCCTGCACGTTGTGCGCGCCGTCAAGCAGAATGAGGGGATCCCGGGACAGGACCTCCATACGTGCCGGCCAGACACAATCCGCAATTCCGCGTTCGATGGCCGCCGGGTCCGCCATGCCGGAGGCAAGTGCTGCCTCTCCGGCCATCAAGGCATAGATGGGCTGATAGGGTCCCAACAACCGGGTCCTGTAAAGATGTCCGTCTTTTTTGGCTTTGAACTCCTGGCCGGACCAGCCGTAGGACAAGAGCTCAAAATCCTGATAGCCGAGATAGACAAGCGGCGCTGACAGGGCACGGCAAGCCTGGTCAAGCACCTGCCGCGCGGCCGCGGCACCGGATGAAGGGAGCAGGGCATCCTCCGGCGCGTAGGCAAAGACAGGACACCCCTCTTTGATGATGCCGGCCTTTTCACCCGCAATCTCCTGTATGGTGCCCCCCAGCCTCTCCATATGGTCAAAACCCAGGGCCCCGATCAGGGAGGCCAGTGGTTTTTCAATCACATTGGTTGAATCCAGACGCCCGCCCATGCCTGTTTCCAACACCATCAGATCACAGGACTGTTCCTTGAACCACAAAAAAGCCAGTGCCGTCATCATGTCAAACTGGGTTGAGGATATTCCGTCTCTCGCCGCAATGACCTGCGCTGCTTCCCCGATTTTTTCCATGAGACGGGCGATGTCCTGGTCGGGGATTTCGCCGAAGGTCTGGTCCCGGTCGTAACGGGCCAGATCCTGCGCCCCATCAAGCACCCGGATCCTCTCATTGAACCGTTCCAGGTAAGGAGAGGTGTACCAGCCGACCTTGTGGCCCGCTTGGCACAGAATATGGGTCAGATAACTGCTGATGGATCCCTTGCCATTCGTCCCCGCGATATGAAAGGCGGGGCAGGACCGCCAGGGGTCACCCAGCTCCCGGTAGAGCACCGATCCACGGTCGCGTTTGTCGCTGTCCGGAAATTTATTGGCGCTTTGAATCATGGAAATGGCATGGTCGAGAAGAGCCTGAGGATCCGCTTGCGGCTCATTCACCCCCCCGGCTGAACGAAAGACATAAAACTTGCCTGAGACCCGGTTGGCCACAACAACGAAAGCGAGCGCGATCAATTTCGCCAGATCCAGCATGTCCGGGATCAGGACCACCTGGCAGTTCAGCAGATGATTCATCAGGTAGATGCCGGCGTACTCGAAAACAAAGGAAATCGCCAACCTGGTTCCGGTGAAACGGAGAAATTCCTGCCAGACATTGGAGGTCGACCGGAAGACCCAGATCCGGTTGAGGATATAGGCCGACAAAACAGACAGAATAATGGCAGGCGCGTCGGAGTAATACCATTTGTCAAGGCCGAGCCACCGGTTCATGAACATGTAGACCAGCACATTGACAACGGTGGCGATGACACCTGTCACGAAATATTTGAGGAACTCAATCGAAAAAAACAGCTCGGTCAGGTAATATCTTGCTTTTCTCATAATTCCTCGACATCCCCGGGATCATCGCGTTCCGGCCGCCTGTGGATTGACGGGCGGATCTCCGGCGGCCGCCGGCCGGGCGGACGGACTTCTTTCTCCTCACGCCCAAAGAGGGTTTCCTTCAATTCCTCCCAGCCGTTGCCGGCTTCCTCTTGCACCCCGCCGGTCACTTCCTCCGGCCCGGATGCCTCCACCTCAGGCTCGGACGCCACAAGAGGCGGCGCCACAGCGGCAACTGGCTTGAAATAGGAATCGTCATCTTCTTCGAGATCGGCAACCATCAGGTCCGGCTCAAATTCAGCGGCCCGTTTGGCCCGGATGAAAAACCAGACCGCAAGCGCAAGGATCAGTAAAATGGCGGTGCCTGTCCCCGCAACCAGGTACAGGGGCAAGTCCATGCCAAAGAGGCTGATGGTCCCCCCCATGCCCTCTGTTTCAAACGACTCCGGATCGGGCGGGGTCGTATCCGTCGGGATCAGCGGGGCTGTCTCCGCGGGATCCGTTTCGCGCGGTTGATAGTCCGGATCGAGAAAGCTGCCCGGAACGGGAACAAGCCACAGATTGGAACGGATCAGTGAATCCAGAACAGCGTCATACAAACAGAGGACTTTCTCCTCCGCATCATTGATCCGCACCGCGATTAAATAAAGATCCTCCGGCAGGGCCAGGGCTTCCCCGGACAGCTCCCCGGCTTCTTCCCCCTGCTGTGTGAGTGAAAGCAACTGATCATAAACGGCTTTGGACGCGAAGGTGCCCTCAACCGCCTTGTAACCGGGAACCTCTTTCTCCCAGACCTTGATCGTGACCAGTTCGAAACCTTGCGGTACCAATTCCTCCGGTATGACCGTGAAGGTATAGAAGCGGGATGACCATCCCGTGCGAAGGTAGGGAACAAAAACCGATGTATCCCCGTCATACAGATAAAAGCGATCCCCGCCCTCCTCATCTGTCAGCCAATAGAGAGTATAGGGCAGGGTTGCCGACTCATAGCCTTCCAGATATTTGTCACCCCACTCCACCTCCGCCGGCACATAGGAGCCGGGGATGGCTTCATCGTCCGGCAGGGAAACGGAAACAGAAAGGTCGACTCCGTCGTACCGCTTGCCGATGACTGTCCCCCCCGGATGGTGCGGCTGGGTTTCCCTGGGGGTGGTCGTTGTGGTGGTTCTGGGGGTGGTGGTCGTGGTGGGCGGCGGATCGGTCAGGGTGATGGTCCTGGAGGCACTGCCTGATACCGTATTGCTTTCTTCTCCGTCACTCGCGTTTGATACGGTGATGGTTACAGAACCTTTGCCAATGACCTTGAAGCTCAAGCTCACTACATTGGCAACCGATTTCATGCCGGTGGTGAAAAATACCAGGGTAAAAGGTGATTTTACATTGTTCAAATTGTCGGAGGGCAGGGAAATTTCACCTGCCATGCCTGAAACGTTGCTTACCCCGGTCAACTGAATCAAATTGTTATCGTAGGAAAGCGAGAAATTGCAACTGCGCGTATTGGCCTGGGGTGTGAATCCGATAGTGACCGAGAAGGTATTTCCCAAATAGGCGGTAGCGGGCCCCGAAATTGCTGGATTTCTGCTTTCCGCATACGCTTTTGCCGATGGAAAGACCGCCAAAATCAAAAGGGCAGCGACCAGGATGACGAGCAGTTTCTTTATTCTCATAGATTCAGACACGTTCTTTCTTTTCGTTCAATTAAAAACCCGGAAACCCCAGGTTCAATCGCAACCTAAATTATACGCCTTGCCGCAGGCCGGGGCCATGATCAATCCTGCTTGATGGGCTTGCCCTTGACCATGGAGTCGATGACATAGGACAGGTCGATGGCGTTCACCGTGCCGTCCCGGTTGGCATCAAGGGCGGCATTCTGCGCCAGGGACCAGCGTTTGCCTTTGACCATGGAGTCAATCATATACGACAGGTCAATGGCGTTGATGATCCCATCACCGTTGGCATCCCCGTATATCACCAGCCGAAGTGTGCCGGCAGTTGATCCATCGCCCTTTTTAATCTCAAAACCTGCTCCCGTACCCAGAAGGGTATCCCCCGCAACCTGTCTGCCTTCCAGGTCAAAAGCCGTCACGGTATAACCTGCCGGAAGTTCAAGTGAAGAGAGGATTTGCCCGGCCTTATTACGGCCGTCCGCCGGCCAGGCATTGGTCAGATAGCTGTCGACCAGCTTGTAGCCGTTTGTCGCCACCACACCCTCAGGAGGTGGCGGCGGCGGTTCGGAAGACGACTCCTGGCGGGTGACCTTGATGGTATATACCCGCTCTTCCCCGTTTTGGGCGATCGCCCTTATCTGGAAGTTGTTCAGACCGGTCTTCAGTGTCTTGGAGCCCGTGTCCCTGATACTGCAGGTCGACTGATGCGCGGAAGCAGAGATGGTCAGGCTGTCAACCCACCCGTCTACCGTTGCCGTGTAGCTGTATATTTCCGGATGGAAGGCAAGGCTCAGGCTGCCGCTCGAAAGAGTGATTGACTTCAGGTAATTATTGCGGCTCAGGTTGCCGACAGGATAAGGAGCGGGTTCTGCCGGCAAATTTTCCAGGACGGGAATCTTGAAAACGTAGGCTCTGTTCAGGATGCCCGCGTCCCGGTAGGACTTGTATACCTGGTAGCTTTCGTTGGCGGGGGCGTAGACATTGCCCATGTACTGGTGGCCGAAGGCCGCGGGTTTAAGGCCATTGATCCAGAACTTCTGCAAGTAGGAAGTGTCCTGGCCATTCGAGATATAGAGGCTCCCGATCCACATGGCACCTCCGACAATGGCTTTCCACTGGCTGTTCCAGGACAGGAGGTAGTCTCTAACTTCATCTGAAGTCGGGCCGGAGCCATCCCTCTTGTAGCCATACCTGGCAAATTCCAGGCCTTTCATGACCGGGTTGTCGGAGGCATAGGCCCCGATGTTGTAAAAGTTATAGAAACCCACATAATCGGAGACCGTCCCCGAGGCGGCGACCGGGATTCCGTTCGTCCCGCTCCCGATTTCTGTCCGGCAGCGGTGTACCAGAAAGAGCGGATTGACACGCGATTTTTCTGCTGCGTCCAGGAAAATCTCCGCGTAAGTGATGGTGCCGTTTTTCGCGCGTGTGGTATTGTCCCCGGGTTTGACCGGGACCGAGGTGTTGGCCATGAAGGATCCTGCAAGCGCGTCCTCGATCGCGTCCAGTGTATGCACGCCCTCAATGTAGGACAGGCATTCAAACTGGAAGATGGTTTCCTCGGTGAGGAAATTGCGGGGGTCAAGGCTGTAGGCCAGTATCTCCCTGCTGGCGCCAATCCAGGAGCCTGCATCGTAGGAATACCACTGATCGGTCGCGTAGTTGTAGCCGTGGTTGCTGTCATAGGTTCGATGGCTTCTGTTTTTTGTCAACGAAACCAGGTTGACACCAGGCCTGTATTCGGCCTCGACAGCCCTGGCCAAAGTGAGCTTCGGATTTCCCGCTGTGTTGTCCTGGGCGTGGAAAGCGACAAAGGACCAGTTGGGATAGTTGGCATGGAGCTTTCGGAGGGCAGGACGGTAACTTTCAGGAAAGTTCTCCGCGTCCAGTGCCGCTTCGAAAACAGGGTCGGCCTCCGGACCGGGCGCGGCCGGGTCAAATGATTCACTGCTCAGGGTAACCAGATCCGCATGGACATAGCCGTAGAGGTTTTTGGCCAGGACCCGCACATAATACCAGCGATCGGACCCGCTCCACGTCTCTCCTGCCACCTTTGTGTATACTTCCACAGCGGTTCCCTGGGAGTAGCGCTCGATCAGGGTTCCGTCATTGATGTAAGGCTCACTGCGAAGCGCGCTTGTGCTGGGGTTGTTCAAGTGACCCATCCGGTAGATCGCGTCACCCGCAGGTATTGCGCCCGCGTCAACCTGCCTGGCCGGCAGGGCCGCGAAAACCAGGATCATGGAAAGAATAACGGCAAGCACAAGGCCTGCCCGTCTATTCGCTTGCTGCTGACAGGCAGATGGGAAGTGTCGCCGGTATAAGCTGTCCGTTTTCATCTTAAAAATGCAGGCACCAATCCAATGCTATCGTAAGGTTATCATAAACGCGGAAAGGATGACGTGCCAGCCCTCTGAGCCTACAAAGAACCATTTGTCGCACAATTGTTACTCAAATGCTTTATTTGCGCAATCTTCACCCTTCAAATCGAAGTCAAACTTGATCTCGTCAAGCGAACGGGCATAGGCGGGAAGCGCCTGATCCCTGAACCAGCGGACTTCCGGCAGATCAAAAGCATCAATCCTCTCCCCGATCTCAAGCCGGGCCAGGTCAAACTCACGATTGCCTGCCTTCTGCTCGTCGATGCATTTGATGCAGGCGGAAAAACAGTCCGCTGCCTTGACCAGCACCATGGCCTCCCGGACCAGGGGATCCTCCTCATCCGGCAGAAGATACTTCTCATAATGAACGGCCAGTTCCCCGGGCAGCATGGCCAGCAATGTCCGGCAGGCGTCACGCTCAATTTCCCTGTAGGATGCCCGCATGGGAGCATTGTGGTACTTGACCGGCTTGGGCATATCGCCGGTGATGATTTCCGGCAGATCGTGAAAGAGGGCCAGGGTGGCGACAAAATCAGGGTCGGGGCAAAGGCGGCCATCCGCATAATACTGCTGCCGGACCAGGGCCAGGACATGGGCAATCACCGCCACATCGTGGGAGTGCTCCTGGATGTTCTCAAGCTCCGTGTTGCGCATCAGACCCCAGCGGTTGATGTAGCGCATGCGATGAATCATGGCAAAGAAATTCGTATTCATGGGTCAGGCTCCGTAAATCATCCTGAACATGCGGCTGGCAAAGGGGTCGGTCATTCCGGCGATGTAATCGGCAACCACCCTGACCGGCCCGGCGTCCTGTTCGGGATGCCGGTTCAGATACTCGCCAAAGGCCAGAGCCGGCGGGGAAGAATCCTGCTCCCTTTTGACCGCCAGATCCAGATAGTATTCAAACAGGCCTTCCAGGGTATTAGCCACCTGAGCCTCGTAGCGTATGACCCGGGGAGCCGTATAGATCCGTTCGTAGTTGATTTCGATCAGCTGTTTCAGAGCCCTGCCCGTCCGCTCGCTCATGACAATGGCATCCTGCCCGAGGCTGTTGGAGATCACGTCCTTGACCAGGGTATCCACCATCTCGCCGTTGCTGGCTCCCAGGGTTGTCAGGAGATCCCGGGGCAGTTCATCGAAAAAGAAAAGGCCGCTGCGGGTCGCATCCTCAATGTCGCGGCCCACATAGGCGATCCGGTCCGTGACCCGCACAAGGCAGCCCTCCAGCGTTGCGGGAGCGTCATGACGAAGTGAACCGGGGATCAGGTCTTCTTCTCTTTTGTCACGGACAGGGATAAGCACAAATTCGTCGTAACGCTCGCCGCAATGCGAAGCGATGCCATCCCTGACCTCAAAAGTCAAATTGAGACCGAAGCTGCCCCGGTGTTCCGACAGGAGATCCACGACACGCAGACCATGCTGCTCGTGGCTGAATGTCAGTCCACGCCCGCTCTCCCTTAACAGCCGGTCCAGGGTTTCCTCCCCGGCATGTCCGTAGGGGGAGTGGCCCAGATCATGGCCCAGGGCGATGGCCCGGATCAGGTCAGTGTTGAGCCGCAGGGCGCGGCCAATGGTTTCCGCCAGGTAGCTGACGTAGAGGACATGTTCCATGCGGGTGCAGACGTGGTCATTTTGGGGATCGAAAAAGACCTGGGTTTTATGGCGCAGCCTCCGGAATGGAAGTGAATATAAAATGCGCCCCATGTCGCGTTCGTAAGCCGTCCGGACATCGCAGGCCGGCTCTTCCCTGTTACGGCCACGGCTTTTCTGCGCAGGCATGGCAAAGGGTGACAGCCAGTCGGCCTCAAGCCGTTCCTTGCTCTCACGGGTCGTGACTGCTTCCGGGGTTCCCCTCATCGGACACATGGATCGTACCTCACCTTTCTGCGGCCGGCACTTTTAAGGCTGGCCTTCGCGTGAAAGTGCCGACTGGCTTGCCATAAAACGCTTGGTCACCCCGCTGAAATCGATGGTAAGAATGGCGTCATCCCCTGTCCTGGTGATGCCCTCGATCAAACCCGGGCCAAAAGATACATGATGGACGGTGTCGCCAACCTTGAGCGAATCCACATCGAGCGAGGCCGCTGTTTTTTTGGCGGGCTTACTGAGCCGGGTGACTGCCTTGTAGACCGGTTCCTGCCCGCCTTCGTCAATTTTTCTGCGGCCAAAGAGGTTCCTGGAACCTGCCTGTTCCCCTCCTTCCCGCTTCTCCCGGCCGGCCGGGGTATGGCGGTAGGCCTCGAACGATGAATAGCCAAAGTAGCCGGTCCTCTCCATGAGCTCCTCGGGAATGGCCTCAACAAAACGCGAGACAGGATTGTACTGCGTGTGGCCAAAGAGGAGCCGGGACACCGCTGCCGTAATGATCAGTTCTTTTTTCGCACGCGTGATGGCCACGTAGGCAAGCCGCCTCTCCTCCTCCACGCCGTCTGCTTCTTCCTGCGCGCGGATGCTGGGGAAAATATCCTCCTCGGCGCCCACCAGAAAAACCGTATCAAACTCGAGACCCTTGGCATTGTGGATGGTCATCAGGGACACAGCCGGCGCTTCCGCTTCCTTGTCCTGGTCACTGTAGAGGGCCGCGCGCTCCAGAAACAGGCGCAGGAGACCCGCCGTGGAACGGTCGGCCAGGTGATCGATGAGATCCTCCTGCAAAAATTCCCATAGCTCGTCGATGGCTTCCACCTGCAGCCTGGCTTCGAAATCAATGGCGTCCGAGATCAGCTCGATCAGGTTCTCCAGCCGCGACTCCGCCTCAAAATCACCCCTGGCCTTCTGTTCCTCGTAGTGGGTAATCAGGCCGGTTTCCTCTTCCACCATCCTGATGAACTCAGCGAAGGTCAGCTCCCCTTTGCGCAATTCCTCCCTCAGGTGATCGATGAGCCTGACAAAAATGAGCAGTCTGCCGCCCACCCGTTCCAGGCCCGGCTCACTGCCTGCGATCCGCGCTGCCTCAAAAAGTGAAAGTTCTTTTTCCGAGGCCAGCGCCGCCAGCCTTTCCAGCGTCACCTCACCGATCCCCCGGCGGGGCTGGTTGACCACCCGGCGGAAGGCCAGATCATCTTCGGTTGACTGGATTAAGGAAAGGTAGGCGGTCACATCCTTGATCTCCGCGCGGTCGTAAAAGCGGGTACCTCCGTAAATGCGGTAATCGATACCCAGTTCGCGGATGGCAAACTCAAGGTTCCGCGAAAGCGCATTCAACCGGTATAGAACGGCAATATTGGGTTTCTCCCCCCCTTTGGCCGCCTGAAAACGCCGCTGGATCCCCCTTGCCACGTACCGGGCTTCCTCCATGTGGTCGGCGGCCCGGTAAAGCTGGATGGGATCGCCGTCATCCAGGGCCGTCCACAGGGTCTTTCGCTTTCTTCCCCGGTTGCCCTCGATCACCTGGTTGGCTGCCTCCAGTATTTTTTTCGTCGAGCGGTAGTTTTGCTCCAGACGGACCACCGTACAGTCAGGGAAGTCCTTCTCAAAATCAAGGATGTTGCGGATGGTGGCCCCGCGAAACGAATAGATGGACTGGTCATCGTCACCGACTACGCAAAGATTGTTGTGTCCCGACGACAGGAGGTGGACCAGCTCGTACTGGACCTTGTTGGTGTCCTGGTATTCGTCGACCAGAATATAGAGGAAGCGCTCCCTGTAATTATCCAGGACGGCGGGATGCTGGCGGAAGAGCCGCAGGGTCTCCGTCAGGATATCGTCAAAATCCATGGCATTTTTGTCAAAAAGCGATTTCTGATAGGCCAAAAAGAGTTCCGACCACTGCCTGCCGAAAACACCGTAGGACACGGCCGCGTCGACTTGATCAGGGGTCATGTCATTATTCTTGAAATGACTGATCCGTTTCAGGGCATCTGCCGGCGACAGCATCCGCTCGCTGATTCCCAATGATTTCAAGACTTCGGCCATGACCCGTTTCTGGTCGTAGGTATCAAAAATGGAGAAGCCCGGCCGGAAGCCGATCAGTTCCGCGTGGCGCCGCAGGATTCTCAACATCATGGCGTGGAAGGTCCCGATCCAGCTTCCCCGGCTTTCCGGTCCGATCAGCTGAACGATGCGCTCCTTCATCTCATTGGCCGCCTTGTTGGTGAAGGTGATGGCCAGAATCCTTCCGGGATGAACCTCTTTCTCCCGGATCAACCAGGCGACCCGCCGGGTCACGACACGCGTCTTGCCCGAGCCCGCGCCTGCCAGGATTAAAAGCGGGCCCTCCGTCGTGAGGACAGCCCGCTCTTGTTCCGGAT
>CAZGCS010000010.1:0-7223 GCA_964524395.1 uncultured Mageeibacillus sp.
TTTCCAAGTCCATGTCTACGACCCATTTGTAGCCCTCGCGGATGTAGTCAAGGCAATTTTCCAGAGCCATCTGTGCACTTCGTTTCGGTCGAAAGCCGTAGCTTCTTTCTGAGAATTGCCCTTCATAGAGGGGCACGAGCACTTGACAGATGGCCTGTTGGATTACCCTGTCCACAACGGTGGGGATGCCAAGTTTTCTGGTTTTCCCTTTGTCTTTGGGAATGTCCACTCGTCGGACTGCTTTCGGACGGTATTTGCCGTCCAGTATCCGTTGCCGCAACCTGTCGCGATGCTCCGCCATCCAGGAGTCGAGTTCGTCGACCGTCATGCGATCGATGCCGCCGGCTCCTTTGTTTTGCTTCACTCGCTTCATCGCCTCTGTCATATTTGCTTCGGCCATGATTCGTTCCAGCAGGTCCTGCTCTGGTCTCTCGGTGTGTTTCTTTTCGCTTATCCTTCGTGGCCACTCCGCTCCTGCTTCTTCTTCGCGTTCCGCGCTATCCATCGGCAGGCAGTCCCAGATACTGAGTTGTCTGGAGCTCATTGTGCTACTTAAGGTTCCGCTCATGTCGCTTAACACCTCGTTTTGGTTCGGCCCTTCACAGTTACCTGCTACTATGGCCTCTGCTGACTTCTCAACGTTCGTTGTTACTACAGGTTGCCCCGCCGTTGAGACCTCCCCGAATAAGAACAACCACTTTCCCTCTTATCGCCGTCGGATTTACCGATGTTGGTTCCGTGCAGTATTGGGCTTTAGTGTGTGCTGGCACCTTACCCACCTTGTCGGCCTTGTATCCGATTCCTGTTCGTCGGCGCAGAGTTTTGCCTAGGGCTTCCTTCAGATTCCAGCTCACGCGGGACACCCTTGCCTTTGGCTAACACTTCCTACTGCCAGGCGTGTAGCGGACTTCCACCGCCTAGTGATTGCCCATGTCGGGCGTACACCAAAAGGACGGAGCAGGTTGGTTTACCTGCTCCGCCTCCTGTTGCGGATGGCGCTTGTTGGCAAGCCCTCATATCAGGCCAGCTCGTCAAGGGCCGCTTTCACAACCTCAGGCGTCGCGGGCACCGCAGTGATGCGTGCGCCCGTGGCGTTGAAGATGGCGTTGAGGATGGCCGGGTGGGGCGCCGTCAGGGGTGCCTCACCGACACCCGCCGCGCCATAGGGGCCAAGAGGCCTTTTGGTCTCCACATAATCGATGACAATCTCATCAGGGATGTCCTCGATGTAGGGGAGGCCGCAGCCCAGCAGGGTGGTGTGCTTGCCGTAGTCCTCCATATCCTCTGAAAGGGCCAGGCCGATACCCTGGGCCAGGCCGCCGTAGATCTGACCATCGACCACCGTCCGGTTCATGATGGTGCCGACGTCAGGCACGGTGGTGAAGCGGACGACCCGGACCTTGCCCGTTTCTGTATCCACTTCCACCTCGGGGATGAAGAGCTCATACATGTAGACCGCGAAGGGCGAGCCCTGTGCTGTCTCCATATCGCAATTGGTGTTGTCCGCCGCCACCCAGCTGCCGTCATAGGAAACCGGAATATTCTCGTCCACCATCTCCTGGTAGGTCCGGTATGTCCCGTCCTGCTTCTTCATGGCATTCAGGAGCATGCGGCAGGCGGCCACGATGGAATTGCCCACCATGACCGTGGAGCGGCTGCCGCCGGCAGGTCCCGAGGCAGGCGTGATGGCCGTGTCGTTCTTGATCAGCTTGATCTGTTCAGGCGTAAAGCCGGCTTCACGGAGGGTCTCATGGGCCGAGGTCAGGGTCCCGATGTCGGCGCCCTGGCCGTGATCTTCCCAGGAGTCCAGGATGGTCACTGTATTGTCCTCTTCCAGCCTTGCCGTCGCGGCACCGCCGTCCGGGCCGTCCAGGCCGCAGCCGTAGATGCCCTGCGAGAAGCCGACCCCGTACTTGTAACGGCCGTCGGATTTGGCATTCAGATCGGTCACACGCTTCTTGGCATCCTCCCAATAGGGGCGGGCCCGGTCGTACATCTCGTCCAGGCAGTAGACATCCGGCGTCTGGCCGGTCGGTGTCGTCACGCCCTCGCGGTAGATATTTTTGTAGCGCAGCTCAAAGGGGTCCATGTCCATCTGGTCGGCCAGGACATCCAGGGCAATCTCACTGCCCATGTAAGCCTGGGGCGATCCGTAGGAGCGGAAGGCCGAGCCCCAGATATGGTTGGTACAGACCGTCTGGCTCTTGTTGCGGATGTTCTTGATCTCATAACCGGCGCCGGTGTACTGGGACAGGCGCATGGTCAGCAGGTCGCCGAACTCGGAATAAGGGCCGTGGTCGATGTAGTTGTTGCCCCAAAGAGCCAGCAGCTTGCCGTCCCCGTCGGCCGCGATCTTGACGTGCATGTGGCCGGGCGACCGCTTGCCGGTGTAGGTGATGGTCTGGTACATGTCGTAGACCAGGGAGCAGGGGCGGCCGTCCAGGGCCAGGCAGGCCACACCCAGCAGGGCTTCCATGGTGGGCGAGAACTTATAGCCGAAGGTTCCTCCGGCGGGATTCTGGACGATCCGCAGTTTCTCCGGCTCAACCCCGATGCCCGCCACGATCATGGCGTGGTGCAGGTGGATGCCGATGCTCTTGGAGTGGATGGTCAGCCGGCCTTCCTCGTCCATGTAGGCGTTTCCGCAGTCTGGCTCGATGACCAGGTGCGGCTGCCGTGAGCAGTAGGAATGGACCTCCGCCACATGGGCTGCTGTTTCAAAGATGGGATCGACTTCCTCACCCTTGACGCAGTTGGTCTCATAGTAGACGTTGGGGGTGCCGGGATGAATCTCGATGGCATCATCGGCCATGGCGCTCCAGACATCCATGTAGGCGGGAAGCGGCTCAATGTCAACGACTACCTTGTCGGCCGCCGCCTTGGCATTTTCAACCGTGTCAGCCGCCACAATGGCGATGGCGTCGCCGATCTGGAAGACCTTCTCATCGCAGAGAATGGGCCGGTCCCAGCCGTCCCCCTTGTTGGTGGGGAAGGTAATCAGGCCCGAGATGCGGTTCTTGCCCAGGACATCCTTGTGGGTAATGACCTTGTAGACACCGGGCATCTTCTCGGCCTCGGAGAAATCGATTCCCTTGATGAGGCCATGGGGGATCCTGGACTGGACCAGGGCCAGCCGGGCTGTGTGGGCCGGCATTTGCAAGGCGATATCCGCGCCATAATCCCAGGTACCGGTCACCTTGGCCAGGGCTGAGGGCCTGGCGTATTTGGTTCCGATAATCCTGTTGTCGGTCGGCTTGAAGAGCAAATCCTCTTTCTTCATTTCACCGCGCATGACCTTGGCAGCGTCCATGACAGCGTCGACCAGAGGCTTATAGCCGGTACAGCGGCAGGCATTGCGATGAATCTGGAACCAGCGCCTGACCTCATCCCTTGTCGGGTCGGGATTCTCCGCCAGCAGCACCTTGGCCGACATAATAAAGCCCGGAGAGCAGAAGCCGCACTGCGCGCAGCCGTGCGCCATCCAGGCCACCTGCAGAGGATGCAGGCAATCAGGTGTTCCAATGCCCTCGATGGTCTCAATGACCGAATAGTCGGGGACGCGGCTCATCTTCTGGATGCAGGACCGCACCGCTTTGTCATTCAGGACAACGGTACAGGCCCCGCATTGGCCTAGTTCGCAGCCGATTTTACAACCCGTGAGCAGGAATTGTTCACGGAGTACCCTGGCCAGCGAAGCTTCGGGGTCTACCACCAAAACGCGTTGGACGCCGTTGATGGTCAAGTGCAGTTTCTTCATTACGGAAACACCTCCCGTCAAAGTCAGAATGTTTCAGATAAAAGGATGGAAAAACACTCCGCAGTTTATTATTGCCAGTTAAGTTAAGTACTGTCAAGCTGAATAAAACAGAAGCTGTTTACCAACAGATTCTTGTTTAAACCGGAAGTTTGGGGATTCTTCGGAACCGCAGGCCAGCTCAGCTGGAACTGCCTTTTTCTTTTTTCAGTAAAAAGGAGATCAGGAAGGCGGCCAGCAGCATGGCCATGGCCATCAGGTAGGCTCTGTGGTAGCTGCCCGTCGCGTCAAAGACACTGCCGGCGATCTGGGGACCCAGCACACCGCCCATGCCCCAGGCCATGAAAAGAAGGCCGTAATTAGCCCCCAGGTGCCTGATGCCATAGTAGTCTGCGGTCAGAAGGGGGAAAACCGATAAAATCGCGCCGTAGCAAAGACCCGCGACCGCAACGCCAAGAGCCAGGGTGATTACTTGGGTGAGATGGTTGAAAAAGAGCATATTGACCGCCTGCAAGAAGAGAACCAGGCGCAGCAGATTGGCCTTGCCCATGAAATCTGAAAGGGCACCCCCCAGAAATCTGCCTCCGGCGCTGAAGACGGCAATCAGCATGAGGAGCAGGTAACCGCCGTCCCAGCCGGCCTGCAGCCTGGCAATCCGGGTCATATGGCCGAAAATGAACAGGCCGGCGGAGGTGGAAAAGGCGAACATGATAAAAAGCTTGTAAAAGTCCCGGGTCCGGATCATTTGCCGCCAGGAAAGCTCCCGGCCCGGATTTTTTGCCAGATCTTCCGCTTCCCCTTCTTTACCCGGCAGGTAGCCGGCTGGCGGATTGGAAATCCCCTGCGCCATCAAAAGCGGGATGATCAGGGAGACGGCGCCCAGCAGCCACAATCCGTGCTTCAGCCCAAAACTGGTCAGGGCATAATTAGTCAGCGGGGAAAACATGACCGGAGAAAGAGCCACCCCGGCAACGGTAAGCCCTGTGATGGCTCCCCGCCTTTTTGGCGGATACCATTGAATGACTGTGGGGGTCGACACCAGATAGGAAAAGCCCACCCCCGCGCTGGTGAAAAGACCGAAAGTGACGGACCAAGCCACGACCGTGCCGGCGAAACCGGACAGAATGAGCCCCCCGCCCATCATGATGACTCCCGCGCTGATCATGACACGCGGGCCGGCCTTGTCAAGCAGGAGTCCCGCGGCAAACATGGACAGGGCAAAAACAATGGTCGCTACGGTGTAGGGAAGGGTGGCCTCCGCTTCACTCCATTGGTGGCGGGCGATCAGATGATCCTTGATGATGCTCCATACATAAAATATTCCCGAAAAGAATTGAACCCCCAGAGTGGCCGCCAGCACCCTGCCTGCCTTGTTTTGATTTCGCTGCTTCAACTGTTTGCCCTTCATCTGCCGAATTGTCATACTTTGACATTGTATATTAAAACTCTTCCCGGATGTGATAAGGTGGAAGACGGTAAACACGGGCCATGTCACGGGGAAGAAGGCGTTCAATGGATGAAAAACGGACGGAACTGAAAGGCTTGATCCGCCAGTGGCTGCAAGGCCAGGCGGAGGATGTCAACTGCCTGCTGCCTCTTTTATGGGAGGCGGCCGGTCAGGTCACGGAAGAAATCGAGGCCGGACTGCCTCCCCTGACCAGCATCACCGCGGAGCAGGTCCAGCTCCTGGTGACCGACCAGGTGACGGGAAGACCCTTCTACCGGGTCCTTCCTCTCGAATTTCTGGAGACCAGCAACGGCATTACCCTGTCAGGCGAAACCTACGCAGCCCAGCCGACGCAAATCGTATTCTACACAGAATTCGCACTGGGCAAGCTTCTGGAGCTGCAGGGCGAAGAGAGTGACGACCACCATGATCATCACCACCATCATGACTAGAAACTGACCCGTGGCCAACAAATACTTCTGGATCTTCTTTATCTCCATGCTGCCCCTGATCGAAATCAGGGGCTCCATCCTCTACGCCAGCGCCCACGCCATGCCCCTCCTGCCTTCCATGCTGGTGGGACTTCTGGGCAACATGCTGCCTGTTCCCTTCATCTTCTATTTCGCGAGAAAGTTTTTGAACTGGGGCAGTGACAAGCCTTTGGTCGGACCGGTCTTCTCCTTCTTCTTGAAGCGGGGCGAATCAGCCGGCAACAAACTGCTGGCCAAGACAGGCCGTGGCCTTTATTTTGCCCTCTTCGTCTTTGTCGCCATCCCGCTTCCCGGAACAGGAGCCTGGACGGGGATCCTGGCAGCCAGCATCCTGGACATGGACTTTAAAAGAAGCGTCATGGCCTCCCTGGCCGGTGTCCTTTGCGCAGGCATCATTGTCTACCTGGCGGCATCAGGACTGATCCGCTTCGGCAACGCGCTGGCAGGCTTATAATACTCAGGCTTTTGTTTTCCTTTTCCACAGGGAAAAGGCCGGCAGCAAGATCCCCGCGGCCAAGGCCAGCAGCAGGAGGCCCGGGATGTAAGCCAGGGGCAGTTCTCCGGCGGGCGGTACCCCTTGCGGCCTGTTCTCAAATACCCGGTCACCCCGGGCCTGGCCGGATTCGTCAATGGTAATCCGCAAGACCTGCTCCGATTGCCGGTAACCTGCCGGGGCCCTGGACTCCCTGACCGTGTAGTCACCGGGAGACAGGCCGGTGAAGGTCAGCCGGCCCTCCTGGTCTGTCTGACCCGACTGGATCAGCACCCCCTGCGAATTGAAGAGGTCGAGGACAGCGCCCGCCAGACGCCGGCCGGTCGCCCCGTCAACCTTGACGATGAGCAGGCTGGCCTTTGAGTTCCTGACTTGAAAAATGTATGGCTGCTTCGCCGACGCCCCGGCGGGCAGGGTCAGGACAAGGGCATTGGCCGGACGAATGTAACCCCCGGGCGCCCTGGTCTCCAGAAGGCTGTATGGTCCCGCGGGCAGGCCTCTGATCTCGATCTGGCCCCGGGCGTCGGTTTCAAGGTCACTGGAATTTTCGATTTCGGACAGGGGTTTCCACCAATAGACTCCTTTTTCATCCCGGACGAAGTCCAGGGCCCGGCCCGCCTGATCGTAAAGCTCAAAGCCGGCCCCGGACAAGGCTTCCTTTGTTTCCTGGTCCTCCTTACGCAGCAAGAGACGGGTGAGGCCATCCCGCATCTCAATCATCCGGGTCTCCGCTGTATCCTCGACCGTGAAGACCATGTCGTCACAGAGGGCATAGCCCGGCGGCGCCTTGATCTCGCGCAAATTGTATATCTTGCCGGCATGCAGTCCGCTGATGAGATGTGGCTCCTGGCCTGAGACCCATTGATCGAGGACGGCACCCGTTTCAGGATCAATCAATTGCAGATGGGCGCCGGGCAGTTCTTCTTGCCCGGTCAGTCTTTTCTTGGAGAATTCCAGTCTGACCGGCTCATTGCCAAGCTGCAGATCCAGGGCCTTATAACCGCCTTCCAGCAAGATGCAACCGGACTCCCGGCTGAT
>CAZGCS010000010.1:7323-29606 GCA_964524395.1 uncultured Mageeibacillus sp.
CGACCGGATGGTCCTCCGGATCCAGGTAATAATCCTGCGGCGCTTCCAGCTCCCGCAGGAAGTAGGTCCCCTGTCTCAGGTCGGGGGTCAGGGCCATGCCCTCCCGGTCGCTGACCAGAAGCGGAACAGGCTGACCCAGATAATCGAGTGCCGCGTTCCGCTTTTCATCCAGCAGTTCAAAGACGGCACCCCCGATGGGGCTGCCGTCCGCCTGGTCGGTTTTGAGGATTTTGATTTTTCCCCTTATCGGTTCATTATCCAGTTCTATTTCCCGGGTGAAGAGGGCGGTATCCTGATCCTGGTAGTCCAGGGCAACCGGCCAGGGTGACTCCGAAGGGCGGTAGCCCTCTTTGGGCCCGGTTTCATGAAGCAGGTAGCTGCCCAGAGGCAGATCATCTGAAAGGGCAACCCCCTCATGATCGGTGACCAGGCCGGCCACCCTGGCCCCGTCCTGTCCGCGAATCTCAAAGGTCACCCCCTCCAGGGGCCGTCCACTGACTGAATCGCGTTTGACCAGACGGATTCTTCCCCGGGCCCGGCTGTTGGCAACTTCCAGGCTGACCGTCTGCCCACGGACCAGGCTGACCTGACGGACCTGGGCATCAAGCAGGTAAGGAGGGGGAACCCATGCCTCACGAATGTAGGCCTTGCTTCCGGCGCTGACGAGCAGGCCTGTTGAAGTCACGGAGCCATCGGCGCCCGTCACCAGCCGCTGGGTCGCGGACGCGGGAAAGGATGAGGACTGGGAAAGATCAAAGACGGCGCCCGTGACAACCTGACCGGTCCCGGCATCCTTTTTGATGATCCTGACTCTGCCTTCATCCGTTTCATTGCGAATGGGAGTGTCCCAATAAACACTGTTGATCCCGTCCATCCCGATGGTCAATGACCTTTCCCGGGAATCCAGGATACAGCCGGGCGGTGCCTTGGTTTCTTTCAAGGTATAAAGGCCCGGCCGGTGAATCTTGCCCGACTCATAAACCGATGAGGTCATGACAATTTTTTTGCTGCCGCCGGGTCCGGTCAGCAGGAATTCCGCCCCCGCCAGCCCCGCTCCCTTGTCATCGGTTTTTTTCAGGCGGAAGCCTCCCAGGTCCTGCTGCCTGATGGGAAAGAGGGGCCGGAAGACCGCCTTGATAAAGTAGCCCTTGGTGGGGTCCGATGAAGACCAGGCCTTGTTAAGCCGGTCCGTACTCTGGTAAGTCGCGCCTGTCGCCGGGCTCATGTTAATGAAGTAAGGGGTATTGGCACTGAAACCCGGAATGTTCATGTAGGCGTTCTCGGCAGCGGTCAGTTTTCCCAGCACCATGATGGCATGGTTGAGTACAGAGCTGTCTTTATCCCCCATGAGAACAATATCTCCCAGCATCAGTTGGGACGGGCTGATCCCTGCGCTCAATGAACTATACAGGTTGGGGATCCCCTGCAAGTGGGATTTCAGGACAGATACGGTCTGGGTGTTGAAAACCAGCCCGTTACTGTTGGCATAGAGATGGGAGCAGGCCAGGGTTTCATCCAGGGTGTGGTAAACACCGCCGATCCAGGAAGCGGTCGCTGTGTAGACCACATGCCCGACCAGGTCGACACAGCAAAAACGGTGGCTGGAGGCCGCCAGGGGAATATAAGTGTCCCCGTTCAAAACCCGGTTGAAGCCATAGCCGACCTGATTGGCCCGGTTGACATGGGCGGCCGCGGACCCAAGGATCCGCGCCCTGGAAACGGACAGGTCCTCCGCTTTTAACAAACTCCTTTGGGCTGCCGTGTAGGCCTCGATGGGTGCTGTCCGCCCAATGGGCAAAAGACAAAGAGTCAGCGCCAGGGCCAGGATACCCGCGACAAGGCGGCCCGGCTTCTTTTTTTGATTGGGTTTTTTGTTCATGCCTTCGTCCCCCGTCGCTCCAAGATACGGACGGAGGCGAAGAGGGTGCGTGGAAAATCGCACCGGTCTGCGCTACTGATGGTCGATTTGATGAAAGGATGTGACCGGTCAGTCCAGTCGGAAGAGTCTTCGTGCGTTGCCGGTCGTCCGCCTTGCAACCTCCTGGGGTGTCAGGCCCAGCGCTTCCGCTGCCTTGTGACCGATCAGGGGCAGGTAGGAGGGTTCATTGCGCCTGCCCCGGTGGGGAACCGGCGCCAGCCAGGGAGCATCGGTCTCCAGGACCAGCCTGTCGGGGGGAACGGCTGTCAGGGCGGCCAGGGATTTTTCCGCCTTCTTGAAGGTCAGGGGGCCGTCAAAGCCGATCATGAAACCGAGTTCCAGAAAAGCCGGCAGGGTCTCCGCGCTGCCTGAGTAGCAATGAATGACCCCCGCCGGATGATCTCCCGAAAATAAACCCTGCCCGTGCGCCTCCTCCAGCATCTCCAGCATGTGGGCCGTGGCCTCCCGCATATGGATGATCACTGGCAGATCCAGTTCATGCGCCAGCTCCAGCTGGGCGCGAAAAACCGCACCCTGTGTATGTCTGGGGGAGTGATCGTAATGAAAATCAAGACCAATCTCACCAATGGCGACGACCACCCGGTCGCGGCCGGCCCGGCGGGCCTGCCGGTTGGTTTCACCAATCAGCTCCTTGAGCCGCGCGGCCGTTTGGCTGTCCCAGGTCACCGCATCGTGGGGGTGCAGGCCGACCGCCGCGTAGAGCATGGGCTCTTCCATGGCCAGCAGGCACGCCTTCTCCGCATCCTTCTCATTGGAAGCTGCAAGCAGGATCCGGGTCACGTCCCGGTCGCGGGCCCGCGCCAGAACCTGCTGGAAATCCGCTTCAAATTCCTCGTCCTGCAGATGTGAATGAGTGTCAAACCACCAGGTCATGAAAGAAGGGCTTCCAGGGCAGCCAGTTCCTTTACCACATCAATCCGGGGAAAGAGGGCCGGCCCCTTGCTGACCCGGTCATTGCCCACGTACAGGCCGCGACGGCCCGCCGAAGCCCATGACCGGTTGTCTGCGCCTGTCACAGGATCCAGATCGGGGATGCCCAGCTGTTGCCTGATTTTGGCCGGCGTCCGTGTCATGAAAGGTGAAATCAGGACGGCGATACGGCGCAGGTTATCGGCCAGGGTGTAAAGGACGGCGGCCAGCCGCGGGTGGTCGGCTTCATTTTTGGCCAGGATCCAGGGCATGGTGACATCAATGTATTTATTGGCCCGCCCGATCTGTGCCCAGATGGCTTCCAGGGAAAGGCTGAACTCCAGCTGCTCCATGTGAGCGTCGACCAGGGCCAGGGTCTGGTCGGCCCGGTCATTGAGCTCGCGGTCGACCACTTCCTCCCGGCGCTCATCCGGCAGGCCTCCCGGGAAGGTTTGCGTGATCATGGCGGCCGTCCGGCTCACAAGGTTGCCCAGGTCGTTGGCCAGGTCGCTGTTGATCCGCTCAATCAGGGCCTGGTTGGAAAAGACGCCGTCGGCGCCGAAGGGTACTTCGCGCAGAAGGAAATAGCGGATGGCATCCACCCCGTACTTATCCACCAGGATGACAGGGTCAACCACATTGCCTTTGGATTTCGACATCTTGCCTTCTTTCAAAAGCAACCAGCCATGCCCGAATATCCGCTTGGGGACGGGCAGGTCCAGGGCCATCAGGAGGGCCGGCCAGATCAGGGAATGAAAGCGCATGATCTCCTTGCCGATCAGATGGACATCGGCCGGCCAGTAACGGCTGAAAAGCTCCAGGTTATCAGGATAGCCCAGGGCAGTGATGTAGTTGGAAAGCGCGTCAATCCAGACATAGACCACATGGTCAGGGTCAAAGGGAACGTGGATGCCCCAGTCGAAGGAGGTGCGCGTCACGGCGACGTCGTCCAGGCCGGGCTTGAGGAAATTGTTGATCATTTCATGGGCACGCGAGGCAGGCAGGACAAAAGGATCCTCACGCGTAAAAAGTTCCATCAGGCGATCCTGGTAGCGGGACAGGCGAAAGAAATAACAGGATTCTTCGGTCGGCTCCAGGGGGCCGCCGCAATCAGGGCAGGTTCCGTCCGGCGCCTGGCTGGGGGTCCAGAAAGCTTCGCAGGGCGTACAATAGAGACCTTCGTAGCTTCCCTTGTAGATGTCATCCTGGTCTTTCAGTTGCTGGATAATGGCCTGGACGGCCTGGACATGATGGGTGTCCGTGGTCCGGATGAAACCGTCGTAGCGGACATCCAGCAATTCCCAAAGGGCCTTGATATCGACTGCCATGCCGTCCACGAATTCCTGGGGCGTCATCCCCGCCTTCTCTGCGGTTCGCTGGATCTTCTGGCCATGCTCATCCATGCCTGTCAGGAAAAATACATCGGCTCCCCGCATGCGCTTGTAGCGGGCCATGGCATCAGCCGCCACGGTGGTATAGGAGTGACCGATATGCAACTGGCCGCTCGGATAATAAATGGGTGTCGTGATGTAGTATTTTCCTTCAAACATAAGAATCTCCCCTTTACTTTTTCATCATAGCGCAAAGGCCCGGCTCGGCTAAGTCTGATTTTCCGTTTCTCTTTCCAGCTCCAGGGCCAGCTGGTAGAGCTTCCTGCGGCTGACACCTGTTTGTCCTGCTATCCTGGCTGTCGCATCACGTGTTTTCATGCCCGCCGCCATTGCTTCCGCCAATAGAACTGACAGCTTGCCGTCCGGCCAGGCCTCCTCCGGGTCATGGCCCGTCCTGGCCTGACAGGCGTCCAGGCCCTCGATGACCAGCGTGAACTCGCCCTTGGGACCGGTTGTTTCATAGTAGCTTAAGGCCTCTGCCACGGTGAAGTAAAGAAATTCCTCGTAGGTTTTGGTCATCTCCCGGGCGACCACCAGACGGCGCGGGCCCAGACCTTGCTCCGCCAGATCCGTCAGGGTTTTCCTGAGTCTGTGAGGCGCTTCGTAGAAAACAAGTGTGCGGGTTTCCACGGCCATGGCTTGCAACCTCAACCTGCGGGCCTTGCCCTTGACCGGTAAAAAGCCCTCGTAAACAAAACGGGCGGTATCGAGTCCCGAAGCGGCCAGGGCGGAAAGGAGGGCAGAGGGGCCGGGGATGACCGAAACCGGGATGCCCTGTTCGATGGCCAGGCGCACCAGCGCCTGGCCGGGATCTGAAATACAGGGCATGCCCGCGTCTGAGATGAGGGCCACGGACTTTCCGGCTTGCAGGTCGCCGAGCAGCATTTGGTGCCGCAAGTCTTTATTCGCCTCAAAATAACTGACCAGCCTGTTACCGACACCCAGCGAAGATAGCAGGCGCGCCGCCCGGCGCGTGTCCTCGGCCGCGATGTAGTCGACGGTGCCAAGAATCTCCCCGGCGCGCAGGCTCATGTCTCCGATATTGCCCAGAGGCGTTGCAACCAGGTAAAGGACTCCCGGCCTGTCCATCAGAATGACGACTTGAGTATTTCGCGCACATCGTCGCGGTCAAGCGACCGGTACCCTGCCGGATCCAGGTTGGCCGTGGCGGCCATATCCTCAATGGCATCCGCCGGTATCCCCACATCTGCCAGATTGGCAGGTGCGCCGATCTCATTGAAATAGCTGCGCATGGCCTTGAGTCCGGCCAGGGCCAGTTCCTCTTCACTTCTGCCAGCCGGGTCCACGTCCCAAACACGGATCGCGTACCTGGCCAGCTTATGTTGCGCCTCCTTGCGGATGTAATGGAGCAGCTTGGGATGAACGATGGCCAGGCCGGCCCCGTGGGGAATATCGTACCAGGCTGAAAGCGCGTGCTCAATCTGGTGGGCCTGCCAGTCCTGTTCTTTTCCAAGCCGCAGCAGGCCGTTGAGGGCCATGGTGGCATCCCACATCAGGTTGGACCGGGCCTGGTAGTCGTGCAGGTCGGCCAGGGACCGGTCGAGGTTGGTCCGGATATTGCGCATAAGGGCTTCAGCCAGCTCATCCGACAGGTTGTCATCGTCCGGGGGGGAAAAATACTGTTCAAAAATATGGGACATCATATCGACAGCGCCGTAAATCACCTGCTCCCGCGGCATGGTCATGGTCAGCCGGGGCTCCAGGATAGAAAACTGAGGAAAGAGCAGATCGTCACGAAAAGCGCATTTGATATTATTCTCCCAATCGCTGATGACCGTACCGCTGTTCATTTCACTGCCCGTCGCGGGCATGGTCAGAATGGCCCCCAGCGGGACCGCGCGATCAAGACACTGGCTTTCCAGGTAAAGGTCGTCCCAAAAATCGCCCTGGCAGAAGGTGCCGGCGGCGATGGCCTTGGAGCAGTCCAGGACACTCCCCCCGCCGACCGCCAGGATCAGGTCGATCGATTCTCTGCGGCAGATTTCGATTCCTTCGTATACCTTTTCCTTGCGCGGGTTGGGCATGACGCCGGCCAAATCGAAAACCTGCTTACCGGCTCCCTCAAGCAGGCCCGTCACGCGGTCATAGAGACCGGATCGCCGGATACTCCCCGTACCGTATACGAGAAGTACCTTGGGGCCAAAAGGCTCCACTTCCTCCGGCAGTCGTTCAAGCATGCCGTCACCAAACAAAATTTTGGTCGGGTTCTGAAAAACAAAATTCTCCATTTTTTACCTCCGCGGGTCTGTCAGATAAAAGAGGCCGCCCGCATGAGGCAGCCTGATTTCATCGGATCGGTCCTGATGTGCTTATACTTCCGAGATGCAGTCGACCGGGCAAACTTCGACACAAGCCCCACAGTCAATGCAAGTTTCGGCATCAATGATGTAAAAGGCTTCCCCCTCCGAAATCGCTTCGGTGGGACAAACTTCGGCACAGGCGCCACAGCTGATGCATTCATCTCCGTCGATAAGATGCGGCATATTCCATTTCCTCCTTCTCACAGGGAACAGGCCCTGCGGCGCGGTTCCCAAAAAACTCTACCCGAAAATCATAGCATAAAACCCATGATTTTCAATCGGCCAGCTCCGATAGCCGGTACACTTCCACATCCTGTTCCCCATTCCGGTCAAGGCGCACCCTCACCTCTTCTTTAAGAAGATCGACAGCCTCCACGATGCCGGAACCGTCCGGCGTCTTGACGCGCGCGTTCCGGGAGGGAAGTCTTTTCCTGGCATCGACATAGACGTGGTGTTCATAGTTCAGGCAACAGAGCAGTCTGCCGCAGGTTCCTGAAATCTTGGAAGGATTCATGGAAAGATTCTGATCCTTGGCCATGCGGATGGAGACAGGCCGGAATTCATGTAAGAATGTACTGCAGCAAAGCTCACGCCCGCAGATGCCCAGCCCCCCGATCATACAGGCTTCGTCGCGTACACCGATCTGGCGGAGCTCAATACGGGTCCGGAAAATAGAGGCCAGGTCACGGACCAGTTCGCGAAAATCAACCCGGCCGTCCGAGGTGAAGAAAAAGGTGATCTTACGGTTGTCAAAGCGGTACTCCACGTCCACCAAAGACATGTCAAGCCCGTAAGCCTCCACCCGTTCCCTGGCGGTGACCAACGCTTCTTCCTCCAGCAGATTGTTTTCTTCGTAATGCATGAGGTCATCATTGGACGCTAGACGCAGCACGCGTTTCAGCGGTGCCTTGACCGCGCTGGCAGGCAGGTGCTGGGGCCAGTCGGTCGCAATGCCCATCTCGATGCCCTGGGCGGTTTCCACGATGACATGATCGCCCCGGCGTATCTTGTGCTCACCGGGAGAGAAATGGTAGACCTTGCCGCGCCCGTGAAGGCGAATGCCCACCAGGAGGACGGTTTCCTCCCCGCCCCCGGACCGGTCGTCATCCGTCCCTGTCAAATCATCGCGAATGGCACAAACGGGATAGCCGCCTGCCTCTTCGTAGTCTGTATCGATTTCCTTTTTATTTCCGCCTGATTCGTCAGGCTTATATCGGTTCTCTTTATTTTTCACTTGATTATTCCAACTTCCAATTCATCCATGCGCCGGGTCGTACATTCTTTATTATAGCGCCCCGGGTCTGTTTGGCCAGCCAAAGCTCTCCCTGGGCCGGAAGACCTCCCGGGGAACGGGGTGTCCGCCCAAAAAGGCACGCAGCCCAAGAACCATGCGGGCCACGGTGTGATCAAAATTCGCATTGGCGGCGAGAGCCCCGGCAGTCTGCCTGACAAGCTCTGCGGCCCTGGCAGGGTCGGTCGCGGGCGCCTGCCGGCACAAGGCGGCCAGGGCATCCGCCAGGTCCGGGTTCACCAGGCCGGCCGGATCCAGTTTATTTTGCAGCAGCATCATGTCGCGTAAGAAGGATTCAACTACACGCAGAAGGACAGTAAGCTGCTTTCGTTCCTGCTTGAAAAAGTCAAGCCCCCCGGTCAGGCAATCAGTCCGGCTTGATTGTGGCAGCCTGGAAAAAAGTGCGAAAGCCTGATCGCGCAGGAGCCGGAAGGAGGCATCCCGGGCCATGGCCAGAGCCTGTCCCGGCAAGCCGTCGGCGTAGCGCAAGGCCAGCCCTGCGGTCTGGTCGCCGCAGCCCGTTTCTTCCAGGATTCGTCTGATCTGATCCGGGGTTCGCCTGCCGGCCCGGATCATGCGTGAACGGGAGCGAATGGTGGGCAGGAGGCGGTCGGCATCCTCGGTCAGGATGATGAAGCGCACAAAAGCCGGGTGCTCTTCCAGCGGCTTGAGCAGGGCATTTTGCCCCTGCTCATTCAGGGTATCCGCCTTGAGGGCCTCAACAATGTAAACCCTGTTGCGGCTGACCTGCGGGTAGATCTGGAGCGTCGCGGCCACCAGGGAGCGGACAGAGGCAACCGGAACGGATGACTTGTCATCAGGAGGGACAATTTCGATCAGGTCGAGATGGGAGCCTGATCTCAGCATGCGGCAGGAAGCGCAATGGCCGCAGGCTCCGGCAAAGGGGTCGGCTTGATCACACAAAATAGCCGCCGCCAATCTGCTGGCAATAAAGTGTTTGCCTGAGCCTTCTTCCCCCACAAGCAGGAGCGGCATTTTGTTTTCCTGAATTGAATGGGCAAGCTGCTCCCTGAGCCTGTCGGAACAGGCAATGGAATGAAAGGACAGGAAGCTGTCCGGCTGCCCTCGATCCTGATCTTGCTGCGCCTGGTCTTTTGAACCGGGCATCTTAGAATTTTTCAAAATGCTCAACGGGGACGACAAAAACCGTTGCACCCCCGATATTGACTTCGACCGGATAGGGAACGTAGGAGGCTCCCATATTGGAGGGCGGTATGCTGGCATTGATCGCCGCCTTGCGGCTCTTGGAGTTCTTACGGATGATGGAGATCACTTCTTCCTGTTCCGCGTCCTCCACAACCGTCATCAGCGTCGTATTGCCCGACCGGAGAAACCCCCCGGTTGAGTGCAGTTTGGTGACGCGGTACCCCGCCCGGTTGACCTCAGCCATCAGCCGCGGGGAATCGTCGTCGCTTACAATGGCAAATATCAATTTCATAGCAATTTTCTCCTCACTTGCTCGCGAATAAGTGCTGCTGTTTTTTCTTTTTGATCCAGCGATTCAACGCAGATCACGCGTTCCGGCTCGGCCTGCGCGATGGCCTGGAAACCTTGGCAAACCCGCTCTTTGAACCGGTCTGTTTCAACATCAATCCGATCCTGCAGTCCGCTGCTGTGCCGTTTTCCAAGCCTGGCGGCACGCGCCTCGGGGCCCAGCTCGAGCAGGATGGTCAAATCGGGAACCGTTTCTCCCATGGCCAGCTGGTTCAGGGCCTGGACCAGATCGACAGGCAGGCCGCGGCCGTAACCCTGATAGGCGACGGAAGAGTCGTGAAAACGGTCACTGATCACCCAGGTGCCCTCTTCCAGGGCAGGCCGGATCACTTCCCTGACCAGCTGGGCGCGGGCTGCCTCGAAGAGAAAAAGCTCGGTTTCGGGAGTCATCTTCTCAAAGCGCATGTCGAGCAGAATGTGGCGGATTTCCTCACCGATCCCGGTTCCCCCCGGCTCACGCAGGAGGAGAAGGTCAAAACCGAGCGAGCCCAAGTAGTCGGCGAGAAATTCAATTTGCGTCGTCTTTCCCGATCCGTCAATGCCTTCAAAGGTGATTAGTTTCCCCCTGGTCAATGCCTTGAAACCCCCGGATTATTCTCCTGTGACTGCTCACAGAATCAGCTTTATCTTAGCATAAAGTCATGGCTGCCCGCCTGGAAAAGCCGGCGGAAAACCGCGGACCACAATGCCCTCGGCAAGTAACTTTTCCAGGTAAAGCCGGTGAGAATCGGTGACAGGCTCACCTGGCCAGAGGATGGGCATGCCCGGCGGATAAGGGGCGACCGCTTCCCCCGCCACGGAAGGTCCCGCCACCCGGCCAAAGAGAGCCTGCCTGGGGCTGACGCCGAACAAGGCCTCTGCGGAAAGAAAGGCATCACGCCTGCAGGACAGGCTGTCCATCTTTCTGGCGTGATCTTCCAGTTTTTGCGGGTCAGTTTCCACCTGCAGGGAAGACAAGGCGGAAAAAAGGCACTCATAGTCATCCCCGCTCTGGTCAAAGCCGGGAATGAAAACGGCCCTGGTCAAATCGATCAGTTCGGCGTCAATACCCGCGTCGTGGAGATGCGCCTGGAATGCGATCCGGTCCCGGCCTGTGCCGGCATAGTCGATGACAAGCCGTGACTGGTCCGCCCCTGCCGGCAAAAACCGTTGATAGCAGGCAGGCAGCCTGTCACAAAGATTCCTGTTCAGCCGGATCAGGCGGCTGATGGCGGCATGACCTCTTTGGGCCGCTTCCGCGCGGGCGGTATCAATGGAGGCCGCTACCAGAAAAGAGGGACTGGAGGTCTGAAAGACCTTGACCAGACCAGCCAGACGGGAGGGATTCACCCGGCCGCTGTCCAGGGCTTCTTCCGACACGTGAAGAAGCGAGGCGGGAGTCAGGGCAGGCAGCGTTTTATGGGCGCTCTGGCAAGTCATGTCGGCACCCTGACTGAGAGCTGTCGCGGGCAGCAGATCCGGGGCCGCCGCGAAATGGGCACCGTGCGCCTCATCAACAAGCAGTGCCATTCCTGCCTCCTTCGCCGCCCCGGCAAGGCTTGCAAGATCCATGGCGCGGCCATAATAATCCGGGCGGGTCACATAGCAGGCTTTGGCGCCGGGGTATCGTTGCATGGTTGAGATGTAGGAGGAGGCGTCGGGCTGGCCGTCAGGAAAATCCCTGCCGTCCGGGGATGCGACGAATACAGGCCGCAAGCCGAGGATGGCGACGGCATGCACGGCTGCGATATGAACGGCCCGGGGCATGATGACCTGGTCGCCCTCGCGGAGTACCGTGGCCATCATGATGAAAATGGAACTGGTGGTGCCGGAAGTGATGAACCAGCTTTCCCCCGCGCCGAAGAAGGACGAAGCCAGACGGTATGCTTCAAGCACGTGGGCCGCAGGTGCGGCAAGATCGCCCGATTCTTCCAGCTCAGTGGTATCAAAGGCACTGACCGGCAGGGCCGGCGGGCTTTGGAAGAGACGGCCCTGACGGTGACCGGGCATGTGAAAAGAAATCCGGCCTTCCATGGCGCCAAGGGCGTCCGCCAGTGGCGTCCTCTGCTGATCCTTATACTTGTCCCCGCTCATAAGGCCTGCACCGGCTGCCGTCTGTTTTATAAATCGAGTTTCTGGTTCCGGATGCTGTCCAGGTCAATCTGGATATCTTTTTCGATACGGGTGATGTCGCGGGCGACATCGGCGGCTGTCTCCTCGCCCCGGAATGACTGCCCTTCCTGCCTTGAATGTTTCTTTGAGCCGCGCCTGTTTCTGCCGGACCTCTTTTTTCTATCCGGGGAATCAGGTCTTGGTGACTTGGACTGAGCCGGGCGCTTTGTTTCCTGCTGTTTTGCCCTGCCCTCTTCCCTGCCGCCTCTTTCCTGCCCCGGGGAAGTCCGCTGTGAGGACCCGCCGCGCGCCTTGCCCCCCTCTTGTTTTTGTTTCGGCTTGGATGGCGGTCCGGATGGCCTCTGCTTGGGCTTTGCTGATTGCGGACTGTCTTTTTTCGGCGATTCGCTTCTAGGCTTAATCTCCCTTTGGCGGACAGGGCCGCGCTTGCGGTTATCTTCAGACATCAGTCCAACTCCTTCATTATTGATCTCATCCCCCGGCCCGGCCGGATCCGGCATGGATTCAACTCTGTTCTGGTTTATTGTAGCATGCGGCAGGCATGCTTCCGGAACCATGGCTTTCCCTGTTGAAGTCCTCGAACTGATGGGCCAGCTCCAGGAAGGGACATTCTGTCAGCGGGAAGGGACAGTCCGTCTTCTGACTTGCCGCACCGGTTAAAGGGGGCTTGTCAAGGGATCCCGCCTGCTTGTCTTCCGGGACTTCCGCCTGTTTAAAATCGGTTTGCAGGGCCAGCCCGTACAGGCTTTCCCCCACTGCCCGCCTCCTTTGGGCCGGATCTTCGGACAGGCAGGCGCGCAGCCGTTCCGCCAGGGACCGGTCCAGCTGCTTCAAGATCCTTTTTGTGGTTGGGCCTTCCAGTTCCGCAGCGACCTTGCCCGCACAGGTGGCCAGCATGGACATGGCCAGGCTGTAGAGATCCGCCTCCGGGCAAAGCTGGCCGTAATAGATCTCCGGCGCGGCATAGCCTGCTGTCATGGTCCGGGAAGTGTCGGGCAGATCCGCCTTGCCGTCCAGAAAACGCGAGGAGGCGAAGTCAATGGGACAGGCGCGGCCTTGCCCGGTGATCACAATGTTTTCCGGTGAAAGGTCCAGATGGGCGAAAGGCAAGCCGGCAAAAAGGCTTAGCAGGGCAAGTGCGTCCAGAACCTGATCGAACCAGCGCTGGAGATTGGAGGATGTCAGCTCTCCCTGCGGCAGTTGCCTCAGTGTTTCACCCTCCAGGTATTCAAAAAGATAGTAATCAGCATCAAGAGGATCAAGGCCCAGGCCCCGGGGCAGGCCGGGAGATTTGACGCGCGACAGCCAGTCCGCGACCCGGTGGTCGGCCCAGCCTGCCAGCGATTTTTGGGTGGTTTTTTTCCCGTCTTCCACAGCGCCCCCTGCTCCAGCGGATCCCTGGATCCAGTGTCCATTTATCCACAAAAAAAGACCGGTTGACTTCCGGTCTTTTTCCGTCGGCAGGATCCAAATTGCCTCTTGCGGATTATCCTCAGGCGTTGGCCGCTTTCTTTCCGTCCGGCTCTTTCTTGCGTTTCAGGCGCGGCTTCTCCTCGCCCCTGACACTGGCCACAGTAATGACGATTTCACAGACATCGCCGCAGGAAGGGATCTCATACATGACGTCCAGCATCAGACGCTCCAGAATCGTGCGAAGTCCACGCGCACCGGTCTTCAGTTCCAGTGCTTTCTTCGCAACCTCACGGACGGCCTTGGGCTCAAAGACCAGATCCACATCATCGAAACGCATCAGTTTTTTGTACTGTTTCAGGAGTGCGTTGCGTGGCTCTTCAAGAACACGGATCAGGGCCTTTTCGTCCAGCTCTTCCAGGGCGACCACGACAGGAACCCGGCCTACAAATTCAGGGATCAGGCCGAACTTCAACAAGTCCTCCGGCAGGAGGCGCGAGAACAATTCCTTGTCACTCAGCTTGGAGGATCCTTCGATTTCAGCTCCGAAACCGATGGACTTCTGGCCGATCCGGTCGCGGATGATCTTGTCCATGCCCGCAAAGGCGCCGCCCAGAATGAAAAGAATATTGGTGGTATCGATCTGGATGAATTCCTGGTGGGGGTGCTTGCGCCCTCCCTGGGGAGGCACATTGGCCAGGCTGCTCTCCAGGATCTTGAGCAGGGCCTGCTGGACCCCTTCGCCGCTGACATCACGGGTGATGGAAGGATTGTCCGAACGGCGGGTAATCTTGTCAATCTCATCAATGTAAATGATGCCTTTTTCAGCCGCGGTGATATTGAAGTCAGCATTCTGGATCAGGCGCAAAAGGATATTTTCCACGTCTTCACCCACGTAACCGGCTTCGGTCAGGGCAGTTGCGTCCGCGATGGCAAAAGGGACATTCAGAATGCGGGCCAGGGTCTGCGCCATCAGGGTCTTGCCCGATCCTGAAGGCCCCAGCAACATGATGTTGCTCTTGGCCAGCTCCACGCCGTCATCTTCCTGGTCGACCAGGTCGGAAAAAACACGCTTGTAGTGATTGTAAACAGAGACCGCCAGGGTCTTTTTTGCCTCTTCCTGCCCGATGACGTATTCATCAAGTTTTTCCTTGATCTGCTGAGGTGTCAGCAGATTCATGGCGTCCACTTCGGACGCCCCTTTGGGCCTGCCCGGCGCCGGATCTTCCGCCAGCATTTCGTCGCAGAGCATGACACATTCATTGCAGATGTAGACGCCTGGACCGGCGATCAGGCGTTCAACCTGATTTTCCGTTTTCCCGCAAAAGGAACAGTGCAGTGATTTATACGAATCCTGGTCTTTTCTATCCGACATGGCCGCTTCCTCTTTGCCTGGCGCGTACTAAACGCGCTTGGTCATGATCTTGTCGATCAGACCGTACTCCAGGGCTTCCTCGGCTGACAACCACCTGTCGCGGTCGGTATCACGCTCGATCACCTCATAGGGCTGCCCCGTCTTTTCCGCCAGAATCTCGTTAAGCCGTTTCTTCAACCTTACGATGTATTCCGCCGCGATGGTAATGTCGGTGGCCTGTCCGTGCGCGCCTCCGCTTGGCTGATGAATCATCAGATCGGCGTTGGGCAAGGCAAACCGCTTGCCGGGGGTGCCGGCTGCGACCAGAAAGGCGCCCATGCTGGCTGCCATGCCCATGCAGATGGTCTGGACATCCGGCTTGATGTACTGCATGGTGTCATAAATCAGAAGGCCCGAGGAGATTTCGCCGCCCGGGCTGTTGATGTAGAACTGGATATCCTTCTCGGGGTCTTCCGCCTCCAGAAAAAGAAATTGCGCCATGACCAGACTGGCGGTCACGTGGTTGACCTGGTCGCTCAGGATTACAATACGCTCTTTCAGGAGTCTGGAAAAAATGTCGTAGGAGCGTTCCCCGCGTGTCGTCTGTTCGACCACCATGGGCACCAGGTTCATCAGGGCCGGATCGAAATGGTTTCTATCCATCATGTTCATCTTAATATCCTCCGTTCTGCGAGGTCAAATTCTTGGTTCACTCATCATGCGCATGATCATGGTCGTGATTGTGATCATGATCATGGTCGTGTTCGTCGTCCTCTTCCTGCGGCTCGGGGGCCACATCCGTCGCCTGGCTGACTTCCCTCAGCCAGTCAAGCAGTTTCTGGCTTTCGAAGTCGTGGCGGAAATGCTCCTGGTCGTGATCGGTCTTCAGATACTGCTCCCGGAATACCTCGACAGCAATACCTTCTTTTTCAGCGGCCTCTTCCACGGCTTTCTCAAACTCGTCATCACTGAGTTCGAACCGCTCTTTCTCCTTCTCACGGATGGTTTCGATCACCCAGGCGCTTTCAATCAGCTTGCGGGATTTTTTAGCCTGACCGGCACGGTACTGCGCGACCGACTGGCCGGAGTATTGTAAAAAATCCTGGAAGTTCAAGCCATACATGGCAAACTGTTGCGCCTGCCTCTCCATGGCCCGGTCAATCTCATCCTCGACGATGAGATCGGAGAGCAGGATGGTCGAATCCGCCACAACCCTGTCGATGATATGTTGTTCAAAGGCCTGGTCAGCCTGGTCATTTCTCTCTTTGTCCAGCTCCTGCCGGATCTCCGCCCGGTACTCTTCCAAGGTATCACAGCTGTCGCTGACATCGCGCACAAACTCATCGTCAATCTCCGGCAATTCCTTGACAAAGACCTCCCGGATCTTGACTTTGAACACGACCTCGCGGCCGGCCAGGTCTTCCGCGTGATATTCTTCGGGGAAGGTCAGCGGCAGGTCGAATTCATCGCCCGCGAGGTGGCCGGTCAGGCCTTCTTCAAATCCGGGGATGAAAGACCCCGACCCGATTTCCAGTTTATGGCCTTCGGCTTCACCGCCTTCGAAAGCCACCTGGTCAAGAAAACCCTTGTAGTCGATGGTGACGCGATCTCCCGCTTCAACCGGCCGGTCCGTTACGGGTACCAGGCGGGAGACGCGCTCGCGCGCTTCCTCGATCTTGCGGTCAATATCCGCCTCTTCCACACCGGCGGGTGGCCGGTAGGCTTCTACACCCTCATATTGGCCAAGTTCCACCTGGGGTTTCAGGGCGACGCTGACTTCAAAGGCAAGGCCTGTCTGGCCTCCGATTTCCTTGACATTGAAGCGTGGATCGGAAAAAGGCGCGATCCCGTGTTCTTCCAGTGCCTGGCTGTAAGCTTTGGGCAGGGCAACTTCGAGCGCGTCGTCATATAAAACTTCTTCTCCGTAATGGCGGACAACGACCGGATAAGGTGCTTTCCCCTTCCGGAAACCGGGTACCTGAAAATGACGGGCATTTTTGCGGTGGGCAGCCTGCAGGGATTGTTTGAATTCTTCCGGCGGAACCTCAACAGCCAGAACGGCGGTTCCTTGCTCTTCCGAAACTTTCTGTGACGTCATAACGTCCTCCTTGATTGTGTATTGTCTTTGAACCGCCGCGGTCCCGCGGGAGGGCGGCGGGTGCATTTTTGTCCATATGATACTATATCACGGGCCTTGCCACGGAGGCGCTTGTAACCCCGGCTGTGTAACAGAAAGATTTGAAGCGTCTTTCCAAACGTGCTATCATGAGCTTGCCTGAAATGCACGGCGCTCTTGTTTTTGGACCACCATTTTTTGAAGGGGAGTCCGGGTCGAAGTGGAATAGGAATAGGCCTTTTCAAAGGACATTCTAAGACCACCGCAGGGCACCCACCTGGCTTGTAGGCTGGGTATCAAAAAAAGAGTGCGGCATTTCGGGTTTCCTTTTGTCAGACAGGGGATCCGCCTTGATCCCGAAAGGAGCAGCCGTGAGAGTTTACAACTCATTGACAAGACAAAAAGAAGAATTGACTCCTCTGGAAGACAAGCATTTCCGGATCTATGTCTGTGGCCCCACCGTTTACGATTATTTCCATTTGGGCAACGCCAGACCCTTCGTCGTTTACGACACCCTGAGAAGATACCTGCTCTGGCTCGGCTACCGTGTGACCTACGTTCAGAACTTCACCGACATTGATGACAAGGTCATTATGCGGGCCAGGACCGATGGCATTCCGGTTCCGGAACTGGCGGCACAAATGATCCGGGAGTATTTCAAGGATGCCGATGCTCTCAACATCATGCGGGCCACCATCCACCCGCGGGCCACGGAATCCATCGACGATATCATCCGCCTGATCCAGATGTTAATGGACAAGGGACATGCCTACACCAGTGATGACGGCGTTTATTTTTCCATCGATACCTTCCCCTCCTACGGCAAGCTCTCCGGCCACAATACCGATGATCTGGTTGCCGGTGCCAGTGAACGCCTGGCGGAGACCGAAGGCAAACGCAACCCGCTCGATTTCGTCTTATGGAAACTTAAAAAAGAGGGCGAGCCATTCTGGCCCAGCCCCTGGGGGGACGGCCGCCCCGGCTGGCACATCGAGTGCTCGGCCATGAGTCTGGCCAATCTGGGCGAAACCATCGATATCCATGCCGGCGGCGTTGATTTGACCTTCCCCCACCACGAAAACGAGATCGCCCAAAGTGAAGCCGCGACGGGAAAACCCTTCGTCCGCTACTGGATGCACAACGGCTATGTCAATGTCAACCACGAGAAAATGTCCAAATCGGCGGGCAATTTCTTCACGGTCCGGGACCTGGTCAGGCGCTATCCCTATCCCGTTATTCGCTTCTTCATTTTGCAGGCTCATTACCGGATGCCGGTCAATTTCTCCGATGACCTGCTTGACGCGGCCGTAACCAGCTGGCAACGCATCACTTCCGGCATCGATCATCTGGCTTATGTAGCCGCCGCTTCGAAGGAAATACCGGCTGGCAGTCCGGAAGAAGAGGACCTGGTCAAGGCCATTGAAAGCTTCCGCCGCAACTGGCGGGAGGCCATGGAGGATGACCTCAACACCGCCGATGCCATCGCCGCTCTCTTTGAATTGGTCCGTGCCGCCAATACAGCGGCTGCCTCCGGCCGTGTGCCTGCCGGGAGCCTGCTTGAGGCGCGGTCCGCCCTCCTTGAGCTGTGCGGCATCCTGGGCCTGGACCCCGGGAAGCAGGAAGAAGCCATACCGGAAGAGATCATGGCCCTCGTCGAGGAAAGAACCAAGGCCAAAAAGGGCCGCGATTACGAAAAAGCCGATGCCATCCGGGATCAGGTCCTGGCCCGGGGATACAAGATCGAAGACACACCACAAGGCACGCGCGTCACGCCTGCCGTTTAGTTCCAGGGGGCTTGCTTGGGAGCAGATAAGATTCCGGAAAAACCTGTTCTGTCGGAGCGTGAACTTCTCTCCTGCTCCATCTCGACCCTGGCCTGGGTCGGGGATGCAGTTTTCGAGCTCTTTATCAGAACCCTGCTTTCCAGGAAATTCAAGGCAGCCTCCGGTACCCTTCATCAGATGGCGACTCGGTTTGTCAGCGCGGAAGGCCAGGCCGCCCTGGCCGGGAAGCTGGCCCTGGCAAAAGATTGTTTCCCTTTGGAAGAAAGTGAACGCAAGCTCTTGCAGCGGGCGCGCAACTTTCATACCTCCAGCATGCCCCGGCATGCTGCGCCGGCAGATTATCGGAAAGCGACTGCTTTCGAGGCATTGATCGGATGGCTTTGGCTGCAGGGTAAGGACCAGCGTGCTCATGCCCTGATGGAATATTTGATTGATTCACCGGAGATGAAAGAGGACGTCAATGCAGCCCCTTGAGAACCAGGACCCTGAGCTGACGCGGATTGAGGGCCGCAACCCGGTCGCCGAGGCGCTGGCTGCCGGCCGGTCCATCAACCGTGTCCTGGTGCTGGAAAAGGCTCGTGGTGATCTGGCCCTTTTGGCGGACCGCTGCCGGCAGCAGGGCGCGGTCGTCGACTACGTCAACCGTGCCGTTCTGGATCGCATGGCACTGACCCGCGCCCACCAGGGCATTATCGCGGAGGTTGCGCCCTACGCTTACACCCCGCTCGATGATATTTTGCAAACATGCGATGAGGAAAACCGGACACCCCTTCTTCTCCTGCTCGATCATATCCAGGACGCCAACAATCTCGGCTCTATCCTGCGCATTGCCGACGGCGCGGGTGTTGATGCAGTCGTCATCCCCAAACGCCGGTCGGTGCCTTTGAACGCGGCGGTCGCCAAGGCCTCCGCAGGAGCGGTTGAGCATGTTCCGCTCTGCCGCGTCAACAACCTGACCCAAACCATCCTGATGCTGAAAGAACAAGGATTTTGGATATTCGGGACGGCCGCGAAAGCGGGGCTTTGCTACAAGGAGGCTGACTACGCGGGCAAACTTGCTCTCGTCGTGGGCAGCGAGGGTCAGGGCATGTCACAGAAGATTTCGGAACATTGCGATTTTCTCCTCTCCATTCCGCTCCGGGGCCGGGTCAATTCGCTCAACGCGGCGGTTGCCTGCGGCATCATCGTTTTTGAGGCGGCAGCCCGGCGGAACAAGGCGGATGCCTGTTCGGAATCTTGATGTGAAAGACTGCTTGGGGCACAATAAAGAAACAAGGCTCCTTTTTGATTCATGGGACTCAAGGCAAGGGTGGCAGGCATCATGATCCGGGAAAATCACCGAAAGGCTCTTCGCCTGAGAGGGCGGCTGATGGCTGTCCTTATCCTGGCTTCCGCCTGCCTTTTGACCTCCTGTACCCTTCCTGCCGCCCAAGCCGGCAGCGCCGGGACAAGCGGCGGTACGCCCTTTGTCCTGCGTCCACAGAATGAAAAATATTTCAGGGAAGACGAATGGGTTCACCTGATTACGCTGGCAATCATGTCTGCGGAGCATCGGAGCCGAATCTGGGAGGCCATCCCGTCAGGCCAGCGCGCTGAAATTTCGCAGGCGGAGTTTTTCCGCTATGTTTCATTCCTGGCCGAATGCCTGCCGGGCACCATTTCGACCTTCTACCGCGCCTCACAGGAAGAAAGCGAAATGATGCGTGGCTATGCGGCCAAATTGGAAAAGCAACTGACACCCAAGCCCGGTGACGCCTCCATCTGGTGGATCAAGGCCCGCACCTCCGATCTGCGTGAATTGAAGTTTGCTATTCCGGTGACCCTGGATGAGGAGGGCATTCCCTATTTTTCCAAATCATGGCTGCAAAAACAGGCCGTCCTTTACGATTACATTGTCCTCTATCTGGATGCCATCGCGTCCGGCTCACAAGAGGCGCTTACGGCCTTGCTTGGTTATAACACCGAAATCCGCACTGAAACGCAGCGCGCCGCGATTCTGAGGCGTACCGGAGACCTGCTGCTTTATTACCGCGATCAGGTTGCCACCGGCAAAGGAAGCTATCGCTGCATCGAGATGATGCCCGGCAGGGCAGTCTTTGAGCAACAGACCCTCCCGGCGGAATCCGGCGTAAACAGAATCAGGACCGTGGTTTTCACCGAGTCCGACGGCAGGTTCCGGGCAGATGAAAAAATCCCCCAGACCCTCAGTCCGGATGACGCCCTCCTGCTCCTTGAAGGCGAAGAACTCTTTGATCAGACGGGCGTGGATATCCAAATCGAATCCGAAGCGATCCTGGCAAGGCTGGGAATTCCCCTGAACCTGGAGACGACCGACAAAGAAAACGGGGAGGGTTCATCCTTTCGCGTCACCTGGCCCGGCCTGATCGTCGAGGCCTCCGGCAGTTGTCAGCCGGAATCCCTGACATTTGAGGGCAAGCTTCATCAGGTCTTCTTTTCCTACAGCCGTTTTGGGACAGGGTCGGGGCTTCGGCCGGGCCTTTCAGTTCATGAACTCTATCTCCGATATCCTTTTGTACGTGAAAACGGCTACATGATTCAGCTCCAGGAAGAAGGTGCGCTGACCACCCTGGCCTTCCAGGTGGAGTCCGATACGATCGCCAGGATGACTCTGATCTTCGACTGACAGCGGCAGAGGCCGCGATCTTGACAAGGCCTGCCACGGGCGCTACTATGGTAGAGCTGTCACGCGCCCGTAGCTCAACTGGATAGAGCGTCTGACTACGGATCAGAAGGTTCCGGATTCAAATTCTGGCGGGCGCGCCATTCAAAAAGCCTTGGTTTTCGCCAAGGCTTTTTGCTTGTTTCCCTTTGAATTCATACTAGTCGGGCAGTTGGAGCTCCAGCTCCGGTTTTGTCTTCCGCTGCCAGGCGTGCATGGCCAGTGAAAGCGCGATGACGCCGTAGGAGACGAAGACACGGAAATACTCCCCGATCATGGAGTTGTTGAACAATTTGGAGCCCGCTTCCGGCGCCACGATAAAGAGCGTGTGGAAGAGGATGATCCCCGTAATTGCCTGCTTGTTGGTCGCTTTTTGGACTGAGGCGCCGCCGACAAGCAGGGCCGCGATGGCAAACTGCCCCACCTGCAAGTGGGCGCCGTAGGTCGCGAAGGTGCCCAGGTTTTGCAGATAGATCAACTGCCCCCAGCCTGCCAGGACGGTCGACATGATCATGGCAATGACACGGACACGGTCCACGTGGATGCCTGATGCATTGGCGATGACCTGACTTTGGCCAACCGTCCGCATGTTCTGGCCCAGCCGCGTTGACAGGAAGGCCCGGTTAAACACACACAGACCCGCGATCAAGGCGAAGGGCAGTACCGCGATTGACGCATTCTTGATGATGTCGTAAACGAAGGGGATATAAGTCACCGCATAAAGCGCGACCGCAGCCGCCGCAATCACCAGGTAGCGTTTTGCCTTGAACCGGTGATCCGGTCGCAGCTTCTGATTGACAAGCTTCCAAACTGTATAAACAACGGCAATCACAGCCCCGATCTCGATGGCGCGGACGAGCGGCAGCCGGTCCGTTCTGAAGTAGTCACCAAGGACAGGGATGAAGGTCAGTCCATAGACAATGGCAACCATTGCCAGCAGGACAACCGCCTTGACAGGAAAGGGCTGTTTGTTCCGGAGTCTCATCACAATCTGGATCACCGCCACGACGAAAAGCAATATGGTGAGGGCCAGGATCAGATCCACCATCTTAACCAGATCAAGGGCATACTTCATGTTGCCCGTCAGGTCAATGGTGTTCTTGATACCGATGCCGCCGGGTATGATCAGGCTGTTGGTCTTGACCGGCACGATACCACCCAGGATATAGAGGAAGAAGAGCTGGTAGAGCCCATCCGCAAAGAAACCCAGGATCAGGCCGGCAATCATCTCCGCCCCCTTCATTTTATTGAAGAGGCGGCCAACGCCAAAACCGAAAAGCATGGTCAGGGGTGTGGTAATCAGGAAGGCAACCAGCATGCCCGTCATCCCCGTCAGACCCCAGTCCACGGCAAAGAATAGTCCTGCCTGCGCGGCAATGGCCCCGATGACAATACTGAAGTTGAGTCCCATTCCCGCCAATACGGGGATGAGCAGGGACAGGACGGTAAAGCCGTTACGGC
>CAZGCS010000011.1:0-23730 GCA_964524395.1 uncultured Mageeibacillus sp.
ACCGGCGACCTTCCAGGGCAATAATCTCAAAAGACGCTGTTATTCTAGCATAGGGTAGGGGAATTCAAGCACTCTGTGGTGAAGTCTTTTCTTAACCTCCAGTTTGGTATGATCGAATCAGTTGCCGGATTGGATGATCTCTCTTTTGAGACTGTGCTGATCTCATTTTGTATACAGTTATTCTGAAGGGTCGGGTTCACTAGCGGGGAGTTTTTCCATGTATTTGCTTGTAAAACGTGCGAACGATGCTTTCTATGCCGCCCTGGGTCTCATGTTGTTTTCGCCTGTTTTTTTATTGATCGCAATTGCCATCAAGCTGGATACGAAAGGAACGGTTTTCTTCAAGCAAAAGAGGGTTGGCATTAACAAAACCACTTTCAATATGTGGAAGTTCCGAACCATGCAAAATGACGCCCCACACGATCTTGCCACGCACTTGCTGAGGGAAGAAGCCATGTGGATCACACGCACAGGAAGGTTCCTTCGCAGGTGTTCTCTGGATGAATTACCGCAACTGCTTAACATCTTGAAAGGAGACATGAGCTTTGTAGGTCCCAGACCCGCCTTATGGAATCAGTATGACCTCATTCAAGAAAGGGATCATTACCAAGCCAACAATGTTCCTGTCGGCCTGACTGGCTGGGCCCAGGTCAATGGGAGGGAGCTCTTGTCCATTGAAGAAAAAGCAAGGCTGGATGGGGAATATGCAAAAAAAATCAGTTTCTTCCTTGATCTGCGCTGCCTAATGAAGACCATACCAGTGGTGGTCATGAAACGGAGGCCGCGATTGTATGCTTAAGGTGCTCATTACAGGTGCAGACAGCTATATAGGGACCGCCTTTGCAGAGTATTTGCAACGGCAACCCGGCCTGTATGAGGTTCAGGAACTTGATGTGCGAAATGGCCAATGGCGGGACCATGATTTTTCAACATACCAGGTGGTGTTTCATGTCGCTGGAATGGTACATGAAAAAGAGACAAAAAAGAACCGTGACCGATTCTTCCAGGTTAACCGTGACTTGACCTGTGAGGTAGCAAGAAAGGCCAAAAACAGCGGGATCAAACAATTTGTCTTTCTAAGCACTATGAGTGTCTACGGAGTGGAGGCAGGTGTGATCGATCAGGATACTCTACCAAAACCGGTGACAGCTTACGGGCGATCTAAGTATGAGGCAGAGGTCCGGCTCATGGATATGGCGGGCGAAACGTTTGTGGTGTCGGTTCTCCGGCCTCCCATGATATATGGTAAAAACTGCAAGGGAAATTACTCCAGGCTGAGGAAACTGGCGCTCAGGCTTCCTGCCTTTCCTAAGATCAATAACCAGCGAAGTATGCTCTACATCGAAAACCTGATTGGCTTCCTCCAGCATATAATCGATGAGCGAAAAGGGGGTCTCTTTTTCCCTCAGAATTCCGAATATGTCAGTACGCAAGAAATGGTCGGCCTGATCGCCACTGCACATGGCAAAAGAATCAGGCCAACCAAGGCGTTTAACAAACTGCTGAGGACAGGAAATTTTAAAACACTGAGCAAGCTGTTCGGTGACTTGGTTTACGTAAGGTCCCTGCCACCGGATGCTTCCCTTTTTTCCGTCTGCTCTTTCAAAGAGTCAATTCGAAGATGTGAGGAGCTGTCAAAATGATCCGACAAGGTCTTGTCAGTGTGGTTACACCAGTTTATAACGGTGAGGCCTTCCTCACACAGGCCATTGAATCCGTCATTTCCCAAACCTATGGCAAGTGGGAACTCCTCTTGGTCGATGACGGATCAACAGACGGGAGCCTCGAAATCATGAGGGAGTACGAAAGAGAGGATCGAAGGATTTCGGCCTTGGTCAACGAGAATAATCTCGGTATCAGCGCCAGCAGGAACAGAGCAATCGAAACTTCGCAAGGTGAGTGGATTGCCTTTCTGGATTGCGATGATCAATGGGAATCATCGAAACTGGAAAAGCAGCTACAAGCGACGAAAGAGCTCAATGCCAGTTTTATTTTTACAGGGGCGTCTTATATCGATCAGAAAGGGATTCCATACAAAGGAATACTGAAAGTGCCAAGTCAGCTAACTTTCAATCGGCTGAGAACTCATAACATCATTATTTGTTCGTCCGTTCTGGCCAAAAAGGAATATTTCGAACGGTTCAAAATTTTACGACGTGATGTTCTGGACGATTTTACGCTTTGGTTGATGATCCTCCGGTCGGGAGTAACAGCCCATGGTATCAATGAGCCGCTTCTTATCTACCGGATTCACCGTGATGCGGTTTCCAGAAATAAATGGAGGATGCTTAAGCAGACCTACGGCGCATTCAGGTATATAGGCTTGACTCCCTCCCTGGCAGCTTATTCCACTTCCAGGCATGCGATGGCTGCCACTATAAAACATTTCGGGATTCGTACAGGGAGAGGAAGAAGCAGGATATGAAACTACTGGTGACAGGAGGAACCGGCTACATCGGATCTAACTCCTGTGAGGGTGCTTGGCGCTTCGCAGGAACCAGGCCCGCTGACTTTCGTTGTTGTACAATGTTGAAGAGATTCATGTCATGGATAAGAAATTAAAACCAATTCATCTTGCGACGCCCCGGATGAGTGACGAGGGCTACGAGCTGGACTTTGTCAAGCAAGCTTTTGACACTAACTGGATCGCGCCCTTAGGGCCTAACGTGACAGCATTTGAGAAGGAGTTTGCAAGCAAGCTTGACGTGGAGGAAGCTGTAGCACTTTCTTCGGGAACGGCTGCTATTCACTTAGCCCTGAAGCTAATGGGTGTGGGTGAGGGTAACAGTCCGGGAGATCCCAATGCAAGAGACACAAAAGAAGATATTGTTCTTTGTTCTTCGTTAACTTTTTCGGCCAGCGTTAATCCGGTGGTTTACCAAGGGGCGGCCCCGGTTCTGATTGACTCTGATTGGGCGACATGGAACATGGATCCAAAAGCACTCAAGATCGCCTTAGCAAAGTACGAAGGTAGAGTTAAAGCGGTTGTTGTTGTCCATCTTTTTGGTCTCCTTGCTGACATCGATAAGATTTTGGCTCTTTGCGATGAATACGGTGTTCCACTCATTGAGGATGCTGCTGAATCCCTCGGTAGCACCTATGACTCCTACTATTACAGGGGAGAAGGGGAGAGTAAGAGATCCTGGCACGACTCTCCCATCCGTTTGCATGCAGGAACGGCGGGGGAGATCGGCTGTTTCAGTTTTAATGGTAATAAGATTATTACGACTTCCGGCGGTGGTATGTTGACTGGTAATAACCCCGACACAGCAAGAACCGTCTGCAGAAAAGCCCGCTTCTGGGCAACTCAGTCCAGAGAGCCTGCCCCTTGGTACCAGCATGAAGAGTTGGGCTACAACTACCGGATGTCGAATGTATGTGCGGGGATCGGCAGGGGACAGTTGAAGGTTCTGGAGCGGCATGTGCAAAAGAAGAAAGAGATCTTCGACTACTACAAAATACATCTTGAACCGACAGGCAAGATCAAGATGATGCCGGTTCCAGAGAGAATCTATCCTAACTATTGGCTAAGTTGCGTTACCTTTGATGAATCGATTGACCCTATGTCAGTCTATGAGATGCTTAAAGAAAAAAAGATTGAGTCGAGGCCGATCTGGAAACCGATGAATATGCAGCCATATTATGAGCATTGTGATTTCTTTACCACAGCTGCCGAAAGGAGTATGGGAGAGGAGCTGTTCGGTCGAGGACTTTGCTTGCCAAGTGATATCAATATGGGTGAAGAAGAGTTGGAACGGGTTGTTACATTGCTGAAGGAGCAACTGTAAATGTACCGGTCTTTTTTTAAGCCTTTTTTTGACCGAATTGGAGCCTTATTGGCAATGCTTATTCTGGGCCCGATTATTTTGGTAGTGGCGGTTTTGGTTCGCATTAAGTTGGGATCCCCCGTAATCTTTTCACAAATCCGGCCGGGGAAGGATGAAAAGCCTTTCAAGTTGTATAAGTTTCGGAGCATGACGAATGAAAAAGATGATAAGAGCGAATTGCTGGACAAGGTTGATAGAATGACTGGTTTTGGTCGAAAGCTTAGATCCACTTCGCTTGACGAGCTCCCTGAGCTTTTCAATATCCTTCTGGGCGATATGAGTTTCGTCGGGCCAAGGCCTCTACTCATGAAGTATCTTCCACTCTATAACGAGGAACAAAAAAAGCGACATCTGGTGAAACCGGGCTTAACCGGCTTGGCTCAGGTGATGGGACGAAACCTCCTGACTTGGGAGGAAAAATTCGCCTTTGATATTGAATACATTCAGACGTATGCTTTCTTGTTGGACCTAAAAATCATACTTCGTACAGTTGGGGTTGCCTTGAAAGGTAAAGGAATCTCCAGTACTACGGACGTAACCATGGAAGAGTTCAGGGGGTAATCGTAAATGGATGAACAAGTCCGGGATATTGTTATTGTTGGTGCCGGCGGTCTTGGTCGCAAAGTTAAGTGGCTGATTGATCGGATCAATGTGAAACGCGCGACCTGGAATGTAGTTGGTTTTTATGATGACGCAGTGGTTTCAACACCCTCGGGGTATCCTCCGATTCTTGGTGGCGTGGCTTCACTGATGAGAATAAATAAATCTCTTGGCGTTGTGCTGGCGCTTGGGAATTCCGAGGTAAGACGAACAGTTTACGATCAAATAAGGCTTAATACGCAACTCTACTATCCAACACTCATTGATCCTGAATCAATTGTTGCTGATTCAGTAGTGGTAGGGAAAGGAATGATTTCCTTTGCCCTTTCAGTCATAACTACAGACATCATGCTGGGCGATTTTGTACACGTTAGTCAGTGTTGTAGTATAGGCCACGATGTTTCGATTGGGGATTTCTGCACACTCTACCCCAATTCCATTATTTCAGGGAATGTTGTCATCGGAAGTGATTGTGAATTTGGTGCCAACAGCTGTATCTTACAAGGTTTGGATATTGCTAAACGGGTATCGATTGGAGCCGGCGCAGTAGTGACGAGAAATATTGAAGAGGAAGGGGCAACTTACGTAGGGGTGCCCGCCAGAAGAATCAAGTAGACGGAAGACGTCAAACTTAATCACAACAACCGAAACAGAGGAAACTAATTGCCTGAAATGACGATCAGAAAACTGAATATGCTTCTATATAACATTTACTTTTTTCTAAAGATGGACTATCCGAGATTATTCGGAGATATTCGCTATGTTAAGGCAGTTACGGGAAGAAGTGGCTTCGATCTTTTAAAAGATATGTTGAAGTGTTCGTTCACGAAAGGTGTTAGTTTTGAAGACTACAACTACCTTAGGTTTTATGATAAAAGTCATGCTGAAAGAGATGAATACATAGGCACAGCGGAGATGTATATGTTTCAGAAAGCAATGAATAGGCCTGATTCAGTGAAGTATTTCCGAGACAAGAACCTTTTTAATGAAAAATTCTCTGATTATACAAAGCGAGGTTCGTTGAACATCAAAGAATGCACTGTTCAGGAGCTGGAAAGTTGGCTTCATGAAAAAGAATACTTTATGGCCAAACCCAGCAAAGGCACTACAGGCGCCGGAATAGAAAAATTGGCTGTTACAGATTTCAATTCGGGCAGTGATCTATTACGATACCTGAAACGCAGACGACTCGATTTATTGGAAGAATACATCTACCAGAACGAACAAATGAGCCGACTTAATCCGAGTTCAGTCAATACGGTTCGCATTATGACTTTAGTGGATAAAGAAGGTGAAGTGAAGTTGTTGGGGGCTATTCTCCGGATAGGTGTGGGGAAACCAGTAGACAATTTTGATGCGGGGGGTATTGCTGCGCCGATTGACCTTGATTCTGGAAATGTCAAGAAATATGCAGTCAGTAAATCTATTCGAAATAGGAATGAATATCTGGAGCACCCCTCATCACTTGAAAAAATCGAGGGATTCAGTATACCTATGTGGGAGGAAATAGTTGAATTGGTCGTTTCAGCATGTCACGTTATGCCTGAGGTGAGAACAGTAGGCTGGGATATTGCTGTAACTGAAGATGACGTGCTGCTTGTTGAAGGAAATGATAATTGGTGCAAGGTCTTATTTCAACGAAGCCATGGAGAAGGGGCTAGAGAGTTGATACTTGGTTATTTCGATGAACAGCCATAAAAATTTTGTAGATCTTGACTGTTCTCTTTATTATCGAAATGATTGGAACTTTTCGAGGATAAGTTGAGATAATGATTGCAGTACTTGCATTAGGGAACTATTGGATTGTATATGGAGCAATTGTAATGAAACGATGTGGGGCAAGGAATGAAAAAAATCTGGATCTGGAATCATTATGCGACTGGAATGTACCTGAATCGTGGTGGGCGTCACTATAATTTTGCGAAACACCTAGTATCACGCGGGTACGATGTTACCATTTTTTGTGCGGATACTTTGTTTGGCTTGAAAGTACCACAATGTGCGCATCATGATCTTCTTTCAACTAAAATATCCGAAGGTATCAGATTCGTTTTTATTAGAACAACTCCATATACAGGAAATGGACTGAGAAGAATAATCAATATGTTTAGTTTCTACAGAAACGTTAAAAAAGCTGCAAAAAAGTTCAAAGAAAGAATCGAAGTTCCAGATATCATTGTGGCATCATCAGTGCATCCTTTAACGCTAATTGCTGGACAAAAAACTGCCCAAAAAATGAATATTCCATGTATTTGTGAAATAAGGGATTTATGGCCAGAGTCCATTATTGATTACGGATTTCTGCGTCGTGGAAGTTTTCTTGCAAAGTATCTATATCGTAGAGAACGTAACATCTATGAAAAAGCAGACCAGCTTATATTTACAGTTGAAGGTGCGTTTCAGTACATATTGGACAAAGGATGGGATCTGAAATCTGGGGGACAGATAGACTTAAAAGATGTGCATTACATTAATAATGGTGTTGACCTCGTCGAATTTGACAAGAACGCCTCCAAGCACAAAGGATATCACTCTGAGCTATTTCTGCACGAAGGGTTGAATTTTATTTATACGGGGGCAATACGTTCAGCTAATAACTTGGAGCTGATCATTCGTCCGTTTGATAATGCCGTGAGGGATGGTTTAAGGGCACGCTTGATCATTGTTGGAAGTGGCGACCAGTTAGAATACTTAAAGGGAAAATACTCATCTAAAGAACAAAGAGTTATTTTTACAGGACGCTTAGAAAAAGAGTATATGCCTGCATTGCTAGCGCAATCAGACGTGTGTGTGCTTTGCAGTACTCAAGTTCCTTTAAATCGCTACGGAATTAGCCAGAATAAACTATTTGAGTACATGGCCGCAGGCAAGCCGATTCTTAGTCTGGCGCCATCATCCTACGACCCCATTAGGAAGTATGGAATTGGCTTTTACCCCAAAGATCAATCGGTTGAGGGTGTTGAGCTTGCTATTTGGCACTATTGTAGTCTGGCAGAGAAAGAGCGAGATAGGATGAGAACTGCTTCACGCGAAGCAGCGAAAGATTTCGATTTTCGGGTGCTAACTGGTAGACTTATCGAAGTGATTGAGAGCACGCAAAATAATTAGAAAGAGCTGCCAAATGAAAGAGATACTACTCAAAAAGATTGAATCTCGAGAAATTATCGTTGGAGTCATTGGACTTGGATATGTGGGTTTGCCGCTTGCTGTCGAGAAAGCAAAAGCGGGCTTTAAGACGATCGGATTTGATATTCAAAAAGAAAAAGTTGAACTTGTCAATAAAGGTGAAAATTATATTGGTGATGTTATCGATGATGATCTCACAGAGCTAGTCAGGTCTGGTATGCTTCGGGCCACTTCTGATTTATCTCTTCTTGCTGATGTGGATTTTATTGCTATTTGTGTGCCTACCCCTTTAGATATCTATCAACAACCGGATATCAGTTATGTCCGATCTTCTTCTGAGGCTATTGCGAAATTTCTTAGGAGAGGGATTATTGTGGTACTAGAATCAACCACTTACCCAGGAACAACTGAAGAGCTGATTTGCCCGATACTGGAAAAAGGTTCAAATCTCAAATGTGGTGAAGATTTTTATTTAGGATTTTCCCCTGAACGTGTGGATCCTGGCAATCAGCTATATAAAACAAAAAACACACCGAAGGTTGTTGGAGCCATCGGCCATGATGCACTCGTAGTGATATCAGCTATGTATGAAGCTGTTCTTGATAGCGAAGTTTTTCGTGCGTCTTCACCTGCAGTTGCTGAAATGGAGAAGATCTTGGAGAACACGTACAGGAACATCAATATCGGGCTCGTAAATGAGTTAGCCATTTTATGCAATCGCATGAAAATAGACATATGGGAGGTGATCGACGCCGCCAGCACCAAACCATATGGTTTTCAGGCTTTTTATCCGGGTCCGGGGTTGGGAGGACATTGTATCCCGCTTGACCCTTACTACTTATCGTGGAAGGCAAGAGAGTTCAGTTTCCATACGTCCATGATTGAAGCATCCATGATGGTGAACGATCGAATGCCAGAGTACTGCGTTGAGCGTATAAGCAGTATCCTAAATTCCGAAAGAAAGGCTCTCAACGGTTCAAAAATCCTTGCGCTTGGTGTTGCTTATAAGAGCAACATTGATGATTACCGTGAGAGTCCCGCAGTCAAAGTAGTAGAGCTTCTCAGAAAGAAGGGTGCACTAATAGAATTTTTTGATCCACATATCGCTCATTACAGAGTTGATGGGTCAGTTCATGAGGGTTTGACTTTGTTGCGAGATGACTCTATTGCTGATTTCGATCTTGTTGTTATATTAACAGGACACTCAGATGTCGATTATGAATTCATCTGTGAAAAGGCGAATATTGTTTTCGATACAAGGAATGCCTGTAAAAATGTAAAAGATCGGCAGAACATCATTCTGTTATAGAGGTTTGTTATGGTGCTGAAGTATGCTTTAATCGGGTGTGGCAGAATATCTCCTAATCATCTTATTGCCGCAAAAAATAACCATCTACGTATTAGCGCACTTTGTGATGTACTTCCAGAAGCAATGGAAAAAAACGTGGAACTGCATGAGTTGAAGGATATTCGCCTCTACGTAAACTATCGGGAGATGCTTGAGAATGAGGATCTTGATTTGGTGGCAATTGCGACGGAGAGTGGTAATCACGCAATAATTGCAGTTGATTGTCTGCGCGCGGGTGTGAACCTAATTGTAGAAAAACCAATCGCCCTATCACTTGACGAGGCTGACGCAATGATCAGTTTGGCGGACGAAAAGAATCTCGTATTGTGCCCTTGTCATCAAAACCGCTTTAATAAATCGGTTGTGAAGATCCGGGAGGCTATGGATCAAGGGCGTTTTGGGAAGCTTCTACACGGCGCCGCGCACATTCGTTGGAATAGGGGCGAATCGTATTATAGGCATGCACCTTGGCGTGGAACCTGGGCTCTTGATGGTGGCACATTAATGAATCAATGTATTCACAATATTGATTTGTTACGGTGGATGATGGGCGGTGATGTTGAGGAGGTTTTTGCCTATACTGATCGGTTGCTGCACTCTTACATTGAGGCAGAAGATCTCGGGTTGGCGCTTATCAAATTCAGAAATGGCTCCTATGGTTTGGTCGAAGGAACGACCAATGTTTACCCTTCGAATCTCGAAGAAACACTCTATTTGTTCGGAAGCACAGGTACAGTGAAGGTAGGTGGCAAATCATTGAATGAACTCGAAGAATGGATTTTCGCGGACAGAATTGATAATCCAGAAGAAGTGAAGGCAACATCCCTTGAAGTCCCTCCAAACATTTATGGGTATGGTCACACACCACTTTATGCTGATGTTGTCGAATCATTACTGGAAGGCCGGGATCCGCTTATATCCGCTCGGGATGGGAGGAATGCGGTTGAGTTAGTGCTGGCCATGTATGAGTCCTCAGCGATAGGTAATCCAGTCAGGCTACCGCTAGTAAGAGATGTTAGTACTTTAGAATTTTCTGGAAAGCTGAATTTTTCAAATTACTACTGAAGTCGAAAAGTTTAGAAGTTGAGAATAGTCACAGTTGCAGGTGCTGGGCTTCAGTTTGGTAATATAGCAGTTGTCACCCGCAATTTGAGCTAATATCGCGAAAAATCCGGGCACATACGGGGTAGCATTATGACCATAATACGTCGCAGACATTCTTTAAAGAGGTCAATATTTGTGAGCCTGATTGCAATGGGTTATTGTGGTAATTTTCTGCGTAATTTTTTTCGTTTATTGCGTTTGGCCCAGAGCCATTGTTGTTTCATGGAAGATTTTGGCAAAACAGATTGCTACGATTTAGTTGAAGAAATTGGTTCGTTATGGATGAGCCGGATCGAACTACATTTAGGGAAGGCTGCTCCGCGATAAAGTTGTCCGGAAGAGGGAGGGTTTAGGTTTGAAATGAGAGGTATTGAATTTCGAGATTTGAAGCGGCAGTATGAAGTGCTGAAAGAGCAGATGGATGGTGCTGTCTTTCGAGTGTTGGCCAGTGGCCAGTACATAGGCGGACCAGAGGTCTCCAGGTTGGAGAAACGCCTGGCAGACTATATTGGAACGAAATACTGTATTTCGTGTGGTAATGGAACCGATGCCCTTCAGCTCCTTCTCATTGCTTATGGTGTAGGTCCAGGTGATGCCGTATTCATTCCTGATTTCACTTTTTTTGCGACAGGTGAGATAATTCCCGCCATCGGCGCTACCCCTGTATTCGTTGATGTAGATCCTAGAACATTTAACATTGACCCATTATCCCTCGAAAGTGCGATTGGTGAGATTATTCGGGAAGGTATTTATAGGCCCGCTGCTGTCATTCCAGTCGACCTTTTCGGATTGCCAGCTGACTATCCACGCCTCTCCGAGATTGCCAAGCGCTACGACCTTATATTGATCGAAGATGGGGCACAAGGATTCGGGGGGGCCATCAGTGATAAGCGTGCATGTTCTTTTGGTGATGCAGCGACAACATCATTCTTTCCAGCGAAACCTCTCGGTTGCTATGGTGACGGTGGAGCAATCTTCACAGATGATACTGAAATAGCAGAATTAGTTAGATCTTTAACGGTCCATGGCAAAGGTAATCATAAATACGATAACGTGAGAATTGGGATGAATTCGCGCCTTGACGCAGTCCAGGCAGCCATTTTGTCGGTTAAATTGGATGCCTTGATAAAGTATGAACTGGATGCTATGACAAGGATACACACCTATTATTCAGGAAAACTTGCCGACATTGTTCAGATTCCATACATTCCCGAAAGATATTTTACAAGTAACGCACAGTACACGATCAAGTTGCCTGACATGGCAACACGAGATGAACTTCGGAGGTATCTGCGGACACAAGGTATTCCGTCGAATGTTTACTACCCTAGTCCGATGAATAGGCTCCGAGCATTCAGTGGCGTGGGCGTTTCACCAGTTAACCTGGCTAACTCAGAAAATCTGTGCAATAGAGTCCTCTCGCTTCCTATGCACCCTTATCTAAAGGAAGCTGAAATTGAGAGAATAATGGGAACAGTGAGAGTTTTTTTGAAAGGTGTTGGATCTTAAGCAGAATAGTCGTATGAGTGGGGTAAATACATGAAAATTCTTCACATTAACTCTTACTACACGGAGGGATACTTCTATAAGTATCTATTCGACCGGCAAGTTGATGCTGGCGTAAGTATTGATGTGTTTGTCCCCGTTCCCAAGAAGACGTGTGTTGATTGTAACCTTGAGCGAGGGTCTTATACAATCATTAGCAAGAACCATAGGAAATTTGATAGGTTGCTATTTCACTTGAAGCATAGAAAAATTTTGGCTGATATCGAGAAACGGTTTGATATCAATGACTATTCAATTTTACATGCCCATTCCTTATTCTCGAATGGTTATATCGCTATGAGATTAAGAAAGAAATATGGAGTTCCTTTCATCGTTGCTGTTCGAAATACTGATGTTAACACTTTCTTCAGGCGAATCTTACCGCTGAGAGATTTGGGAATAAGAATACTCAGAGAAGCTGATAGAATAGTGTTCCTATCGAAACCGTATAGAGATAAAGTACTCAATAGCTATATTCCCGCAATTTTCAAAGACGAGATAGACAGAAAATCAATTATAATCCCGAATGGCATTGATGAATTCTGGTTGGCAAATAGAATTGAGAAGGAGGCACCGCTAAATCCAAATTTGTTGAAGTTACTGCAAGTAGGTGACATTAATAAGAATAAGAATATAAAAACGACAATAAAAGCGGTTAAACAAATGATAGAGAAGAATAACTGTGTTCAATTGACAGTTGTCGGGAAAATTAAGGATCAGAGAATCTACAAGAGAATAAAAAGATTGCCGTTTATAAGCTGTATCTCTCATAGAACAAAAGAAGACTTGATTGGAATCTATCGGACTCACGATATTTTTGTCTTGCCTTCTATCCATGAAACGTTTGGCCTCGTGTACGCTGAAGCCATGAGCCAGGGATTGCCTGTCATATATTCCAAAGGGCAGGGATTTGATGATCAATTCCCAGAAGGTGAAGTTGGCTTTCATGTTGATTCATTTGACCACAGCGATATTGTGAAGAAAATTAAGCAGATTGTTTTAGATTATTCCGAAATTTCAGAAAGATGTACTGAACTTAGCAGCAGGTTCAGTTGGAAAAAAATTGCTTCGGATTACTTGGATGTATACGATGAAATTGTGGCAACCTGCCCGAGAAGGTAACGGGGTTTCCAACGCTATCCGGGAAGGTGGGCGATGCACTTGCGCTTAATCAGATACAGATCGGTATGAAGAAAAAATGAATGGAAGAAAGATTTGACAGAAGTTAAATATTGAAATAAATTTGCCAGATCAACACAGAAACAGAATGCTATTTATGCAAACAGAAGCCTATATCTTGCATGACATTGGAAAGTGGAAATGACCTAAGCGTCAGTTCCCAATTTTCGTTGCCGAAGAACGAGTTTGAGTCCTTTATGGGTGAAAGCTTGCGCTCAATGCAATTGTATACAAGTGTGAATCATACTTCAATATAGTAAGACTTGACTAATAGCAGATGGATTCGATTGGAAGAATGTCATGTACATAATGATTGTTAGCAGAGGCTATCCAACCAAAAAGTATCCAAGAAATGGATTGTTCGAGTTTGATCAAGCTCGCGCATTGGTACAAGCAGGGCATAAGGTGGTGTTCGCTGCTATCGATACGCGATCACTTAGAAGATGGCGAAAATGGTGGCATAACAGTGAAGTCAGTAACGGTATCCACGTAGAATCTATTAGCTTGCCTTGCGGACGAATTCATAGACCCACTCGCCAAGCCGTTAGTGTACTTGCCTTAGATTACTTGTATAAAACGATTGAAAAGAAATTTGGGAAACCGGACATCATACACTCTCATTTTTGGGGGATCGGAGAAGTTACATTGAAGGCTCTAAAGAAGTCTGGGGTTCCAATAGTACATACTGAGCATTCATCTTGGCTCAATACAGAAGAAATCGATGCAAAGACTGCCCGAACTGCGGAATATGTTTTCAGTAATGCAGATGGACTTATCGCTGTGAGTGAGCCTTTCAAAGAAAGGCTTGAGAAACAGTTTCGTGCCGAATTTTTTTGTATTCCTAACGCTGTTGATACCGACAAATTTAGGAGTGCCATTGTCTGTGAGCCAACCGAGGGATTTAAGATTATTTCTGTGGGAAACCTCGTCCCTAATAAGGGTATGGACACCCTTATTATTGCTTTTTATGAGGTATTTGCTCATAAACAAGGAACACATCTATACATAGTGGGCGAAGGACCGGAGCGGGGGCGCCTGAAAAGGTTAATAGACGTTTCCGGAACTTCTGGCCAAGTGCAATTGCTAGGCTCGCTCAACCGAAACGAGATTGCGAAAAAAATGTGTGAATGTCATTGTTTTGCTTTAGCGTCCCGGGGAGAAACGTTCGGTGTCGCCTATATAGAAGCTATGGCAGCTGGCCTACCGGTTGTTGCGACTAAATGTGGTGGCCCCGAAAATTTTGTGAATGACACAAACGGTATACTTGTTGATATTGATGATATTGGTGCGCTGGGGAATGCCCTTCAATACATGCAGGACAATTACCGAAAATTCGATAGAATAGATGTATCAAAGAGAGCATCAGCGTGCTTCAGTCCCGAGAGGTTGGCAGAGAAGTTATTGGAGGTATATAAAAAGACGATATGTTAAGTAGTTTGAGAATCTGGAATTGGCTTGAATGAAGCGAAGATAATCAGAATTACCGACGAAAATCCTCAGTGTTTGCGGGCTGGAGAGGTCTTCACTGATGTTGTTAAGGCACAGCAGAAAATGTCTCGAATTTCTCGGTTAACTTATTGCGCTAACCTAGCGAGGTTTCTGAAAGTTGGTCGTAACGATTTCCTTTTTGTTGCATAGGGAAAGCAGCGATATTTCCAGGAATTATTTAGAATCAAGGAACACTCGAAAATGAATGTTCAGAAATCTATCGACATTGTCGATCGGAACAAAGCAAAAGTGAATACTATCAGAACACAAGACGGAATCTACAAGATTAACAAATTTCTTTGCCTGGTATTCTGCATTTGGTCCGCTTGGCCGCATGCCAGTTATTTCCTCGGAAAACAGTTTGGTGTTTTTCTTGCATTGCTTTGGTTCTTAACAGGGGGGTATTCAATTTTCATGAGAAGATGGTCTATGAATCTTGTCTTAACTGTTATTTTTACCATAACTTTAATTCCATATTTCGCTTGGGGAGACCTAGAACATTCACCGATTAATTATCTCGGCGTCTACTATTTATTTTTTTTAGGTATGTTGTTTTATCAGTACTACGCCACAATTAGAAATGATAAAGAATTTTTGGGCAGAACAGCATGGATAACCTCCTTGTTTTATGCTCTTGGAGCGATCCAGACTTACATCGGATTGTCTATTTATCCCGAAGCTTCAAGAATATTGGCAAGGGGTAGCCTGGATCCCGATCTAAAGAGAATGTACTCCGGCATTGGTATTGGCGGCTTCAATTATGTATACAGTGCTTGTTTTTTAGTAATTATGCTATTTCACATCTGGTTTACTCAAAGAGGGGGGGGGCAATATTATCGAAAAATCGTTCTTATTTCATTGGTTATTGTTTTGACGTTAACCATTATGAAAGCTTCTTATGCGATAGCAATTTTCATAGTGTTGGTGGGTACAATATCTGTTCTAGTTTTTAGAAGTAAAACGGCGCTATTTATAACTGCTACTGTGACAGCTTTGGTATTACTAAGCATTCAGGGGAATATGGTTTTATTATTCCAGAAATTCGCAGATATTTTTCGTAAAAATCAGATTATTTTCAACAAAATTAACGATTTGGCGCGAACCCTACTAAGTGAGTCATCATCAAATAGCACATCTACATCTTTCAGGGTTTACCTTTATATGTCTTCGCTTAAGGCATTTGTCAATGAGCCTTTGCTTGGTGTAAACGGTCCTTTCGGCAATAGACTTGCTTTTATCGGGGAGCATTCGGGTTGGTTCGATATGATGGCTCGATATGGTTTATTGGTGACCATACCCTTGTTTGGTTCAATCATTGCTTATTTCAGGAATTTGACAAAGCGTTTTAAGGGAACAAGTGCTCTTCTGCCGTTAGTCACAATATTTGTGCTGTTTGGGATATATGGAGCTATTAACCCTGTGTTTTCATTGTATCAGATCAGCTTGGTTGTCTTCTTCATTATTCCTTCATTTCCGTATCTTTCCTACGCATATCCTACGGAGCGTTTGACAATGCACAATCCCAGTGTTTGGCAAGCACGGAATCAAGCACCAGGAAGTTAAGAACCAGCTACCTCTCAAAATCCATATGGTCTGTCGCACTTGGAAGTGCTTAAGATGATAGCTTTGGCTTTCATGAATGAGAAGTTTACCGTGGTGGACTGGGGTCCAGGATGTCAGCGGATAACTTCTGGTCATAAAAGACGGGTACTGTCAATAGTTTTGTACACGCATTCGTCTCACTTAGTAAATGTTTAAGTTCCCCCCGGCGACTGATGCCGCTCAACACGACTCCCAGGGCATTCAAGTTGTATGAATGCATGTTCATTCCTCCCCAAATATATTGCCGCTGATGCGGCCATAAAAGTCTACAAGATGGGAAAATTTCTAGTGGTCAAAGAGCGGTTGGCCTTCAATGTGTGCGGCGGTAGATTTCATGGCGCGCCAATGACCCTGTTTGAGTACGCGACTTGCTTTAAGGGAGCGTGGTTTCCACACTAAGTATTGTCTTTGCCATTTATCTTGTCGTAGACTACGTTAAGAGAATGACTTGTACTTGATAGTATTGTGGAGCGGCAAATGATGATTAATGAAAGAACGGATAGACCTACCCCTAGATGTATTTTTCACTTTCCCAACGTATTGCGAACGAAAAGCGTTTCTGGATCGCAAGTACGGCCAAAAGCCATGATAAATGCGTTCATGAATCTTGGTTACAGTGTTGACATCGTGGCAGGATCCGCACCTCTTAGAAGACAGAAAATCGAGTGGATTAAAGAGAACATAAATAGGGGTATTGTTTATGATTTCATGTATTCAGAGAGCAGTACTACACCAACAAACTTTCTTGGCAAGAAATACTTGCTTCGGTATATTGACTTGGATTTTAGTTTTTTTTCATTTTGCAAGAGACATGGCATACCTATAGGGCTCTTTTATAGGGATATATATTGGCGCTTTCCTGAACATTTTCGACAGTGGAGCAAAACAAAATATTTCATTTCACAAATTGCATACAAATATGATCTGGTTCGTTATGGCAAGTTAATTGATATTCTCTATCTTCCTTCGTGTCAAATGAGAGAATATTTTAAAGAAAGTAGGCTGAAAGAGCGTATTGATATTCTCCCGCCGGGCGCTGATAGTTTTAGAGAAATAGCAAGTGTAAAAGAAGATATCTCTGGTGCGGATCAGAATTGCAAAGGGGGAATTATTTCACTTATTTACGTCGGGGGTATTGGTTCACATTATCAGTTCCACAAGCTTCTTGAAGCAATAAGAGATTTGAGTTTTGTGTACTTGACGATTTGTTGTAGGGAAATGGAGTGGAAACAGAATAAAGCCGAATATGAAACGTATCTGACTCACAGAACTCAAGTTGTGCATGTATCAGGCGAAGAATTGGGGAAATACTATCTGAATGCCACAATTGGCGTATCTTATTTTTCAAATAATCCATACATGGCAATGGCAATGCCAGTTAAAGTCTTTGAGTATATGGCCTACTCCTTGCCTATTATATGTACAGAGAACACAGAGGCAGGAAGATTTGTCGTAGATAACGATATTGGTTGGGCACTGCCGTATGAACAGAATGCTCTTAGGGTGCTTCTCACACGTTTGCATTACAACAATGAAGAGTTATGTCAGAAGCGTAGAAATTCAATTGAGGTGCTTCAAGAAAATACATGGGAAAAGAGGGCTGAAAAAGTGAGAATCCAACTATCAAATCTAACTTGACTATTGACTATGACCGGTTCAAAGTCTAATTGGAGTTTTTGTCTCTCCTAAATGAGAAAATAATGATAACGGGCAGAGATTACTCAAATTCGTGTTCGGGACAGTGGATTAACCGCATACGACTGAGAAATACTCTTTGACGATATTTTAATGAAGATGTACAATCCCCTTTGGCGAGAGATTATATGAGTTCCTTTTGATGGCATATATGGGACACACACAATAGGAAATCAGAAGAATGAACCACTCACATAGCGGAAATTTGATGACATGAGAATTAAAAAAATAGTTTTAAACTTTGGAACCGGTTTGCTGGGCATGATTGTCACACAGCTGCTCGGTTTTATTGTCCGAACTGTTTTTATCTACAACTTATCTGAAGCATATTTAGGAATAAATGGGCTATTTTCAAGCATTCTGAATGTCCTTAGTATCGCTGAACTTGGCGTGGGAGGAGCAATTACTTTTGCTCTATATAAGCCGTTGAACGACAAGGATGTTGAACAAATCGCAGCTCTCATGCAGCTGTATAAGAAAGCATACCGCGTCATAGGTCTTGTGGTCCTTGGAATTGGGCTCGCTCTTATTCCTGCATTACCTGTATTGATTAAAGAACGCGTTGAACACATAAATCTATATTTCATGTATGTTTTGTACTTGTTGAATTCCGTTGCGTCGTACCTATTCTTTTCATACAAATCAACTCTAATTACTGCTGACCAGAAGAGCTATGCGGTGACATTTATTTCTTTACCCGTTCAGCTAATTACCTCATTGAGCCAGATAATCTTGCTGCTGACTGTAAAAACGAAACCAAACTTGATTTTTTACCTCTACACAGTTCTAGGTATCCTAGGTGCTGTTGTAAGAAATTTGATTGTGGCGAAGATGGTTGACAAACGCTACCCATACATTAATAAAAAGAATCTAGTCCTGATTGACAGTACGACCAAAGCAAAAATCTATAAGAATATCGCTGCGCTTTCAATGGCAAAAATAAGCAGAGTAGCGCTTGATTCGATCGACTCTATAGTAATTTCTGCGACTCTATTAGGAGGAATTTCAGTAATTGGTCGGTATTCGAATTACCTGATGATTGTAAATTCAATTAACGCATTTTTTGTCCAAATTTCGAACGCGATGACGTCGAGTTTAGGCAATTTTTTGGTTAAAGAAGATCTAGCTAAAAGCAAATATATGTTTGGCTGTGTCGATTTTCTATTTAAATGGGTTTATGGTTTTTGTTTTATTTCTTTGTGGGTATTGTTCAACCCTTTCATTGGTGGTGTATGGATTAGTAGTGAGTGGGTCCTTTCAGAACTAGCAGTATTTCTAATATCGCTGAATTTTCTTATTAATGGATTGATGTACGCACCGATAAAATATATTCAGTCAGCGGGGTTATATTGGAAAGCAAAATCAAGATATATTATTTCGGCAACAACGAACCTTATTTTGTCGATCGCATTTGTTGTTATTTGGGGCTGGGGGCTTGAAGGTATCCTATTTGCAACAACTTTGTCATTGATTGGTATGACTGCGTTAGATCCGTATGTTGTTTTTAAAAATATTTTTGGAGAGAAACCGTGGGGGTATTACTTCAAGACAATAGTTACACTATTTGCAATCATAGTTACTGGGTATCTAGTCAAAATGTTTTGTGGAATATTTCTCTCCGATTATTCGCTAAGAAACTTTATTATAAGGCTATTAATCTGTGTTCTCATTCCAAACGCTATATGGACGGTCGCTTTATTTCGGACACAGGGTTTTAAAGATACTATTGGCTTGCTTAAGCAGTATAAATCTGTTGTTGCTAACCGGAAAAAGGCTGGAAGGAGACCTGCAAATTGATCAAAAAATGGCTAAATAAACTTGCTTCTTTATCCCACAGAAAGTTCAGGTGGAGGTGGATAAACAGAAATATCTACAATACTTCCCCTAGTATTACTGGAAAAAGAGCATTGCAGTACAGCCATTTCTTTAAAAGCATGGGGACATCGTGCTTCATAAAGAGTGGTTGTATTATTCAACACACGGATAAGATTTCGCTTGGAAATGGTGTATCTATTCAGTATAATTGCTTGCTTAACGGTTATGGCAGCATACAGATAGGGAACGATGTGAGTCTTGGAAGTAATACGAAAATCTTTTCATCCGAACATCCCTACAATACCGAGCCCTTCAAGTACAACAAACTAATTCAAAAGCCTGTTATTATTGGAGATAATGTTATCACTGGAGCTGATACTATAATATTAGGAGGGATCCAGATTGGCGACAACGTTATGATTGGTGCGGGGTCTGTTGTGACAAAAAATATACCATCCAACTCGGTTTATGCAGGAAACCCCGCAAGATGTATTAAAGTGTTGGGAACTAATGGAGCTGAATGAATGGATATTGGGAAAGTCAAGAACGAGATCGGTCGAACTTACCAGAAAGCTTTAGTGACCGGTGGAGCAGGGTTTATCGGAAGCAACATAATCGAAGAACTGTTAGAGATAGGAATCGATGTTGTAAGTGTGGATAGTTATGTTGCAGGGAAAAGGCAGAATATCGAGACCTTTTTGAGTAATAAGAATTTTAGTGACGTTAAATGTGATGTCTCAGATTATGATGAATTGAAGAGATGTTTTGATGGTGTTGATATTGTATTTCATGAGGCAGCCTCTAAGAAAAACGTTTGCCTTAAGGATCCGAGACAGGATCTTGTAGTAAATGGTATTGGTGCATTTAATATTTTGGAATTATCACTGGACTTTGGTGTGAAAAAAGTTGTTCATGCTTCTACAGGATCTGTTTATGGGGAAGCACAAATAATTCCCCAGACCGAATCACACCCGCTTAATCCTATTTCTTACTATGGAGTAAGTAAGTTGGCAGGAGAGAGGTATGCGAAGGCATTTGAGAGCCTGCATGGTCTGGACATAACAATTTTAAGATATTTTCATGTATACGGGCCTCGTCAAGAATGGGGCACATATGGTGGCGTGATTCCCATTTTTATATATGCGATACTCAACGGAATGCGCCCGACAATATTTGGAGATGGCACACAAGAGAGATCGTTTACCTACGTCAAAGATGTGGTAAATGCGAACCTCTTCGTAGCAGTCAACGACCAATCAAAAGGTGAAGAATATAACTGCGCTTCTGGTGTAAGTATCACAGTCAAACAAATGTGTGAAGAAATGTTAACACGAATGGGGAGAGAAGACTTAACCCCGCTATATGACGATTGGGCCATCGGTGACATTAGAAAATTCAATATTTCAAATGATAAGCTCTGTTCTCTCGGATTTGAGTTCCAGACTAGTTTCGATCTAGGTTTGGATAAAACAATTGAGGATTATGTTAATAGGTTTAAGCGAGGCCTTCTATGATCAATGTGCTACATCTTCGTAGTTCGATTGGAGCAAATGCTTATAACCTGGCTGTCGGGGAAAGGAAAAATGGAGTGTCGAGCACTGTCATGATCGACGACCCGACAATGTACAGTAGTCAGGCAGATATAATTCTTAAATATAATAAGAACAAATATCTGAGTATGATTCAGAAAATTTTATTTTGTATCAAGAACTCAAACAGGTTCGATGTCATTCATTACAGTTGGGGATCGATGCTAATTCAAGCAAGAAAGTACAAGTTGTTTGGGTTAGATTTGAGATATTTTAAGAAAAAAGGAAAAATCATAGCTGTGACTTTTCAAGGAAGCGATGCAAGGCAAGCTCGTTATTCCGTTGACAACTATGACACAACTTTCTACACGGAAAGGGATGCGTTCGAACAGAAAGGGGACGATGAAAGGAAAGCCTCTAGAATCCAGTTCTATGATGATAATGCAGATCTGATATACGCTATCAACCCAGATCTACTTAATGTTCTCCCCGATCGTGCAAAATTCAGACCATATACGAAGCTGCAACCAGAAGAATGGGTACCCCATTACAGCAACTATGACAAAGAAAAGACAGTGATTCTACATGCCCCTACAAAGCGTCACGTAAAAGGGACCGACTACATCATTAATGCAGTCGAAAGACTCAAGTTGGAAGGGTATAATCTTGAATTTTTGTTACTTGAGAACATTCCCAACGACGAAGTTATTGAGTGCTATAAAAGAGCTGACCTGGTTATTGATCAGCTTCTCGTTGGCTGGTATGGTGGATTTGCGGTGGAATGTATGGCTCTGGGGAAACCCGTTATGTGCTACATTCGTGAGTCAGATATGAAACATATCCCCGCCCAAATGGACAAAGATTTGCCAATCATTCGTGTAAAAAAAGAAACATTGTACGAAAAATTGAAAGATGTCCTTGATAACAAGGAGAGCCTAGCTACTATTGCACATCGATCCAGAAAATTTGTTGAGGAATGGCATGATCCAAAAAAAATTGCTCAAGAAATTATTGCTGATTATCAAAGATGTTTGCAACATAAGAAAGGTAATAATTCCTCGGATGGCAGATATGCATAGTGAGTGATACGCGTCAAGCGAAGCTGGCTTCCTGTGGATGGCTGTAGCTTTGTACGAGGCTTAGATAATAAAATCGTGAAGATCAAAAGTCGGCAATACAACCAGAGAGTAATCATCTCTTGGACGATGTTTGCTCAAATCCTTCCATCCAGTTCAAGAAAGGGATATGTGGCACTGTGGGATATACTGTAAATCAAAAGGGGCAAATCATTATGGCTCTAGGAGAGAAAAGGTATGGCTAACTCTGAACAATCAATTAGAATCAAGGACCTGATCTTTGTCGTTTTGCGTGCTTGGCGGCAGGTAATAGTATTCGTTGTCATCGGAGTCGTTCTATTTGCAGGACTTGCTTTTTACCGTGGACGGATATCCACTTCGTCATCCGACCAGACAGTTAAGCTGACCGATAAAATAATTGAAGAGGTAACCCAAAAAGCCATGCAGGGTGATCCTGAGATACTGGAGCGTACGGACCGGAAAAAATCTTTGGCAAGCCGCTCGGATTATTTGAGTAGCCGTTTGGCCAACAGTGTCTACCTATCGATCGATGAAAAAGCGCAGCCGGTTGTAGCTTTTGATGTGAACATGACTCCTGAGCAGCCTTCGCCTGATTCGGAAGAAACTTACGAGCAGCGGCAGTATTTTCTGGGTTTAGAATTTTTGAAAATCGCCAAGGGAGAGTACCTCGCCGAATACCTTTCCAGCCAATCTATGCGGCGTGTTGAAGCTCTGTGGATCAAGGAACTTCTGACTCTTCAGCTCGATGGTAAAGGGGTACTACATTTTGAAGCGACGGCTCCCGAGCTGGAAACAACTGAAAAATTAGCGGAAGCCGCGGAAGAATTCTTCACAGGCATCATTCGCGAGCATATTAAAGTTACTTATCTATTTGACATTTCAATCAGCAACTATAGGAAAACGGTGGAACCGAACCCCGCTATCGGAAAAGAGAGGGAGCGGATGGAAGAAGAACTCGGTAATGTCCGCCTTGCTATCGACCAGGAACAGGCCGCAATCGAGTTGAGAATTGAAGAGGCTGTGGCTCAGGCCCTAGAAGATGGAATTTCACAAGCCGAGAATGAACAAGGCGCTAACGCTGGTGGTTCACTTAAACGCAGCATGCTCAAGTACGGACTCGCTGGTGCTTTTATTGGCCTTCTGATCGTCGCCTTTATTGCCGTATTCCGTGCAACATCCTCCACTCTTATATGGTCGCCTGAAGAATTTGCCGATCAACTTAAACTCCTCTATATTGGGACAATCGCGGTTGCTTCCCCTCTAGTGAAAAAGAAATTCGAATCCGGTATTGACCGGTGGCTGGAAAGTATCTTCTATAAGAAAAGAGGAGTCGACGAGAAAGAGAACGTACACTACGTTATCTCTGTTATTGAAGGACTGGCTGGGAAAGAAGGAACAGATCCTGATGTCGAACTCCCCTTTACTGTTGCCGTGATGGGTGAAGCGGAAGATTCTTCAATGGAAATGCTCGTTGAAGCTATTAAAAAACTTCCCCTCATGCTAAGCGTTGGGGTGGTCGCAGATACGGCTGAAGGAATTAAGATGCTCCGGTCAGCAGATGCGGTCGTTCAACTCGTTCAAGCACGCCGGACAAGCATGCGAAAAGCAATTCACGATCTGGAGTTGGCGGCTGGGATGGGCGTGAAGATACACGGAATAGTCGGCGTTGAATTGGTCTGAATTATGATGGTCATGTTGGAATACAGGAGGTGCTCATGCACCTCCTGTTTGCATGAGAAGGAGAAACGTCGTAAAATGGCAGACAAGAAGCACAG
>CAZGCS010000012.1:0-23206 GCA_964524395.1 uncultured Mageeibacillus sp.
TCGCCGACTGTCTCAACCTTCCATCCCGGAATGGTCGGCCTCAGCATGGCCAGGTTGGTCTTTCCGCAAGCGGATGGAAAAGCGCCGCACACATAGTAGGTTTTTCCTTGCGGGGAAGTCAGCCGCAGAATTAACATGTGTTCGGCCAGCCAGCCCTCATCACGCGCCTGAACCGAAGCGATACGCAGCGCAAAACACTTTTTCCCCAGCAGCGCGTTACCGCCGTAACCCGATCCGTAGGACCAGATTTCACGTGTTTCCGGAAAGTGGCTGATGTATTTTTTATCCATGGGCGCGCAAGGCCAGGGAAGATCCTGCTCCCCGGGTTCAAGCGGAGCGCCGACCGAGTGAAGGCAGGGAACGAACTCACCGTCTTCTCCCAGAAGCTCCAGCACTTCCTGGCCCATTCGTGTCATGATACGCATATTGGTCACCACATAGGCACTGTCAGTCAGCTCAACCCCGATCTTCGACGCAGGGGATCCGAGCGGCCCCATACAGAACGGAATCACGTACAAGGTCCGCCCGCGCATGGAACCGCGGTAGAGTTCCGTCATGGTCTTGCGCAATTCAATCGGATTGATCCAATTGTTGGTCGGGCCGGCGTCGTCTTCCCTGAGCGATGCAATAAAGGTCCGGTCCTCCACGCGTGCGACATCGGAAGGATCGCTTCGAAACAGGTGGCAACCGGACCGCAGGTCAGGATTCAAGGCCGTCGCTGCCCCCCGCTCCACGCATTCCCTCAGAAGCCGGTCATTCTCTTCCCTGGAACCGTCACACCAATAAACCTGATCCGGCTGGAGGAGATCTGTCATGTCCCGGACCCATTTTGCCAATTTTTTGTGCTGTGTCATGGAATTTTCTTTCTTAGTTGGTCTGAATCATTTTTCCCGTCTGCACAAGACAGCCTGTGACTGCCTTGCGTATCTGATCCGCTCTTAGCTTATCATGCCAACAAGAAATATAAGTTGACGATAAACACAAAGATATACGTGATCTCATTGACATTTTTGGTCTATCCGCATAGAATGTAATCTGTCTTGGCATCCATATGTCTTATTTAGAAGAATCAGACTATTTGGTAGTATAGTATGACATGAAAAGGGGAAAGGGGTGGAGACTACAGCTTGAATCACTTTTTTTATGACAGCAGAAGCATCTGGAATGTTCTTCTTGAGGACATCCGAAGTGGCCGCTATAAAGATAAGCTGCCGCCGGAAACGGAGCTTGCGGCAGAACTCGGAATAAGCCGGACTCAATTGCGTGACGGATTGTCCGTCCTCGAACAAGACGGATTCATTACGCGGCGCCGCGGGATCGGAACTGTGATCAACCGCCATGTCGTTGACGTAAAAACGCGGCTGGACCTGGAAGTGGAATTCATGTCCATGATCAGGCTTGCCGGCTATGAGTCCGAATTGATTTTAATTTCAATTGAAGTCAAAACGGATGTCCCGCATATCACGGAAAAACTCGGAGTCTCCCCGACCACCCCGGTCTTGACCACGGGCAAGATTGTGACAGCGAATGGCGAACCGGCTATTTATTGTATTGATTACATTTCCTTTTCCATCATTAAGGATTTTTCTTACACGCGTGAAGATCTGTCCCTGCCCATTTTCCATTTCCTTGAAAATTTCTGCGCCACCCAGGTTGTCATGGATCTGACGGAAGTCAAGCCGATGCTGGCCGATGAAATCTTAAGTGAAAAACTGAATATCCCGGTTGGAACCCCCCTTCTCTACCTTGACGAAACAGCCTACAACATCGATGGACAACCCGTCATGTATTGCCAGGAATATTATCGCGACGGCATTATGGAACACAAAATTCTCCGCAAGAAAATCTGAATCATCCCCGGCGAACTGGTTTGACCTCTTTTGCTCATGTAGAGTAAACTGACTTCGTAGAGAAACGCCCTTCCTGTCACTGTGAATGCAAGTGTCGGTGAGGCGGGCTGATCAAGAGGGGGCCATTGTGATTCAGTCATTCACAGCCATGAGTGAAAGCGTGCGAAAAATGGGGCGTCAACGTGTTGTCGTCACGGCAGCACACGATGAGGACGTCTTGCTCGCCATTGGTGAGGCAGCGCGAATGGAAATCGCCCAGCCTGTTCTGATCGGACAAAGGGATCTGATTTTGCAAATAGGAAAAAACAGGGGGCTGGATCTTGAATCTTTTACCCTCATTGACGAACCAGACGATTCGCAGGCATGCCATTTGGCCGTGCGAATAATACGCCAGGGTGACGGCGACGCGATTATGAAGGGCCTTGTTGGCACTGCGGTGCTACTCAAGGCCATCTTAAACAGAGAAACAGGGATCAAGGACCGGGAACTGCTATCGCACATCGGTCTCTTTTTTATTGAAAAAATCGGACGGTTCGTCATGGTGACCGATGCGGCCATGAGCATTGCCCCGGATTTACATGTCAAAACCCAATTAATCGGGAACGCAGTGGATGCCATGCATCTGCTGGGGGTTGACCGGCCAAGGGTTGCCTGCATTTGTGCCCTTGAGCAGGTGAATGAGGCCATGCAGGCCACGGTTGACGCAGCCGGGCTGGTACGCTTGAACCGCCAGGGAAAAATCGGCGGTTGTCTCGTTGGCGGACCTTTTGCCCTGGATAATGCGCTTTTCACGGAAGCGGCCCGGCATAAAGGTGTCACCGATCCTGTCGCCGGCAATCCGGATATCCTTCTGATGCCGAATATCGAGGCAGGGAATGTCTTGTACAAGGCTCTCTCCTTCCTCTGCAATTCACCCGGCGCAGGTCTCGTCGTCGGAGCCAGCGCGCCTGTCATACTCACTTCCCGAAGTGATGACCATGAGACCAAACTCCACTCCATCATTCTGGCCCTTTACCTGGCTGCCTTGAAAAAGGGGATTTCATGTTGAGGTTGCTGGTTGTCAATCCGGGATCGACATCGACCAAGTTTGGCGTCTATGAGGATGCGCGCGCTGTATTTACCGAAACCATCCGGCATGGGGCCGAGTTTGACGGCCTTCCCGATCTGGCAAGCCAAAAACCCGCCAGGGAGGCTTTGATCTATGAAGCCCTTGACAGACGGCGGATTGAGTTGACTTCTCTTGACGCGGTCGCGGGCAGGGGCGGGCTTCTTCATTCACTCGATGGTGGTGTCTATGAAGTCAACGCAGACATGATCGACGATCTTGCCAGCTGCCGCTACGGAATACATGCCAGCAATCTTGGCGGACTCATTGCCGCTGCCATCGCCAGGCGTTGCGGTATTAAGGCCTTCATTGCCGATCCGGTTATCGTCGATGAAATGGAACCTTTCGCCCGTCTGTCGGGTTGGCCCGGCATTGAGAGAAAATCGATTTTTCACGCTCTCAACCAGAAGGCTGTAGCCCGGCGCTATGGCAGGGAGCTGGGCAGGGCTTATGAAGAACTTAACCTGGTGGTTGCCCATATGGGCGGCGGTATCTCGGTTGGAGCCCACAGGAAGGGCCGTGTCATCGACGTCAACAATGCGCTGGGAGGGGACGGCCCCTGCTCAGCTGAACGGACGGGCGGCCTGCCTCTTTTTTCTGTCATGGAACTTTGTTATTCCGGCACCTCTACCCTGGAAGAACTGAAGCATCTTTTCGTCGGCCGGGGCGGTCTGATTGCCTACCTCAACACCAGCGATGCGGTTGACATTGGCCACAGGATTGCTGCAGGGGACAAATACGCCCGGCTTATCCTGGAAGGCATGGCTTACCAGATTGCCAAGGAGGTCGGCGCGGCGGCAACCGTTCTCGAAGGGGATGTTGACGCGGTCATCCTGACAGGCGGGCTCGCCCATGATGGCTTGATCACGGAATGGGTGACCCGGCGCGTGAAGTTTATTGCCCCCGTCATTGTCTATCCCGGTGAAGACGAACTGATGGCCCTTGCGGAAACGGTCGGGCATGCCCTGGCCGGGCGAATCCCCCTCCAAACTTACGTAAAGAAAGAGATGGGGTCATGAAGCTTCCGGATCAGAAAATCACCATTATTTCAGGTCACTACGGTACCGGAAAAACAGAATTCGCCGTCAACCTGGCCATCGCCATGGCCCGTGACGGCCGCAAGGTCTCCCTGGTCGACCTGGATATCGTCAACCCCTATTTTCGTTCGGTCGAGCGCAAGGCTGAGCTGGAACGCGAAGGCATCATGGTCCATGTGACTTCGCAGGGCGGCAAAGCGGATGTTCCTGCCCTGCCTGCAGGGATCATGTCCATTTTCATTGACCCTGACCGGCAGACCGTGGTTGACCTCGGCGGCGATCCGGTTGGGGCACGCGTGCTCGGCTATTACAAGCCCCAAATCGATCACACGCCGCACGACTTCTGGTTTCTGATCAACCGGAACAGACCCGAAAATGCAACAAAAGAAAAAGTCATTGCCTGCTTGCAGCAAACGGAAACTGCCAGCAGGCAAAAAGTTACCGGAATCATCAACAGCACCCACCTGGGCCGTGAGACGAAAAGTGAAGACATTATGAGAGGTGACGCCTTCGCGGCGGAAATTGCTGACAATCTTGGCCTGCCTCTCATTTACACCATTGCTGAAAGAAGATTCGAAGATGAACTGAAGAGTCTGGTCAAGGGCTCTTTTTTTCCCATGGATCTTTATATGATTAAACCGTGGGAACTAAGTGAAACTGAGGGAGGGCATTTTGCATGGCTGGAAACGTAACATTCCGGCAGGACAGATGCAAGGGCTGCGGTCTTTGCGTTCATGTCTGTCCCGTCAAAATCATTTTTCTGAACGAAGAGGTAACAAACCGTAAAGGTTATCACCCCGCGACCATTGTGGAAATGGATCGATGCATCGCCTGCGCCAACTGCGCCCGGATGTGTCCCGACTCCATTATCACGGTCGAGCGCTTATAGGAGGTGCCCGGATGGCAAAAGAATTATGGAAAGGCAATGAGGCGATTGCGGAAGCAGCAATCCGCGCCGGGTGCAGATGCTACTTCGGCTATCCCATCACACCGCAAAGTGAAATACCTGAATACATGGCACTTCACATGGCTGACGCGGGCGGTGTTTTTCTCCAGTCGGAGTCTGAAATTGCTGCGATCAATATGGTCTATGGCGCATCAGGCGCCGGTGCCCGTGTGATGACCTCCTCATCATCGCCCGGTATCAGCTTGAAGCAGGAGGGGATCTCTTACATGTGCGGCGCGGAACTGCCTGCCGTGATTGTCAATGTCATGCGCGGCGGCCCCGGTCTCGGCACCATCCAGCCTGCCCAGGGTGATTATTTCCAGGCGACGCGCGGCGGCGGCAATGGCGATTACCGCTTGATTGTCCTGGCTCCCGCCACCATCCAGGAAGTTGTCGACCTCATGCAGGAGGCTTTCGACCTGGCTGATCAGTACCGGATCCCCGTCATGATGCTGCTTGATGGCATGATCGGCCAAATGATGGAACCGGTCGAGTGGACCCACACCCCTGCGTCCGATCTTCCTGAGAAGACCTGGGCCACGACGGGAACAGAGGGAAAGCGGCCACCCAATATCATCAATTCGCTTTTTATCGATCCCGATGAGTGTAACCGGCACAATCAGCGGCTGGAAGAAAAATACAAGAAAATTATTGAGAATGAAATCAAGTACAGCGTCAATGACCTTGAGGAGGCGGAAATCCTCTTTGTGGCCTACGGTACCCCTTCCAGACTTGCCCGCGCGGCAGCCAGGCTTCTTGGTGAAGAAGGAATCAAGGCCGGTGTATTCCGTCCCATCTCCGTCTGGCCTTTCCCCTATGACGCGCTTTGCCAGGCAGCCTCGCAGGCCAGCGTCAAGGCCGTGGTCACCGTGGAGATGAGTACCGGACAAATGGTTGACGATGTCCGGATCGGCGTCAACGGCGTGAAACCCGTTTCCTTCATCGGACAGGCCGGTGGCGTCATCCCATCGCCACGCGAAGTGGCTGATGCCGCCAGGAAAGCATTGGGGAGGTAAGGATCATGGCAATTGTCTACGAAAAATCCAAAGGCTTGACCGATGTCGAGATGCATTATTGCCCCGGCTGTACCCACGGCATCATCCACAAGCTGGTGGCCGAAACCCTGATTGAACTCGATGTGCTGGGCAAATCGATCGGTGTCGCTCCGGTCGGCTGTGCCGTTTTTGCTTATGACTATTTCAATTGCGACATGCATGAAGCAGCTCATGGCCGCGCTCCGGCCGTTGCGACCGGCATCAAACGCGTCCTCCCTGACCGTACGGTCTTTACCTATCAGGGGGATGGAGACCTTGCCGCCATCGGCACAGCCGAAATTGTCCACGCTGCCATGCGCGGCGAGAAGATCACCACCATCTTTGTCAACAATGCCGTCTACGGGATGACGGGCGGCCAGATGGCACCAACTACCCTGGTCGGACAGAAGGCGACAACTGCTCCCTTCGGGCGCTCTTTTGACCACTACGGCGCGCCCATCCGGATGTCAGAGCTTCTGGCAACCATCGACGGCGCCGCTTACATCGAACGTGTGACCGTCACGACGCCGGCTCATGTCGCCAAAGCCAAGCGGGCCATCAAAAAGGCTTTCCAGGCTCAGGAGCAGGGACTTGGCTTCACCATGATCGAAGTCTTGTCGACCTGCCCGACCAACTGGGGCATGACACCGGTTGAGGCACTTGGATGGTTGAATGAAACCATGATCCCCATCTTCCCCCTTGGCGTTTTCCGTGATGTCACCAAAAAGGAGGCGTGAGATGGCCTATAACGAAATCCTTATTTCCGGCTTCGGCGGACAGGGCGTCATGGCAATTGGCCTGACCCTGGCTGAAGCAGGTATGTCGGAGGGGATGAACGTCAGCTGGCTTCCCTCTTACGGCCCCGAAATGCGGGGTGGGACGGCCAACTGTGGTGTGGTCATCGCTGACAGCGAGATCATTTCACCCATTGTATTGGAACCAAGCGAACTGATCGCCATGAACCAGCCCTCGCTTGACAAGTTTGAACCCAGCGTCAAAAAAGGTGGAACCGTCTTCGTCAATGCGTCAATCATCAAGAGGGAGACCCAGCGCAATGACGTGCGGGCCATCTATGTGCCCTCCATGGAAATCGCCTCCGAAATTGGCAACATGCGGGTGGCCAACATGGTTATGTTGGGGGCTTTTATCGAGGCAACGAAACTCTTGAAATTCGACACCATTGCCGCCATGCTGCAACAACTTTTTACCGGACCAAAAGCACACCTGGTCGCCCTTAACGAGCAGGCACTCAAGCGCGGTGCTGCTTGTGTTGATGACTGAGGCGGATAAAACGAACAGACCCGAAGCGGGGCGCGCAAGAGAGGATTGACTATGAAGATCGCCGTCACCAAATCGCAATGTCCGAAACCGAAACCGGAAGACGAAAGCAAGCTGGGATTTGCCAGGACTTTCAGTGATCACATGTTCGTTGTCGAATATGAACCTGAACGGGGTTGGTTTGATCCGCGCATCGTTCCCTACCAAAAAATCGCGCTCGATCCTGCCTCTCCGGTATTTCACTATGCCCAGGAGATTTTTGAGGGCGCCAAAGCCTATGCCCTCGATGATGGAGAGGTCGGCCTTTTTCGCATCAGCGACAACGCAGAGCGGATGAACAGGAGCGCCGACCGTATGTGCATGCCCGCCATCGGTGCAGACTTGCAAGTGGAGGCCATCAACCGGCTGGTAGACTTGGACCGCGACTGGGTCCCCAAGAGCGAGGGCACCTCCTTGTATCTTCGTCCCACCATGATCGCGGACGGATCCAGCCTGGGCGCCCATACTGCGACACGTTTCATTTATTTTGTGATCTGTTCGCCAACCGGAACCTATTATCAGCAAGGGATGAAACCCATCCGGATCCGCATTGAAACCCGCCATGTTCGCGCGGTTAAGGGCGGCGTCGGCCGCGCCAAAACGGGCGGCAATTACGCAGCCAGCTTCAAAGCCTCCCATCAGGCAAAACAGGACGGTTTCAACGAAGTCCTCTGGCTCGACGGCCGCGAACAGCGATACGTGCAGGAAGTCGGCGCCATGAACATGATGTTCGTCATCGATGGGAAAATCGTCACATCTGAACTTGGCGATACCATCCTCCCGGGCATCACACGGGATTCCGTATTGACGCTGGCCAGGGAGAAAGGGATGGAGATCGTGGAAGACCGGGTCGCGGTTGATTACCTGTTCGACGCCTACGATAAAGGCCTGCTCTCAGAAGCCTTTGGAACAGGAACAGCTGCGGTCATCTCACCCGTCGGCGAATTGTCATGGAATGAGCGGTCCATCACCCTGAACGATTTTGTCATCGGACCCGTTTCCCTGATGTTTTACGAGGAGCTGGTCGGGATCCAGCGCCAGCGCCTGCCCGACAGGCACGGATGGACGACAACCGTTCCACGTTACGAAAACCAGGATGTAAATTGATTTGAAAAAGACCCTGCCCGGCGCGGGGTCTTTTTACTGATTCGTCAAAGATGCAGCCTTCATCATCAGGGCACATTCCATGCGCTTTCGAAACAGCTCACAGCCGTGGGCATCCACCCCGAAAAGATTTCCTGTCACATGGTAAGCGTTGGCGGCACAGCCACCGGAGCAGAAATATTTTGCCCAGCAAGCCTCGCATTCAGGACGCGCAAATACATTGCACCGCGCAAAGCTGTCCTGCAAATCCGGCCTCATAACTCCCTGACGTAGATTACCCATCAAGAATCCGGGATCATCAACGAGCTGATGACAGGGATAAAGATCCCCGCTTGGCGTCACGGCCAGGTATTCAGTCCCCGCCCCGCATCCCGCGATGCGCTTGTAAATGCAGGGCCCATGATCGAGGTCGATGGTGAAATGGTAGAAGTGGAAGCCGCGTCCTTCCCTGTCGCGGCCGAGCATCTCTGCGGCCAGTCTTTCGTACTGATCTTTCAATACCGGCAGGTCTTCTTCTGTCAGGGCATAAGGCTGATCGGGCGGGCAGACAACAGGCTCCATGCTGATTTCATCAAAACCCAGATCAGCCATGTGAAGAATGTCCGCCAGAAAATCGGTGTTGTAGTGCGTGTAGGTCCCCCGGACATAATAGGTACCCCGGGTTCTGCGCCGGACCAGTTCCTGGAACTTGGGAACAACCACCGCATAGCAGCCCGTCCCGCCCCGGGTCACCCGGAAGCGGTCGTGCGTCCCTTGACGGCCGTCAAGGCTTAATACCACGTTGTCCATTTCATGGTTGGTAAATTCAATGACATCTTCATCGATCAGCAGGCCGTTTGTGGTGAGGGTAAAACGAAAATGTTTCTTGTGTTTCATTTCCAGTGAGCGTGCGTAGGCCACAGTTTCCTTGACCATACCCCAATTGAGGAGGGGTTCTCCACCGAAAAAATCAACCTCCAGATTGTACCTTGAGCCCGAATTTTCGATCAGGAAATCCATGGCACGCCTGCCTGTTTCTACAGACATGACAGCCTCTTCGCCCTTGTAACTGCCTTGGGCAGCAAAACAGTAAGAACAGTTCAGGTTGCATGTATGCGCGACATTAAGGCAGAGCGCCTTGATGATTGGGCGGGTTCCGACACCTTCACTCAAGCGTTCCCTGTGATCAACTTTCGAGAACAGGAGTCCTTCATCGACAAGCGACTGGATCTGGCTTATCGCGTCCAGTACATCCGCGTGAGGCCATGTGCCGGAAACTTGCCGGATAATCGCCTGGAGGGAATCAGTTTCGTAAAGGCTTATGATCCGGTAAACCAGATCGTCCACGACATGGACACTGCCGCTGTCAACGTCGACTACGAGCTTGTAGCCATTCAATTCGTATTGATGAATCACTTGGAAAATTCCGAAGGAAGAGGTCAGGATGAAGTGCCTGTTTCTACCCCGGTTCAGCGTTTTTCCTGCTCACAGGTCTGGTTGACGACACCACATGATGTTTTACAGGCAGACTGGCATGAAGTCTGGCACTCGCCGCAACCGTCGTGTTTGATGTCCTGGACAAGGTCACGGGTGGACAGGGTCACAATTCTCTTTTTCTCTTTCATTACACTTCCCTCTTGCTGTTTTGATCATTTTGCAAGCAATACTATAACACTTTGTCAGAAAGCCAACTGCTTTAAGAACCGCATCAGGTTGTCCACGGTCAGGGACAGGTCTTCCTGACTCCGCTTTCTTGCCAGGTCAAAGTCCACCGCGACGCGGTTGATACTGAAGATGCCGCTAATGCCTTCATGGTACACGTCTTCAATGCCTTCACCGATATCTCCCACGATGGCAGCAACCGGCACGCCAAGTCTTTTGGCCCGCCGGGCCACGCCAATCACAACCTTGCCGCCCAGGCTCTGCTTATCAATTTTGCCTTCACCTGTCAGGATCAGGTCGGCATCGCCGGCGATCTGCTCAAAACGAATGGTATCGAGCACCACTTCGATGCCGGCTTCCAGAGAAGCACCAAAAAAAGCATGAGCACCCGCGCCCATGGCGCCGGCGGCTCCCGACCCGGGCAAGTCTGCCACACGCTTGCCAAGATCTCCCGCAATGACTGCGGCAAGATGGCGGAGGCCGGCATCAAGTATTTTCACACCATTTTCATCCGCACCTTTTTGCGGTGCAAAAACAAAGGCCGCCCCCAAGGGGCCGTGCATGGGATTGTCGATGTCGCACATGGCTCTGATTTTCAGGTTTTCAAGCAGCGTGTTTTTCAGCGTAAGGTCAATCCGGTCAATCTGCTCAAGTGTCCCTCCCACCGGAATAAATGCCTGCCCTTTCGAGTCCAGAAAGCGAATGCCTGCCGCCGCAGCAGCACCACAACCTCCATCGTTAGTGGCGCTCCCCCCCAGCCCCAGGATGATCTCTTTGGCTCCCCCGGCGGCTGCCGCCAGGATCATCTGACCAACGCCGTAAGTCGTCGTGATCAGGGGGTTTTTCCGGTTTCCCATCAGCGGCAGGCCTGCGCAGGCTGCCATTTCGATGACGGCCGTTCTGCCCTGATTGACCAGGCCGTAAAAAGCGTCCACTTCCTCGAAGAGAGGGCCTTTGACCCGGATATTGACCTTTTCACCCCCCAGTGCCTGCAGGAAGCTGTCCACGCTTCCCTCACCACCATCGGCAACGGGCAGACTCTCCACCCGGGCATCCGGATAATGCCTCAGGATGGCATCCTCCATGATTCCGCAGATGGTGGAGGAGTCCATGGTCCCCTTAAATGAATCGGGCAGCAGGAGTACTTTTTTCATGAGGGCGCCTGTTCCTCTTCCGCAGGGGAGGGTATTTCTTTCTTGCCCATCTTCTTGCCCATCTTACCGCCCAGGGCTTTCACCAGATAAAGCAAACCGTTCAGAACCAGGCCAGAACCGATCACCGTCTCGACCGGGACGCCCAGGGCGGTGGGAGCAATGACGATCAGCAAACCGGATATCAGTACCAGCAGGGCAACCACAAACAGGAACCAAAAGAGACCCTTGCTGTAGCTTCGCATGACCAAGGCCGCAACGGAGGTAAAAAGAGCATTTACGATAAAATAGAGACCTGCCGCAACGACCAGGTACTTGACTGTTTCGACCGGCCTGATCAGGAGAAGCAAGCCTACCACCAGAGGAATCACGGCCTTGGTGAAAGAGGAGGTGTGTTTGCTGTTGCCCGTGACCAAACCCCGGATATAGACAGCCGCGTAAATGCTGCCCGCAACGATTGCGACAAGGCCGAGGACGAGCGGCATGGAGCTGGCGAGCAGCTTTGGCCTGAGAAGGGTAAACAGGCCGGCGCCGACTAACACCAGTCCGATGGTGAGCCATTCCCAAAATTGATTTCTCTTTCTCTTTTCCCGCTGGTCTTTCATCTTGATCCCTCCTTTTCCCCCGTAGAAGCTAGATCAGTTCCGAGCCGCCCTTACAGTTTTCCTCGGCCATGGCCCGGTACTTATCCATCTTGATCTTGAACAGTTCCGCGCTGGCAGGGGGCGTCACGGTAATGGCGTTGGCGCCCGCCCGGATCGTTTCAAGGATCGTCTCATCGGTCGGTCCTCCCGTTGCGATGATGGGAACCTCCGGATATTGAGCGCGAATCTTGCGAATGATATCGACTGTCCGGGAAGCGCCGCTTACGTTCAAAACGCTCACACCCGCCTTCAGCCGGGCGTCAATGTCCATGTATTCCGAGACAATTGTGCAGATGATCGGGGTGTCCACTACCTCGTAGATGGCACGGATGGTCTCGAGTGTTGTCGGCGAATTGACGACGAGGCCGACGGCTCCCTGCGCCTCGGAAAAGATGGCGATTTGGGCGGAACGGGCACCGCCCGTCGTGCCGCCTCCGACACCGGCGAAAACAGGCACGGGCGAAATGCTGATCAAGGCATTGGATATGGCGGGGTGCGGCGTAAAGGGGTAGACTGCCATGGCGGCATCGGCGTTGTGATTAATGATTTGCGCCGCATCCGTCGTAAAAATGACCGATTTGATACGCCGGCCGTGGATCCGGATCCCTGAACACTCGGAAATAACACCCGGCATACGGATCACATCGGCACGAAGCGCGGTCGTAATATCGGGTATGTGCTTGCGCTTTTTATGCTCTTCGTTCACAGGAAACCCCTCCTTTGCGCTTTGTTGTTTCATTTTACATGAAGAAGATCCTTGTCCGGGAACACAAGTCCGGGTCCCCTTGTAACAATCGCTTTCTATTTGACATGCGGGCTGGCCAGTACTTATGATTGTAATTGTGCACAGCCCTTGGCAGGGCCGTTCATGGTAGAATTTTCCCTTCAGCAGGAGGTTTGAAATGGCAGATCAAAGGATCGTGGTTATCGGCAGCGGAATTGCGGGGCTCTCTGCGGCGGAATCGGCCAGAAAGACGGATCCCGGCCTTGAGATTATCATTTTTTCGGAAAACCCTCATCTTCCTTACCAGCGCCCGAGGCTGCCCGGGGTCATCATGGACCCTGAAAGCGCCGGGAAGATTGTCCTTCATCCGGAATCCTGGTACCAGGAAAGAAATATCGATCTCCGGCGCGGCGTCGTTGTCAAACATGTTGATCCGGAGCGTCAGTTGCTTGAGCTTGGTAACGGTTCCACTTTTCACTATGACAAGCTGATTCTGGCAACCGGAAGCCGCAGTTTCATACCTCCTGTCAAAGGCAGTGAACTGGAGGGTGTTTTCACGCTCTGGACACTCGATGACGCGCTCGCCATCTCCGAATACATCAAAACTGCCAAAACGGGTCTTGTAATCGGTGGGGGCCTGCTGGGGCTCGAAGCCGCTTATGCCCTGAAACAGCGCGGGCTTGACACAAGCATCCTGGAGCGCGGCAAAGCTCTCCTGGCCAGGCAACTCGATGAACGGGCCAGCGCCATGTTCCAGGAACAGGTCGAGCGGGTCGGTGTCAAAGTGGTGAAAAATGCGGTGACAAAAGAGATTCTGGCCGATCCCGCGACCGGGAAAGTCTCATCTGTCCTGCTCGAAGATGGCATGTCGGTACCCGCGGACATTGTTCTTGTCGCGACCGGGGTCCGTGCCCGGCTTGAGGTCATGGATGGAACGGGCGTTGCTGTCGACCGTTGTTTTGTTGTCAACAATCGGATGGAAACCAGCATCCCCAACGTTTACGCAGCAGGCGACAATGCCGTGATGGAGGGTCAGTGGTACGGTCTTTGGCCGGTTTCCATGCGTGAGGGCAAGGTGGCCGGTGCCAACGCTGCCGGTGGCCACGAAACCTGTGTCATCCCCACACCCCCCTACCTGGTCAATACCATGGAAACACGCATCGCATCAGCCGGCGATATTGCACCGTCCGATCCGGAGATTTCCTCGCAGATTCATTTTGATGAGACGCAACTCACCTACGACCGGCGCAATTTTCTGGGAGATAAACTGGTTGGTTATGTGCTGCTGGGCGACACAACTCCCTTCTCCATGCTGAGCAGGGAACTCCAGCAGGGATAAAGGAGAGAATTTTTGCTTCCCTTAAGAGACAGCCAGCCCAGCAAGCGTTTTCCGCTGATCACGGTCGTATTGATCGCCATTAATGTGCTGGTCTTCATATACCAGTCAACGCTCAGTGACTTTGGCCTCTATTTGTTCTTTGAGCGTTACGCCTTCACGCCCCAGGGCTTTCTCGATGCCATCCGTGCCAGGCAGTTGTACTGGCCGCTTATCACCAGCATGTTCCTCCATGGCGGTCTGAGCCACCTGATCGGTAACATGTGGATACTCTGGCTCTTCGGCGACAACGTCGAAGATTATCTCCGGCCCTTCCGCTACCTTCTGTTCTACCTGGGGACGGGCTTGATCGCAATTTTCGCCCACGCCCTGTCCGATCTCCATTCCGATATTTTTACACTTGGAGCCTCGGGCGCGATTTCCGGTGTCATGGGCGCTTACCTGGTTCTTTACCCCCGGGCACAGATACTGACCCTGATCCCTTTTATGCCCTATTTCGTTAATATCCCGGCTTTTATTTATTTGATCTTGTGGATTATCCTGCAGTTTGTCTCAGGTTTCCTGGACGGAGGAGCCGGAGGAATCGCCTGGTGGGCTCATATCGCCGGTTTCCTTGGAGGTCTTTTGATTTGCGTCGGTGGCAGAAACCGTCGCAAGAGAAGGCAGGCAGACGCCTGACGGTCTTTTTTTCAGCGCCTTGCGGTTCGTTTTTGAGATGACTCCGCGGCTCATCACCAGCGGTTTTTCCGCATAGATCAGGCTGCTTTGGATATACTCCCGGATGGCGAGGCCGTGCCCCCATTTCCGGGCATATGCTTCGGTTACCTCTTCACTGGCCACTGTGACATTGGTAAAACCGATGGCCCGGAAGGCTTTGGTGATCTGTTCCACAGACCAGGCACCGCCCACTCAAGTCTTGGCCATGTGGGGATCGGCCACCCATTCGGCGGGCAAGGCTTTTTTTGTTGTAATGTCGGAGATGGCAACCCGCCCTCCAGGCTTCAGAACTCGGAAGATTTCTTTGTAGACACTTGGTTTGCGGCGGGACAAATTGATCACGCAATTACTGATGACCAAGTCAAAGGTGTCCGGCTCGCACGGAATCGCCTCGATTTCCCCCTGGACGAAGCTGCAATTGTCGAATCCCTGTTTTTGCGCGATCGATGTCGCTTTATTGACCATACTGGCCAAGGCATCGACACCAACGACACGTCCCGTCGATCCGACTGCTTTCGCCGCCAGGAAACAGTCCAGCCCGCGTCCTGAACCGAGATCAAGCACACTCTCACCTGCCTGAGGCCTGGCCCGCTCGTGGGGATTACCGCAACCCAGTCCAAGGTCAACATCCGCAGGAAGGGCGTCCAGATCCTCCGGCTTGTAGCCCAGTGACTCCGTGATCGTCCGGGCCTTTTCCATGGGCTCGATCTCTTGCGCCGAAAGCCGTTCGTAATGGTCAAGTATGGCCTGCTTCAAGTCTTCCGGCTTATTCGAATTCTTCATTGGCTTATCTTAACATGTTCAGAACCTGTGATACGAAACCATTGTTTCCTGCATGCTAGATTTTACCTGAACTTAAGAATTACTGCCCTCGATATCGGCAAAAAGGTGTCCGCACAGCCTTCCTCCAAAAGTTTTGCCGGACCCCTGACAAAAAGGAGAGTCACATGGATATTGCTAAAACGATCGAAGATCTCGTAAAACAACTGAAGCTTGACAAAGTATTGTCGGATCTCTTTTCCAAGGATCCTGTCAAGGCGGTTGAGAAAACATTGGGGGTAAAACTTCCCAATGATCAGATGAAAGCCATTGTGGATGGCATCAAAGCCAAGCTCTCTGTTGATAAGGCGGGGGAAACCCTGGGCGCAGTCAAAGGCCTGTTCGGCAAGAAGTAATTTTTAAGCGTCGCCTTTTTGGCTTGACCGGCCGGCTTCTGCCGGCCGGTTTTTTTATGGCGGTGCTATCATGGTTGCAGGAGCACACCGGAGCATGGCATGACGGAACAAACCAAGCATACTCCAGTCTTTGAGTGCATCGCGTCCAGCCTGGATGACGCGCTCGCCATCGAGCGCTCCGGCGGGCAACGTATTGAGCTCGTCTCCGCCTTAAGCGAGGGTGGGTTTACACCCAATGACGGCCTGATCAGGACAGTCCTTGAGCATGTAAAGATTCCTGTTGCTGTCATGCTGCGCCCAAACAAGCCTTCTTTCCGTTATGGCCCCAACGATCTGCTGGAAATGAGGAAGGATGTCCAGCGCTTCAGGCAGCTCGGCATCAGGCATCTGGTCACGGGCATGCTCGATGGGGATGGCATTGCGGATATAGCGGTCTTGGACCGGCTTGTGGGGGACACCGACATGACCCTTACCTTCCACCGGGCCATCGACCAGTCTTCAGATGTCGATTTGTCGCTCGAGCTCATCAACCAGTATGAAAGGATTACGCATATTCTGACTTCCCTGGGATGGGGCGCGGTCATCGACAACCTTGACCGGCTGGCATGGTACGCGCAAAGGTCGCGGCCCAAACTGATTCTGGCAAGCGGCATCACGCTCCGGAATGCGCCCCGTATTGCCGGGGCAGCCCGGCAGTATGGTACTGACATTCATCTTGGAAGCGCGCTCAGGCATGGGGAAGCCGGGAATCCGGTAGATCCATTTCTTGTGGAAACCATGGCAGGAATCCTTGCATTTGGCAAGTATGAAATCAGCCAGGGGGGCGCGGACGAAAACCTGGACATATTGTGAAGGGAGAGAGTCTGTGTACTCAAGGGAAGAACGAAGAAAAGCAGTGAAGTTGTACATCCAGCCTAACATCGAAAGCTTTTCTTCCTTCGCCCAGATCTTTGTTTTGGACATAAGAAACTCCCTTCTCCGTTTTCAGATGTTGTGGTATTTCATCTGCCAACTTTGAGGGGAGCCTGTCATTTTGGGGCAGCCACACCCCTTCTTCATAACGGTTCAATCACTTGGCTTGGCGTCACAGAAGCTTCCAAAGCCGTTCTGCGTGTTCGCGGCATTTGGCACTGATTTCTTCCTTGTCAATCGCTCTGAACTCACCATTTCGCAAGATCTCTTCACCGCGAATTACAACTGTATCGACATTCCCTGAAAAATTACTTGTCATATGCGAATAAAGATTCCCAGCATTGAGTGGTGTGAATTCAGTGTAGTCGATGGCGATGAAATCGGCTGCGTTACCAGCCTTTAATGGCCCAACACCGTCGAAGAACATATCCGCAGCTTTAAAATTATTGTTGAAAAGAAGATTGTCAATCTCTTCCTTTGCCATCACTCGCGGATCTTGATTAAACGCGCGTTGCGCCAGCAAAGCGATCGAGAGTTCCTTAAACGAATCATAGACGAAACCATCGCCGCCAAGAGCAACCTGAACACCATCCGTGAGCATCTGCCAGACTGGAGCAATACCGACAGCATTGTTCATATTTGACTCAATGTTGTGGGCGACAATCACGCCTCTCTCTTTGAAAATTCGCCATTGCTCCTGATTCACGTGGACACAGTGCGCCGCTATTGTTTTGTCGTTGAGTACGCCGAAATCGTCCAGTCGATCGACAACATGCTTTCCGCAGCGGCGGTAACTGTCGTACACATCCGCCATGTCTTCGGCAACGTGAATATGAAAACCAACACCCAGGGCATTTGCTTCATGAACACATCGCTCCAGTGTTGCATCATCCAGGGTGTAGGACGCGTGGAGCCCGAAACTGGCCTGTACGAGCGCATCCGGTTTATCCAGATGATTTTTTATAAACTGTACATTCTCCCGTATTCCCTTGTCGCATCGTTCTTGTCCATCACGATCTGTCACCTCATAACAGAGCACCGCACGAGCTGCGAATTGGTTAACGGCTTCTTCAATTAGTTCAAGCGAGCCACTGATGTGATTGGGGCTGGCATGGTGGTCAATATAGCATGTCGTTCCCATCTCGATACCCTCGACCAGACCCATCATCGCACTATAGTAAATCATGTCCTCATCAAGCAACTTATCGACTTGCCACCACATGTTTCCCAAGATTTGCTGCCAATTTGCCATTGGTGCACTCAATGGGATGCCTCTGACAAATTGGCCGTAGAAGTGGCTGTGGCTATGAATCATGCCCGGTAATACGACCATTCCTTTCAGGTCGATTTCAGTGGAGTCTTCGGGTTTCACATACTCTTTCATAGACCCTACAGCTGCAAAGCGGCCTGACTTGATAACAAGATAACCCGCATCAAAGTAAGGTTGGGTTTCATCATATGTAAATATTTTAGCGTTTTTATAAACAGTACTTGCCATAATCTGTGCCCATCACATCATTCTTTACTCAGATAAGCATGAATTGCATCGACCGCATCTTTTGCTTCGGCCACAGCCTTGACAACGGTCTCACCACCGTTGTTTGCGTCACCACCGATAAAGAAACGGCCGGATTCCTTCACATCTGAAAAAACATCCAACATGGCTTCATTCGCTGGCCTTCCGGTGGCACTGATCAGAAGATCAGCTGATATATCAAAGATTTCCTGTTCATTGACGATCGGTACACGCCGACCATCTGAACCAGGTTCCCCCAAGGAAACTGAGGCCAGGGTAATGCCAACTATTTTGCCATCCTTTTCTTTTACGTCCAGTATTTGTGTGTGAAATAAAAATTCCACACCGAGCCCCGCCGCCTGAAGGTATTCTTCTGGCCAAGCGGGCATCTCTTTAAGTCCACGGCGATAGCTGATGATTGAACGCTCCGCGCCGAGTGCCTTCGCCGTCATCGCTGCATCAATGGCAGTATTTCCCCCACCTTGTACAACGACAGTACCGGACACTCCTCCCCCCTCATATTCTCCTGCATTCGCGTTCGTCAGAAAATCCTCAGCCATAAGGTAGTTTTCTGCGGAGGATCTGATGTGTGTAGACGGTTCACCCAACCCGCAGGCGAGATAGATCGCGTCATAGTTATCCATTATCTCTTTAGCCAGTTCTTCGTCAACAACCGTATTTGTCTTAATCGTTACCTTATCCGAAACGAGTTGTTCCAGTTCCTTTTTATACGCCGCCTTAATCAAACGATCGTTTGGTATCTCACGCAAGGGTATACCTCCGAGTTCGTCAGACCTTTCGTACACAGTCACTTGATATCCTAAGCCCGCCAGAAGTGTCGAGGCTGTGACACCACTTGGTCCCCCGCCAACGACAGCGATTTTTTTAACTTTTTGTTTCTCCGATTCCGGCTGTCTTAGCAAGTTCTCTTCAAGAGCCTTGTGCATAGCGTACGATTGGAGGTCAGCAATTTGGATCACTCCACCTTTATCAGCGCGGTTGCAGTTCTTTTGACATAACATATCAGCAGGACAGACCTGACCGCAAACAAAACCGAGCGGGTTGCTTTCTTTAATTGTTTCAGCCGCTCCCACCCAGTCACCAGATGTCATTCGTTGGATGAATCGCGGAACATTAATCCCGGCGGGACAATCTTTAATACAGGGAGCATCAAAGCAATGCAGGCAGCGATTAGCTTCAGCGACAGCCTGCGTTTCCGTCATTAACAGCGTTACCATACTTTTACCCTCTTTCCTAGACATGCTTAAGCACCATACAATCATCGACAGGACAGACCGACAGGCAAACGCCGCAGCCGCGGCATTTCTCTTCATCAATTCGCGGCACATCATCCGTCAGGATAATGGCATTGTATCCGCCGTCACGACAAGCCACGTAACAGGCGTTGTCACGAATACAGATATCCCGGTTAATTGAGGAAACAACCTTTACGGTGCGATCAAGATCATCGTGCTCGGCAAATGTGCCCAAACATTTGCCAACCATATCGTGGATGGAAGCAAAACCTTTCTCCAGGATATAATTGATCAGACCTGACTTCAGGTCATCAATCATTTCAAATCCATATCTCATGATCGCAGTACACAGCTGAAGATTACTCGCACCAAGCAAGAGGAATTCAGCAGCGTCCCGCCAGGTTGTCAAGCCCCCCACGCCCGCTATCGGTAATTGAACATTCTGCGCCAAATCGGCAACGCAGGCCAGCGCAATCGGACGGATCGCGGGTCCCGACAGTCCGCCAAATGTTGATTTCCCACGGACACTGAGTTTTGGTTCGAGTGTATCCAGATCGATCCCAGGGAAACCGCGAACGGTGTCAATCGCGCAAAGTGCGTCAGCTCCACCTTCTTTCGCAGCATTACCAATTGCGACGATATCTGTGACAATAGGTGCGAGCTTGACGATCAAGGGTGTGTCTTTGGAGAGCGCACTCTTGATCCATCCCGTAACTTCTTTTGCGAGCGTTGGATCATTAATGGGGATTGTGCCATCTCCTTCACCCTGCGGACAGGACATACTGCACTCAATCATATCGACATTTGCAGCTTCGAGTTTCGACGTGAGTTCTTCCCAGTCTTCTTTGCAACCCGCCATGATGCTGCCTATCAGAATACGCTCGGGGAATTTTGCTTTGAGGTAGCGGATATCGTCACAAATCTCATCGATCTTCCGCTCCGAGATCAAGTCAATATTATAGAATGAAGCATGTCTTTGATCTTTGTATGACAAACCGCCCATCATTGGGTATGCCAAGTCAACGACCTCTGACTCCACTGAAGTTGTCTTAAAAACAGCCCCCCCCCAGCCTGCCTCAAAAGCTCGCTCTATCCTTTCTCTCGTATCAGAGGGCGGTGATGCAGCCAGTGTAAACGGATTTACAAAATGCTTCCCGCAAAACTCCAAAGACAATAGTGAATCGTTTTTGTTCATAGTTCCCATCTCTTTCTCATATTTGATCCGCATTCGCCTAGACACAAGAGCACCTGTGTCTATCCTCACGTTTTCTTCCAGACTTTAATCACTCACAGCAACCTAAAAATCGACAGGCCTCTATCCGTCTAAATAATTGCAGCAATTACGCAATGAACTTTCACTCAAACTTAAGGTTTCATCTCTTTACAAAATACCTTGCGACAACAATCACACCATAGCATTGTACCCTAAAATAGCGTTTGCCTGAAAACGTAATCTGGAAACACCCAAAAAAATCACGAGGTGTGGCCAATAAAATCATGAGGAAATCCTGGAGATTGAGAAATAAACTGCGCTTTGAGCGCTTTTTCCAGGACTCCATTCCGCCCTCCGCCAAAGTCTGGTAGATTAGAAGGTGGCAGCTGGTTTCTGACATTGCAGTTGTCTCAACAATAAAATGAAAAAGAAAGGAATGACAAAGAATATGAAAGATCTGAAAGGTACGAAAACTGAAAAGAACCTGCAAGAAGCATTTGCAGGTGAGTCCATGGCACACACCAAGTATCAGTATTACGCGTCCAAGGCCAAGAAGGAAGGCTACGAGCAAATTGCCGCTTTCTTTGATGAAACTTCGAGGAATGAGAAGGAGCACGCCAAGCTCTGGTTCAAGTATCTTCACGGCGGTGATGTTCCCGGGACAACGGTAAATCTGGAAGACGCCGCTGATGGTGAGCATTATGAGTGGACCGATATGTACGCCAAGTTTGCCGAAGAGGCGGAAGAGGAAGGTTTCAAGGAGATCGCCAAGAGGTTTCGCCTGGTAGGCGAGGTGGAAAAGAACCATGAAACCCGCTACCGTCGGCTTCTTGCCAATATTGAAGAAGATATTGTGTTCGAGCGGGAAGACGGTGAGACCGTCTGGATTTGCCGCAACTGCGGTCACCTCCATGTCGGCAAGAAGGCCCCCAAGCTCTGCCCGACCTGCGACCATCCGCAGGCTCACTTTGAGATTCACGCGCTTAATTACTAGTTGACAGACAAAACGGCAAAAAAAAGGCTGTCCCGCTAACCTGGAGACAGCCTTTTTCAGTTCAGCCGTGGCCTTTACACACAGACAGATAATTATCAGTCGACAACCAACATTCCTGGTCTTTCAAATGTCGTCCCGTTCACTGTCTTGGTAATCTTGGGGAAACTGAAAGGTTTGGTAACCATCAGCGGCCCGCTCTCAGTCGCAATGAAGGCATCTTCCGTTTTGGTGCCATCAATGACAGGTTGGTAGCAGAAACACTGGTTGGGTTGAACAATACCGTGAACCGCCTCTGAAGTGCTGTAATAACGATTGTAGTAACTTTGCGGACCGCCCTGTGCATGTCTGAAATACATCTCACCGAATCCGTGCTCCTCGAGCAGCTGCTTACCCAACCGATGCGGAACCAGCTCGTCCACTCCCGGTTTGGTTGCTTCAATCATCCGGCACTCGATCTCTGCGTTCAAATCAAACTGGTCAAGCAATCCCGCGGGAGGCGTGCCAAAATGAACCATGCGCGTCGTCGTCGTAATCAGGCCTTTATATCGGCCGTTACACGATACCATTAAGCTCTTTTCAAGTTTTTTGGAGGTGGGTACCGCATGCCGGTGCTTAGGGATTCGCTCATCCGTCGCCACCAGGAAAAGCACCTGATCAATCTTCTCAGGCCAAAGCACGTTCGCGACTCCCCCCGCAATCTCATACTCTGTCATCCCGGGCTTTACTGTGGCCAGGTATCCTTCAAGGGCTTTCGACATATGATCGCCGAGGTACTGATAGCGGCAAATTTCATTGTGAGTCAACGAATAGTGCAGGGGTTTGATTTTGTCGAAAATCATCTTTGCCTTGCCGAATGGGACATCCGAACCGACCCGATCCATGCTGCCAACAATATCTGTGATGAATTTTTCTGTTTTATTTTCATACCATTCCTGCGAAAGCAGGGTGAAACCAAGTTCTTCGAGAAGCTCTTCCTCCTTCATTCGCCTTTCTTCGATAACGTTGGTGATCGCATAACGTTGGCCATCCCGCGTCACGAGGACCGAAGTAACGCTGTCTTCGACACAAATCGTCACCACCCCGTTGGCACCTGCAGTAATCCATGCGAAATCAGACTGCCTTGCAAGGTACAGAGCATCGAGATCCTCAGATTTCAAGAGTTCGATGACTCGGTTCACCTTGATCTCTATTTCTTCTCTTCTTCCCTGAATGGTTGTGTCTTCGACATAATTTTTACTACTCATTTTACCCTCCCTTGGTCTCCGTTTGCCGATTTTTGCACCTGACGGATAAATAAAAAAGATGCATAAGAAATGTTTCCATTCCCTTGTAAAACGCAGTTTATTATAACAGAGATTTCTTTGACGAATCAAGGGCGCGGACTGCGAACAGAGGGTTGTGGCAGAATTTATTTTGACCTCAAACGCCGGGAAGGATACCACAAGGAAGCCACTGTTCAAAGGATTCCAGCCTGTCTCTGGTCAGATCGATTTTACGGTATTACAGGCACAAAGCACAGCCGGGTCAGCCTGTC
>CAZGCS010000013.1:0-1192 GCA_964524395.1 uncultured Mageeibacillus sp.
AATTTCAGTCCCTCTGGGTTCTCGATATCAAGAAGAGAGAAATGGACAAAATTCGTTTGACCATCAGAATCGATCGACAAAGCCTGGCCGAGCTTGGAAACGACATCTGAATCCTCTGGTGATGACGGATTACCTATGACTGCAATTTCAGCACCAATTCTCATTTCATCCGTTTTGACTACTCCACGGATTATCGAAGCAATCTTTTCGATCGCTACTTCGTCTCCGATTGTCTTGGCCTTATAAGTCTTCCATGCACTTCCGATACTCCGATCACCGACACAAACACGTTTTCTATCTTCTGCCTTGCCAGTAATCGAAATATCACCCAAATAAAACAAACCCAGTTTTTCCGCATACTCATCCGGATAAAAAACTGTCCGAAGTGATGCCACACGGTAAGCGCTTGAAATAAGCGCCAATATAAACCCTAGCAGTAGTCCTTGAACAACATGCGAAATAAGGCCGTTCTGTTTTTGTTCTTCCAGTACCTTTTGTTTTTCAATAGTTTCAAGTTCAGCAATTTTTTTTGCAAACGCTTTATCCTTAATCTCATCCGCCTTATTCTGTTCTTGTTTCATTTCAGAAAGGAGGTCGTCATTTTCTTTCTCGAGTAAATCTCTTTCTCTCTTAATGTTAACGTTCTCAAAGGAAGCGAATTCAATTCCCCCAATTTCAACATCATGAGGGTATGCGAACACAAGTTGAGGTCCTACCTTGTAACGGAAGTAATCTCGAGAGGTCTGGACGAGCAAAAGTACCATATCTTTGTTGGATCCTGTAACCTCCACCTCGATCTTGTTATCATTATTAAGTCTGGCCGAAACCAGCTCCTTCATCCATTCAATATCAACCCGATAATTGTTGGCAACGACGAGCGAATCGAAGAAAACATTACCCGTCACATGTTTAAGATACTCAAGAGCAAGTGTATGTTGTTTCCAAGAAACGATGTCATCACTTTCATTTAAATCGCTTTTTAACTCAAGGTTGACCTCAAATGATGCGACCGGTTGATTTTTGTGATCGATAGCAAGGTAAACGCTGTTTTCCAATCGGTTCAAGAGTCTTTCGTGGCGCTTTTTCAGAACTGCTAGGCGATCATTTGACTTTTTAACAACATCATTATTCGCCTCAAGATCCTTGACAATTTCCGCTTTTTGTTTATCCGTCAGCTCCACAGATTTTGGAG
>CAZGCS010000013.1:1292-4536 GCA_964524395.1 uncultured Mageeibacillus sp.
GTCCTGATTTCTTTGGTTAGGAACAGGGAGGAAAGAAGAATAAAGACAGACATCATAATCACCTGAATATTGACGGCGTTCTTGTAACGTTCGTAAATAGCCGGCAGGAGAATTATAAGAAGATAAAAACCGTAGATCGACAAGCGTGCCGCAGTCAACTCGGAAAATTTTATTATCAAGTAAAGACACATCCCAAATATAAATAAACGAGCAATCTTTCCATTAAACTCATTTTCCTCAGAAATCGTATCGTAAAAATAAAATATCAAGGCCAAAAATGCTAACCTTGCGAGACTTTTAAAGTCAATAATCGAGGTAAATCCGTAATCAGAGGAGATATAGTTTGACAATCTCCTTACTAGGTCAACATGCATGAATTGCCTTAAAATCAAACCATACGGGATAAGTGAAAATGAAATGCTCAAAGCTATGGTTACGAGTAATTGCTTTTTATCAACTCTGAAGCTTACGAGGAAATAACCAACAATCAGATAGAGAGCGCTCACATGGAAAAGTGCCAATACTAAACTGATTACAGTTATTTTCAGTGGTTTCTTCTCTTCCAAACATTGAAGCAGGTAATAAACGCCTATAGCGATCACTGGCCCCTGCCTCAGCGCGCTAAATGTCCATACGAAATAGAAAAACGAGTAATAGGACAAGAGAGACATCACTGGGTATTTGCTGTACTTCAAGCAAATTTTTGCCACATACGTGAGATTGACAACCGACAAGAAAGCAACGAAGTACTCATACTTCAACCCTGCAGTTCGGAACATACTTGCTAAAACTCGAAAAAGTATCTCTTCCCTGGCAATTTTCTTAATCTCCACCAACACATTGGCATCAATTCTCGTGTAATGATAAAAGTAAGAAAAGTAATCCGCCCCAACTCCATAACGAAAAAGTGCCATAAGAAGAAGAAGGGAAAAATTTACCCAAAATACTTTCTTGTTCTCCTTAAAGAAAACGACGCTAATCAAACCGATAATAAAGGTGAAATAATACATCGCCTGAAGCTTAGGTGTTACTTTTTGCTGAATAACTAAACAGCAAATGCACGAATTTCGGCATAATTGAGCTGAGAATCATTCGGCCCACACAACACGGTTTACATAGTCTGTGTACGATAAGATAATTCTTAGCACCTTCTCGGACACGTTCGGCACCATATAATCTGTGACGGGTATGAGTGTTCTGTCATCCTGCATTTCCAAGACACGTAGTCCCTGCAAAATTCTCTCCTTTTTCAGACCTACCATCATGACTGCTGTTTCTTCCATTGCCTCCGGCCGTTCGTGAGCTTGCCTGATATTAAGCGCTTTAAACCCCAGAATCGACGACTCCTCACTGATTGTTCCGCTGTCGCTGAGAACAGCTCTGGCGTGCTTCTGCAGCTTGACATAATCGGTGAAACCTAATGGTTTTATGAGAATAATACGCTTATCAAGTGTGACCCCGCTCAACTCAACTCTATTTCGGGTCCGTGGGTGTGTACTTACAATAAGTGGCAGCCCATACGCATCCGCCACCTCGTTAAGACTGTCGATCAAGTCGAGGAAATTCGTCCCAGAATCCACATTCTCCTCCCGATGCGAAGAGATTACAAAATATTCGCCCTCTATCAGTTTAAGTCGTTCAAGTACTGACGAATTTTCGATACTCTCAGACATTTTGCTCAACACCTCATACATTGGGCTACCCGTTTTAATAATGCGATCAGCAGGGAATCCTTCACGAACCAGATATTCTCTTGCAATATCACTGTATGGCATGTTGATGTCCGCAATATGGTCAACGATTTTTCGATTTGTTTCTTCCGGAACTCTCTGATCAAAGCAACGATTTCCAGCTTCCATATGAAAAATCGGAATATGTCTCCGTTTAGCGGCAATCGCCGCAAGGCAACTATTTGTATCACCTAAAACTAAAAAGGCATCCGGAGAAACTTCGCTCAGTACCTGGTCGATCTTAATCAAGATACTCCCAATGGTCTCCATTGGTGTTCCGGTTGCCGCATTAAGGAAATAATCCGGTTTCCGCAGATTTAAATCAAGAAAAAACACCTCATTAAGCTCATAGTCATAATTTTGACCAGTGTGTACCAGTATGTGCTCGATGGCTTCGGATGCTTCGAGCCGGCAGATAACTGCGGAAAGCCTGATTATTTCGGGCCTTGTGCCGACAACTGTCATTACCTTAAGTTTTTTCACAGCTTAAACCTCCAAGGGATAAGTGTCCGGTTGATCCGGGTCAAACAGTTCGTTTGCCCAGATGATCGTGACCATATCCTGATCTCCCGTATTTTCAATATTGTGGGTGTACCCTGGCGGAATATCGACCACTTGTAATGTTTGTCCTGACACTGGCACTTCAATGATATCTTCTGACTCAATTTCGCGAAATCGTATTATCCCATTTCCACTTACGACAAGAAATTTCTCAACCTTTGAATGGTGCCAGTGGTTTCCTTTGATTATTCCCGGCTTTGAAATGTTAATGGATAGCTGTCCTCTGTCTCGAGTTCTCAGAAACTCAGTAAATGATCCTCTGCTATCGGTGTTCATGTTCAAGTCGTAACTGAAGCTATCTTCAGGCAGGAAACTGACGTAGGTGCTGAAAAGCTTCCTAACAAACGGGTCATCCAAGTCAGGAACGGCAAGACTCTGCCTGCTTTCGGCAAAACTGAGGAGTAGATCCACAATCTTCCCGAGTCGTACTGTATAAACGCAGGGTACCTCGCCAAAAGTACCTTGCCCCTCTTTCTTGTTTTCCATCACATGGATCAGTTCAGTAACAAGGTCATCAATATAAACCAATTTTAACAGGGCTTCCGGGTCATGGATCGAGACAGGCAAGCCTCTCGCTATGTTATGACAAAAGGTTGCAATGGCGCTGTTATAGTTGGGACGACTCCACTTACCAAATACATTAGGGAATCGGTATATCAAGACCTTTGCACCTGTTTCTTCGCCGAATCTGATCAGCAAATCTTCTCCTGCTTTTTTACTGCGACCATATGGATTATCCAACTCAGCCTGAGTTGACGAAGATAAAATAATCGGACAATTATTTCTGTGTTCCTTGAGTTTTGTGAGAAGGGTTGCCGTAAAACCAAAGTTCCCCTCCATAAACTCAGATGTCTCATTGGGTCTGTTGACGCCTGCCAAGTGAAATACGATATCAGCTCTCGCACAGTACTCACCAAGCAGGCTGGCATCTGTGTCAAGGTCATATAGAAAGA
>CAZGCS010000013.1:4636-8134 GCA_964524395.1 uncultured Mageeibacillus sp.
AAATACTCTTCCTTCGTTAATAGCGTTTCATATTTCTTTTCACCGTGTCTTGTTCCAATAATCTTTATCTCGTTGTCTGTATCAAAAAGCTCAAGCAAAGCCTGTGCCAAATCCCCAATGGTCGAAGCTGGTGATTTCTGAACCATAATATCGCCGGTTTGTGCATTTCTATATGCGAACACTACAAGCTCAACCGCTTCTTCAAGGCTCATCAGAAACCGGGTCATACCCGGGTCAGTCACTGTCAGAGGGCTTCCCGATTTAATCTGCTCGATAAACAATGGAATAACTGATCCTCTGGAAGCCATCACATTCCCATAACGGGTACCACAGATAAGAGTCTCCGAGGGATCAACTGTTTTAGATTTTGCGATGAAGACTTTCTCCATCATCGCTTTTGAAATCCCCATAGCATTGATCGGGTAAGCTGCCTTATCCGTGGAAAGACAGATGACTTTTTCAACGCCGCAGTCAATCGCTGAGTTTAAAACATTTTCGGTCCCCAAAATATTTGTTTTCACGGCTTCTAAAGGAAAAAACTCGCATGACGGAACCTGTTTGAGTGCCGCGGCATGAAAAAGAAAATCGACCCCATGAATAGCGTTCCTCACGCTCCCTTGATCCCTGACATCTCCAATGTAGAATTTCAACCGATCTTCTTGATATCGTTTACGCATATCTTCCTGTTTCTTTTCATCGCGGGAGAAAATTCGTATCTCTCGAATATCGGTTTCTAGAAATCTTTTCATGACAGCGTGCCCAAAAGACCCCGTCCCACCTGTAATTAGCATCGTTTTGCCTTTGAACATTACACCTGCCCCCTCATCACAGCGTTTATGTATTCATCCATCTTATCCAGTAAAGCCGCCTTATCAAAATGCCGCTCATAATAACTTCGACCCCTGTCTCCCATCTCAACAATCTGCTCTTCAGACATTTCAAGAAATGTGACGAGACTTTCGGCCAACTTCGCACCATCGCCGGCTGGAGCACACAAACCTGATTCAGATTCTTCAATGATTCTCGCTGTTTCTCCACTGACCGAGCCCAAAATTGGAATTCCACATGCCATATAGGATTGCAATTTAGCCGGAATCGTCATGGCAAATAGAGACGTATCCGCCAAGCTGAGAAAGGCAACATCGCTTTCCCCCATCATCTCAGAGATACGTTCTGCCGGCTGTCTGGGTAAAAACCTGATAATCTTGTCGAGACCCTCCGAATGAACAATTCTTTTCAGCTGCTGTAAAAAACGTCCTTCACCAACTATATTTACCTTGAATTCACGGTTGCTTTGTTTTTTAGCCACTGCTACCATTTTTGGGATCAGTTCCAATCCTTGCGCATATCCAATATTCCCCGCGAAAGTCAATACAAACTCATCTGATCTACCTTCTCTTCGCTGGCCACAGTCATTGAGCGGCCTGTAACAACTCTCCGCGTATTGTGGCCAATAGACCAGTTTGCCTGAAGGTACACCCCGTTGCATAATAGCATCTATGAAGCTTGAAGAAGCCGTAAATATGCGCGTGCAGTGCCGGTAAATATAGTCCACCATCCTGCCAATCATACGCAATACAGTTTTGTTTCGCACTCCTGCAACCATCTCAACATTTTCCGGCCACAAATCCTGCACATACAGAAAACATGGGATTTTCCTTTTTTTCGCAAACCATACACCTGGCAAAGCTTGAGACATTGGCGAAACTTCGAAAATAAATACCAGGTCCGACTCACTTTTGGAAAATAGTTGCCAAAAGAATCCAGACACAACAAAAGACAGATAGTTAAGAAATAGCAACAGGCTGTTACTGCCTCGAGGAATAAGCGGAATTCGATGAATCTTCACACCTTGATAGATTTCTTTTCGCTTGCGAAACAATCCATAACCCTTGAAATATCGTCCTCCGGGATAATTGGGGATACCCGTAATCACGGTAACATCGTAACCACGCTTCACCCATTCAGAACAGATATCGTTGAACCGAAATTGCTCAGGGTAAAAATACTGAGAAATAACCAGTATTCGTTTCACTCTTCGCCTCGAATTTTAAACGCATTCTTTACTGTGCTACCGAGCAGCAGTTGATACTTCATCCGCACCAGGCGCAAACTCTGTGAGACGGATTGACTCAACCAAATTTCGAATCTGATACTCTCCTTCCGGATAGACACTCATCGTCTGCTCATAGTAGAGATTTCCAAATACTTTTTTAAAGAGCCACAATTTATTCAGAAATACAGAAATGAACGGGTTGAAGATGTTCGTAAGCAACATTTTTTTCCCATGTACGTTTGCGATCAGCTTAACCAACTCTCCCGTTGATATACATTCTTTGTTTTGTGGATGGAAGATTCCTCCGCTCTTATTGTCGATAACTAACTTGATCAATTCAGACAGGTTGTCAATGTGCAGGATACTTCTACGGTTTTTGAATCCAGGGAAAAGAGGCACTGTTATTGCCATTTTAGCAAGTTTGGGGTAGTTCCCTTTTGATCCATAACCATAAACCATGGGAGGGCGAAGAATCGAGACAACAAAATTTTTCGACTCCAACGAGACAATCCCCTTTTCTGCCTGTAGTTTGCTATCACCATAAATGGTCGTTGGTTCAGGCTCAGTTTCCAAAGAAATCTTTCCATTCTCTTTTTCACTGCCCCGATAAACACTCATGGTGCTAAGGAAAATGAATTGTCCAACTCCCTCTCTTTTCGCCTTTTTAGCCACTTCGATCGACAAATCTCTATTAACTTGAAAATAGAGGTCTTTAAGCTTAGGGTTCGAAGAAACGTGAACAATCCCCGCTACATGTAAAACGATATCATAACCAGAGAAGTCCTCTTGTTCCCAATCTTGGTTTTGCATGTCAACAGTACCAACAATATATCCCGATGGTTCTTGTTCGAGCCGACGTTCCAAGGCAACGCCGATGTAACTCTCTTTTCCTGTAATAAGAATTTTTTTCAAAATGACTCTCCATTCAGAAACGTGAACGATAAGGAGGTTCTGGTGAACAGGTGCTTACAGCTTTATTATTCATGAGTGCGACCTTCGACCACTCCAGCCCCTCTAAATACTTTCAAAAATGTACCCATAAAACAACGCAGATCCATGGAAAATCCAAACCGCTTGACATACTCTCCGTCGAGTTTTGCTTTGACTTCGATGGGCAATTCGTCTCTTCCATTAATCTGAGCCCATCCTGTTAGTCCTACAGGTATATCATTTGCTCCATATTTATCTCTTTCTGATATTAAATCATACTGATTCCATAGAGCGGGCCGAGGGCCAACGAGGCTCATTTCTCCTTTGATGACATTAATGAGTTGGGGTAATTCATCAAGACTTGTCTTTCGTAACATTCCACCCATACGGGTGATCCATTCATCCGGGGCTTCCAATAAATGTGTCGGTACATTAGAGGGGGAATCAATGCGCATCGTTCGAAATTTGAGAATATGAAAATAAGTTTTTCGGTAACCAAACCGTTTTTGTCT
>CAZGCS010000013.1:8234-23116 GCA_964524395.1 uncultured Mageeibacillus sp.
TCTAACTATATGAAAAGCATTCTCGTGATAGTGGCACATTATTCGCCTGATCCCTCCTCCGTAGCCAGTTGCCTGCATCCTCTGCTCCAAGAACTTTCAAAGGCTTATTCGATTGACATCTTGACAGACAGAAAGCGCTTGGAAGATTCTGCTTATGAAAAATGCGATAACTTGACTATCCATCGTATCGAAAACATCCGATTGATGGCTGTGAACAAACTTAATGATTTAAGAAAAATCAATTTCACCCGATTCACGAAGCTCTTCACACGGTTCTTTATTCTTGCTCTCAAGACGCTCTATTACCTTCGCTATGACCTTTTTGCCCGGGAACAAGGCTCTGGTGGCTGGACTGTCAAGAGAGCTTACCAGAAATATCTGGAACTCAACGACCAGCATCCATATGATATGGTAATCTCCGCGTCTTTACCTTTTCAGAGCCATTTCATAGCAGAAAAGATCAAAAAGAACCGGGGTGATTCCATCCTTTGGCATGCGTTTGAATTTGATCCCTATGCCTATAATGACAGTATCGTGGTCAATCGCTTCAGACGCAGGCAAATGAGGAAGAGCGAGGCGAATCTATTCAACAGATGCGATCACTTATGGCTCACTTTGGAATTGTTCAATTTTTATCAAGCTACAAGTTCATTCAGGCTTTCACCGAAAGTTACTCCTCTCCCCTACGCTAATCTGGTACCTATCGAATTGAGTCCCATAAAGAAATGTCATAACTACGTTCAGGGAAAAGAAATCAGTTGCCTATTCATTGGGAGTTTCTACCATGACATCCGAAATCCCGGCAAGCTTCTTGACCTATTCTCTGAAGTCGATTCGGACATCAAATTATTTTTGATGACAAATTTCTCAGAAGAAGAGATTCAGGAGATCTCGCCTGCAGACTACACCCCAAATGTCATACCTCTTCAGAGTCGGGATACCGCCTTATACAATTTGATGCAGGCCGATATCCTTGTTAACGTTGGAAATACCGTGGAATTTCAAATACCTGGAAAACTATTTGAGTATATGAGTACAGGAAAACCAATCATTCATTTCTCAAAGATTGATAACGACCCGGCTCTACCGTACTTGGCACGCTATCCCAAAGTATTAATAATCAATGAGTGGAGCCCTGATTTCACCGCCTATGTGAACCGTCTGGAAGCTTATTGCCGTGAAAATAGAGGTGTAGAATTGCCTTTTGAAGACATTGTTCAAGCCATGGGTGAATTTGCGGGGGAAGAAGTTATCACCCGCTTCCATAGAACAATCGAAAATGAAATTACTCATTTGCATGATGATAATTCTCAAGCGACCTGACCGCCTCCAAAAATGTTTTTGAGATTCGCTTGGGAAGATACTGGGGAAACAGCTGAATCAGCATTTCATCCTCGACTCTTTTTCCACACGAACTGAAACAGAATTCATTAAATAACTCAACGCATTGATCGACACTCATATCTTTTGTGGAAAGATTCAGAGCCAAAGGATAGCTCTTAAGTAATTTCATGGAAGTATCAGCCGCATGGCTGTAAAAATTGACAATCGGTTTTCCTAAGGACAGATAATCCAGTAACTTGCTTGGCAACTGGTTCACTGCCTCATTACCGATGTTAATCAGAATATCAGCAATTTCCATACTGCGTATCGCGTCCTCCAACGAGACATTTGTCCGTATGCATTGCTTAATCTCATCGGACAAAAACTCATTTGCCAATTCAGTAGTCTCGTGACACCATGAACTCACTAAAAGGCATATTTCAATCATGGCATGGCATTTTGAAACAATCTGGAACATGGATTCCGGATTTCTCACCGCAATATCCTGCAGACTGCCTGAGTAAACACTAATGATTCTTTGACCCTTCCGATACCTGGAAGGTCGACTGTTAGGATAGAGATTGCCGAAGTGCAGCATTCTCGCTTTATGCATGTGCTGACTGTATGGTCCATCGATGTTTTCAGCGTACAATTCAGGAGGCATCAGGATGCGATCCGCATACCGAAACAATTTTTCCTCTTGTTTGGCCATTAGCCCATGGATATCCTGGTGCCCGATGTAGGTGGCGTAAGGATCTTCGATAATCGCGATCCATTGAAAAGGCATATTCTTTTTCTTTGCCTTAATTGCCGGCTCATGCATTAGGAAAGGTGAAGACACGGTAAGAACAATGTCAAATTCGTTGTCTGACAACAGTTTATGAAACTTTCTCGTAAGATTACTTTCGACTCCTGTCGCCCAGGCAATCAGTTTCATTACCCCAAAGACAACATTTCGGAAGAGTCCGTTTTGATTGGATAATACGATTCTTTTCCAATGAACAAGTCGATTCCGAATTTTGGAATCTGCTGCAACATGAATAACCCTGCTCCCTTTATAAGATGTTTCTACCTCTTTTTGCTGGTTTGTTCGACAGAGGAAAACTACATCAAATTCTTCAACCACGGTCTCGATGACTGCTTTCGATGCATTCGTATTGGCATCAGCGTCCGGATAAAAGGCATGTATACAAAAAAGCATCCGCTTCTTGGGCAGAAAATTCACCGCCATACTCATTTACCCGAAATCATACTCAGAACGCGTCCAACAATCGGCTTCATATCTTTCTTAAACAGTAAATAATTCAGGGAAAGAATGATAACAGTGATAGAAGAAAGTACAAAAATACCTACTAGGAAGAAAGATGAGTAACTTGCAATTAATCTGACTGATAGTCTGCGTACAATTTCGGCCAGTATTGCCCCGAAAAGTACGTTCACAGCAAGAAACTTCGACATGGTTGCATAACCAAGATCCGTGATTATTTTCTTCCTCACATAAACAATCTCCATGGCAGCTAATAACAGACCCACCAACACATTTGCGATTAGGATACCGTATATCCCGAAGATAGATGCTCCAAGGAACATGACAATGATCAAAAGTGCCCCTGCGGTTAATTGAATGTACTTCATTGCTTTGAAGTGGCCGGAAACATTAATGATCAGTCCGCTGGGCATATGTATAAACTGGATGTACTGGGCAACAACCAAAAGCAGTGCGATTGGAAAATTTGCGTACTCAACATCTGTAACGCCTTGGGTAAACAGCAAAACAAAAGGAATGATAACCGCATAAGTTGTTGACAAAAATATCGTCGAAAACAAAACAGCCAATATTTCAAATTCACTGGAAATCTGCTTTGCATCCTGATTCTTTCCTTCGGCCATAATCTGACCAATACCATTCCTCGGAGCATTCAGGAAAGAGAATATTATATTTTGAACAATCACAAGTATTGAATTGTATACCGCATAAACACTGGCATAGATCGTACCTGAAAATGATGCTAGATAGAAGGATGGGGCTGTCATATATACGGCTCCCGTTGCCACACTTACAACGACATCAAAAGTACCTCGAATTGAGCCGTAATCAACCTTTCCGCCAAAAGATATCTGACGGAATTTCCGCTTACCCAAAATAACGACTACAATGCTTGCGACAATTGAACCTATCGCGTAAACGCTTCTGAGCACAATGATATTTCTAGTATTAAGAATGACAACGAGAGCGGCGGCTTGGCTTAAGATATTTGCAAGCATTTGAGCGGTAGTAACGTAGTATTCTGTCTGATGAGCTTGAAAAAGCACCCGGTACTTGGCGGCAACAAAAGTAGCCACAGAGTTGGAAATAATTGACAATAGAATGACAACCAATATCGTTGTATAGTCATACGACGATTTCACAAAGTGAGAATAGATGGCAGCGAAAATTCCGCCGACAATTAGCATGATTACGCCGATATATCGATAGGCCCGGGAAGTCGTCGAGCAAATAAGATCAATTTTCGATTGATTATTCTGACCCAGCGGCTTATATAAGGCAACTTGGGAAGCGTTTGTGAAACTGCTTTCAAATATGGTGAGAATATAAACGAACTGCGTTACGACTGAATTCAAGCCATTATAGTCTGACCCCATCCTCAACAAGATAATGCGGACCATCAAAAAGGAGATCAAACTAGAAGCGACAAAGTTCGCAAGATTAGAAACAACGTTATAAAGCGTCTTTTTCTTTTTCCCAATCGTAGCCAAAACTTCTCTCCTTGCTAGCTAAAGCAGGTGAATTGTAAGCCATAATCCATAAATATAGTGAGAACATGGTGCGTTCTCTCAGTCAATTACCAGCGTGGATTCGAATCATTCTACACTATACACTCACAAGAACAGGAAGACGATGAGTTGGTTTCTTCGAATTATCAGAACGGTTGTGATCAAAGCAGATAAGACTTATACACTCGAACTCATGACTTACTTTGATCTGCTCATAAATCTCTTTATCTTGATCATGAATTTGAAGAATAACGCGGTCACATGACAGCCGGTAGCACGGAACAAAAAGGCAGTCACTTTTGTCACAAATGAACTATGGTATTTGAGGAGATAACTATGGTCTCTAAGTGTCAGGCATAACGCACGTCTTGAATTCCTGTCTACGAAACCCGAAAACCATATCGCAAAAAAATAGCGAATGGATGTGTTTCGTAATAGCAGCAATTGCAAATGCTGATCAATACTGTCATCTTGCAGAAATTCAAACCAATGGCTCGCTACGAATATATTGTCTTCCAGATCTTTGTACGAGCATTTCGATGTCGTCTGTCCATCACGTTCGATCCGGTATACATAAACGGAGGAATTGTAGTAATCAATCTTTTTCGCATAAAGGAAAATTTTTGGTGTCCACAAAACATCTTCATAAATACGGCCCTCTTCAAAGAACAAATCATTGTCCAAGACAAATTGCCGTCGCACTGCACCTCTGCATGGTGACCAGTGAAAATGGACATGATGGCTGAGAATGTATTCAAGGCATTCCCTACCATTTTTCCCCTCGAGTTGGCAGGATTCAATATCCAGAACTTCTTCTGTTACGATCCCACTTTTCGAGCCAAGTGTGGCGTGCCTGAAAAAAATATAATCCAATTGTTCTCTTTTGCTGATTGCCTCGACTACATCGGCCAAAAAGTCTTTTTTCCAGTAGTCATCCGCATCCAGAAAGATCAGATAGTCACCTTTGGCCATCCGAATCCCTAAATTTCTCGCATGCGATTGACCTTGATTCGGAATAGTGATCGTTTTAATAAATGCATATTCATTTGAATATCTTTCGCAAATTGACCCACTTCCGTCGGTAGAGCCGTCATCTACCAAAATGATCTCGATATCTTTGTATGACTGATATAGAATGCTTCCCAAACACTCATCTAAATAATCTTGAACATTATAAACCGGAATTACCACAGAGATTTTCATTTAGTGTCTCTTTCACATTCATATAGAAACGGATTAACATTCAACGATAAATATCAGAACTACCTTCCATCAGTTTCAAGGTTGATCTCAGCTTCCAGTTCCTTTCACTTGCTTATATAAAAAGTTCACGATTCGAGGCGACATAGCATAAAGTTCATATCCAATCCGAAAAATCGGACCGAACCTTGAAGATCGAAGCTCGGACAGGAACTGTTGAAACTCCGGCCATTTCTCTTTTCTTGTCGATCCGTCAACATTCTCGAAAAACACTCGATAGATTGAAAATAGTTTTCTGTTTGTTCGCTTCTTTGCTTCCGTCATTCCAAGAGTTTCGTAAAATTGAGCCCGCGCCTTAACTGCGTCCAGAGCGTCATTAGATTTTTTGATGCTGAAACCAGACCCCATAATACTACTGCCGTGCTGACGATAGTAATAGAGTACCTCTGTCGTATAGCAAATTAATTTCGCTTGAAACAATAAATGGTGGGCGATAAAATCATCTTCATGAAACCTACCCTCCTTGAAGCGGAGTTCGTCAAACAGGTACCTTGAAAAGATCTTCGCGCAGGGAATAACCAGCTGGATATAAAGGTCATCTGATAAGCGTTCTAAGGCTTCTCTGCTAGTAAACTGCATGACCACTGGATCAATCTTATTGGCGATAAAATTCTCGGAACCAACTTCGAGGAAATCGCAAACAACAATATCGGCCTCCAACGCATTCAGTATTCTCATTGTTTTTTCTATGAATTCATTGTGGATCCAATCATCACTATCTAAGAAAGTGATATAGCGCCCTCGCGCAAGATCAATGCCAATATTACGTGCGCTTGAGGGGCCACCGTTCTCCTTATGAACAACCCTGATCCGAGAGTCCCTGGCCAGGAACTCGTCGCAAATCATCCCGCTCTCATCACTTGAACCATCATTGATCAGAATTATGTCCAAATTTGCATACGACTGATTGATCGCTGACTCGACGCATCTCCTCAAATATTGATCTGAGTTGTAAACAGGAATAATGATGCTTACCAACGATTCCACCAAATTACCCTCCAGCTGCAAAGGATATTATTTCTCACAAACTATTTCATCAGCCTCAGATATGCTGTTCTCACAAATTTTATCCCACCGTCATTGGCTTATAATTCCAACCCTTTTACCTTACTATATTACCGTATTGGTTCATCTGGACAGGCATCAATTTCCGCCGACAATTGTACCGCCGTGGGTGACAATCGATCTAATCTCAACTTCCTCGTTTACCAGACAATTGAAGCAAACAATTCACCATTCAGAACTGTCGTGAAAATGGCATGAAGATTTCTTTCTGGCATCCGGTCTCCAATTGTTGAGTGGCTCTTCTTTGAGAAAGAGCAATGACGACCGATTTTGCTTCAAGCTTCAAAACCCGTGGAAAGCACCAAAAGAAAGATGCTGACTCCCTATCACAGCGCCAGACCGATCTTGATTTAGTTAAAAACATAGCTGCTCTGTTTCTTAGAACAGGTTCAGCCCCTCATCAGTTTGGGTCTGGAGTAAGACGCAACATCAGAAGATCTCAGAATTATGGGGAAATCTATTCACCTGAGTGACCTCGAAATATATCTTGATCAGTTTCTTTTCCACAATCTTATGATCTGTTCATGATTTAATGCTTGCTTTCATTAATTCTGCGAGTTGCCTTGCATCAAATGGATCGAAAAAATGAACCATATGATAATCGTCCAATATCTCATGCGAGAAAGCACAATCAGAGGCTAAAATTGGCGTGCCATGCATTCTAGCTTCAAGCAGCGGTAAACCGAATGTTTCAATGTAGGAAGGAAAGATCAGAATTGATTTCGCATAATATTCATATACTTGATCCAAACTGATTGTCCCTATGAAATTTATAGGCAAATCTTCTCTCTTTGTCATGCGATGGATTTTCCTAATATGTCTGTTTTCGTTCCCGGCCAAGGTTAAGATTACACGGTAGTTCTTAACTCCTTCACTCTTCAGGCTTCTACACGCTTGGGCAACAATAACATGATTCTTATACATCATGCTCCCCGAAGGATAGAAAAATGTTTTGGGGTCATTTTGAAAATTATCGTAAGTCTTTCTTACATTAACGTTCAACTCAGGTTGACTGATGATAAATTTATTTTTTTCAATATTCAACCTTTCTGTTACGGTGTCCATGAACCACTTTGTCTGCACGATTACCCGATCTGCCTTCTTAACTGACTTGAAAATCAATCTGCTGAGCACATTCTGATACATCCAGAAACGCAAGCTCTCAGTTATTCTAAAACGTTTCTTCAGAAAAGGAAGTATCTGATGGAGATATAGAGTTTGACTGATTTTCACACGAGGTATAAGCACATTTTGCAACGATAGAATTTCATCCACATTAAATTTTGCTACGATTTTTGGAGCCATAAAATGATCAAAATAATAGCGATGTATCCAACTTTTCTTAACCCATGGATAATTAAGTACTGTGATATTGGATTGACTCGGGAATTTTGGCTTACTAACAACAAAAACCCAATCTTTACTAACATCAGATACCGCTTTCTCATAATAATGATTAAGAATAGTTAGAGCCCCGCCTTCGGTGGCGGGAACAGCAAACACCATTGTCTTCACAATATTTCCTCCAGTTATCTGCCACCTCATTGATACCTCTTTCAACAACTCTTAATCCTTGGTATCAACGGGAAATTACGGTATTCTATCTGATCTCGCCTTATGAGCAAGCGTCTCACTTTGACTGCCCATTGCTCAAAATTCCGGATCCCTCACATCGGAATGCACTGAGAATACAAAATAGAATCGTTTGAAATAATATAAGCCAAAATTTATTTTATCCCTGCCGACGCTTTTCTACATATTGACACGATCATACCAAAAATGTGTCCTTGAAGATATTTACTGCTCTGACCGCCTGTTGCCCCTCCCCTATGCTAGAATAACAGCGTCTTTTGAGAATACTTCCCTGGAAGGTCACCGGTATGGACGAGAGAAAGAATGAATTAGCTGAAGAGATGGAGAAGCCCTCTGCTCGGATGCGCGCGCCCATCATTAGAAAAAATCAGGAAGAGACGGGACAGCCTGATGCAACGCCTGAGTTACATACTTCAGACGAAGTTGCCGAAAAGGTCTTAGCCAGCGGAGTCAGAAAACCTTCCTTTACTCTTTCTGTTCCCTCCGGTATCAAGGACCAGGATGAGGAATACGAGGAAATCATCCGCCAGTTTGAGGATGAACCTGAGTCTTCAGGCGGCGGGAACGAACCTCCGAACGATCCACCGGAAGATGAGGGTCCGCCTGAAGAGGAAAATGAACCTGTGCCGGTTGGGAAACTGAAGTCAATCTGGAGAAGCCATGCCTTTGCCCGGGTATTATTGGGACTGTCCCTTGTCTTTTTTGCGGTAGGCATCTACTTTTTTGTCAAGCCGGCCATTATTCATAAGAATCAGGAAAAAGCAGGAAAAGAGATCCTGGATCTGCTTGAAAACCGGGAACCGGAAGAAACCGGTGAAGTTACCATCGAGGTTAATGTTGATGACGTCTATATCCCCGGCAGTTACGACGACAGTTTTGACATCATCCTGCCTCCCGGGGTTACAGGTAATGTCACGGTTAATACCAACCCTGCGCCTACCCAAAAGCCCCGTACCATTGTCATCAAGTCGGACACGGTGATGAAGATCCCCAGCATCAGCTATGAGAGTGCCATCGCACCCGATGTCAAGGAGTCAACCCTATGGGTCCTGCCCGGTCACTTTCCGCCCAGCGCCCAGCCGGGAGAGGTCGGCGTTGCGGCCTATTTCGGCCACCGCATGATTAAACGGGGGCTGCACTTCAACCGGCTCAACGAAGTGAAGGTCGGAGACACCATCCAGATCAGGCGGCTGGGGGAAACTTACAATTTTATTGTCGACTATTATCGGATTGTCGAGCCCTCTGCCGTGGGGCAATACGTTTATGAAGAAACTGACACCTCACGGATTCTTCTTGTGACCTGTGATCCTGTTATCGGGCCACGATCGACCAAGAAACGTATCCTGGTCGGCGGTTATCTGGAGGGGGGAATCCTGTCTCCCTAATGCAGGAGGATCGGAGCCAATTTCAAGCCACAACGAGCCTGCGAGGCTTTCGGCCGTCTCTCTTAAGGATAATTGGTTAAGTATTCTGAAAAGCTGAACCAAGGCAACCGAAGCCTTCTTTTCTTCATCTCCGCCCAAATCCGGTTCCCCTCGTCTTCATTTATGAGATTTTTGCCAAAGGCCTCCGCTAGAATCATGCCGGTCGTCAAGTGACCCAGCGAATACTCGTCAATGAACGCCTTCACATCCCGGAGATTGTTACTGGCTACAATTCCATTGTTAAATTTGGCCAGGGCAATTGCCGAAGCCTCACCCTTGCCGATCAAGATCCGGCTTTCCGTGGGTGGGATCGCCAGGCTGGAATAGAGTTTGTATTCTGGAGTTCCCGGATAAATTCTTTTAATCTCCAACCGGTCTTCCCATTCCAGACACTCTATCCGTCTTGCCAGATGTCGCACGACTGGGTTAGACAGTTCATCATAGACAGCTTCCGGGACAAATATCCTCCCCTCGTACAGCCTTATTAAAATATCTTCCCGTTTAGCACCCAGAAACGAAGAAAGGCAATCCGTGTCAAAAAAGATCGGCGCTGTCACTCTCGTCGCTCCTCATCCCGTCGTCTTCGCAGACAAGATCAATCCGAAAGGCATCAAGCAGCAATTCTTCATACTTGCCACAGGACACAAGATCCTGTTCCAGCAATTCCGTTGCTTTTTTTATGTAGCTGCCAAGAGTCCTGTAGCGCAAATGTTCGGGAGAAGGTTCATACAAAGAAGCGTCGAAACCAAGCCGCAGGGCAGTTCTGGTTACACCGGATTCCATTCTCTCCTTATCTTCGCGACTGAGATACCTTTCATCCACCAGCCGCCATAAGACGGCCTGATGGCTCATCTTGAAGTGCTGGCCGATTCGGACCAGATCACTTTTTGAAAGCTGCTGGTCGGGATCCCTGCCAATATCCTGCGTAAGGAAACGGCGCAATGCTTCCGGTGGAGCCAGAAAATAGGTGGCAAACTTATCGGCCTCTATCTCCCTGGCATCTTTTTTGTTCCCAAAATCAGATGGACAAATAACGCGGCCCAATTCGCGGTGATAAAACAGGTGGTAGAGCTCATGCGCCATCGTATAGTGCTGGCGGCCCAGAGGCATTCGGGAATTAACGGCAACCAGAATGTTGCCTTCATCCCGGATGCACATACCACTTAAAGTTTGACTCATAGGGAGAAAGGTTACCGTCAGATTTTCCAGGCCAAGCAACAAATTCAGCACGTCAAGAGGGGCATAAGCATCAATACCGAATCTGCGCCTGGTCTCAATCGCTTCCGTGCGTAGTTCGTCCCAAGTCTTCATTCGTCACCCAGCAAGCTTTTCATCAGGCGGAGGTTAAGCGCGATCTTGTTGACTGCAGCGATCGCTTCCAAGTCCTTCTCTGCCACGGCCTCTGACCTGAACGCAGCAGCCAGGGGAGGCGTCTGAAAGTCTTCTTCCAACAGGCAGGCAGGATCACAGCCAAACAGCATCGCTGCCTTCTCAAGAGCTCCGACGCTCAACTGACGTTCGTTGTTTTCGTATTTGGAGATGTAACTCTGGTGAACATCCAGGTAGTCAGCCATCTGTGCCTGTGACAAGTCGTTTTTAACACGGAGTTCGTGAAAACGCTGATTGATCGTGGCGTTCTTTTTCATGGCAACTCCTCCTTGCTTGTTCAGCATAAGGAATTATTGTCATAATTTCAAGCATCCCTCTTGGAAAATATATGACATCGATGCCGCAGGTTTCCCCAAACCGTCAGAATAGAGCTCCACAGGCGAATAATGGAGGATTATTCGCCCATGGGGCTATAATTAAAACCCAATTTCCGATGTGCTTTCAATGGCCCACTGCCCTGACAATCATTTACACTCATGGAGATTATTAGAAATATCCACTTCAGGAGTGATATTTATGTGATTTGAATCAGCGTAATCTTCAATTCTGCGGATGATTGAACTTAACCTTCTAAAAAAGACGGCCCTTGCGGACCGCCCCTTCTGTTTAAACCCATGGTTTCATTAAACCCCGAAAAGCTCATCCAGCGACATGTCATTGAGGATGGTCATCATGATAGCCGTCTCCTCATGTGACGGGGTAACCCTTACCCTTCTTATTATGATCGGGAGCCCAGTCCCTGCTATCCAGTTTGGGCGGGTTGCCGTTCCAGCTTACAAAATTGAGCTCTCGGTTCCAACCCGTTTTGGGGCTGCTCGAGAGTACCGCGATCGGCCAAAAAGAGAATTCTCGTCGGGGCTATTTAGAAGGGGGACTGCCCAACCCTCAGGGCAGAACATATATGCTGATGGTAGTGCACACCTTGCGCCGTAATGTACAGATCGGGTAAGTATCTGCATTCTAATCATCCCTTAAGCTTCAACCAGCGGGACAATCACCGGTACCATCAATCACGTCATCTAACTTGTCCACATTCTCATCTTCCCGGTCAGCGGAGAATTGCATGTTATTAGGCAGATCATCATAAGATGTTGGGTTCCTGTTTTTGTCATTTTTATTATTCTAAAGTTATACGTGAGAAGCCTTTTGGGCCTAATTGTAAACTTAGCAGAAGCCGAAATGTAAAATTAATTACGGCCAATTTATAAAATTATATTGCGCCATTTTGTAAACTTAGCTACAATATCTTTAAAGAATAGGAAAAAAGTTATGGACAGCTACTATCCCAGGATCACGGATCGCGGAGGTCACTTCATATTGTCTATGGGACCCAGCGCGAGAAAGGCGTACTCTCTGCCAGTGATATTCGCTTAGTGATTGAACAGGAAATTTGATTTTTCACTCTCTTTGCCGGATCTGGTTCGTCCCCCTTCACGTGACAGCCTGTCCGGCATATCTTTGTCAAAATGACTCGGCTATTGCCGGTCATTTGACGCTAGCAGTAACACCTGGGGCAAACTTACAATTTTATTATCGCCTACTATCAGATTGTCGGCCCTCTGATGTGGGGCAATACGTTTATGAAGAAACGGACACCTCACGGATTCTTCTTGTGACCTGTGACCCTGTTATCGGGCCGCGATCGACTAAGAAACGCATCCTGGTCGGCGGTTATCTGGAGGGGGGAATCCCAGGTCCTTTGAGAGAAGAGGGTGCTTGAAGCCACTATTTCGTTATCTCTTAACTGCCGGTAGATTCACTAAAAATAAGCGATGTGATGATGGCAAATAGAGTACTTAAAAGAGTTCCGATCAAGTAGCGCTCAGCAAAACTCTCATCTTCTTTTATTCGATTAAAACGTGCTAATGTTTTGGCCGCAAGAACCAAGGAAATTCCGGCTGCCTGACCAAGAGAGACAAGTGCCAGAATGATTACCCGCTCCAAAAGCCCTATCGCCCGACCCGCTTTTACATCCTCTTCTTCTCTGGCGGTGGATGATTGCATTGTCTTTGGTTCATAGTCCTGTAAAACAAAATAGATAAGTAAGTTGACTGGTTTCCACACCAGTGTAATGGCAACCACCCAGATAAGCATCGATTGAGCTGGAACCCCGATGTGTTGCAGAAGAACGGCGATTTCACTTCTAAGAGCTAATTGTTCGTGCCTCGCTAAGATATAAACCACGACAACTATAACCAGCAGATGTGCGATCTGATCCATCAAAAAGGGAACGATTTTTCTACCGGTGAACTCCTCAAGGGATTCAATCCAGGTGACAAACTCCTTCTTTACAACTGCTCCGTTTTTACCAGATTCAGACAAATCCTCATCATGTGGATTACAATCGTTTTTGTTTCCAGCCCTATCCCAGTCTCTGTGTTTTTTATAAATTTCAAATCGACATTTAATCGCATCAATCACAAAATGGACTATTGTTGCTGCAGTCACGCACAGCAGTAAAACAACTGATCCATGGATAAGGACCGGAATAAACCAGAATGGAAGTGCATAAAGCAGGCTATGAAAAAAGAGCCAGCTCCAGCTCTTGCTTTTATTCTCGGCCATCGTCTCATTTTGAAGGTAAAAATCGCCTACAAGGTGTGCCAGCAGAAAAACTAGAAAATAGAGCTTAAACATAGTCTTCAATGCCTTCCGCCAGGAACTTCTCGATCGTGACAAACGCTTTTTCGTAGGAGTAATAGTGGCCCTTGTCGAGATTCTTCTGTACGGAAGGTTGAGTAATCCCCAGCTTTTCGGCAACTTGGGTTTGCGTGTCATTATCGTCCATCATTGCCCAGATCGTCTCTCGCTGGCGATCAGTCCACGAATCTTTTACGGCGGTCATCAAGAATAAAAGAGTATTAAGCAGCTCGACAATTGGTGAATTCTTTCTGCCCATGATCAACCGGATATCAGCTGCTGGACTTTCTTTTTTCTTTTCTCCTTCTTTTAAGTAATTAACTGCTTCACGCGCATGATAATAGGCTGGTCCGTCGGAACCCAGCGCCTGCTCTTTGTTGATGTCAGTAGTCATGCCACCTATACCGACCCCAAAGCGAACTTTTTGAGGAAAGAGCGCCTGCTCGATTTGAGAGACGATCGAAAGAATCGGCGAGCCTCTGGTCAACAATCCCTGAAATTCATCTCCAAGAGTGATCGTAAATTTTGAGGCAATATGCGCATCGTATTTAGTATTAATTTTCTCCAGCGCTTCTTTCAGATTTATTTGGACCTGCTTCCTATCAAGAATTTTTCTGGAATCAATCAAATCTCCAATTATGGCGATATAAACGAGGTGTTCATTGGGAAAGAGCATAACGACCTCCTCTCTATGATTCATATTATAGCCTCCAAGACGAATAATCAAGGATTATTCGTCTTGGAGATGGCATCGGAATCAAATACAGGGAAATAACACCAGAGAGTTCCCATGATACACGCCTGATCCTTGGCTACTCGCGAGTATTAAGGCAAAAACCTCATTTGATCTGAAATATCTTTATTGCCTCTTACTTCCACCTATCTACTGAAAATACGACGATTTTCCTATCAAGAGGATTATAGCCCTATAAACGAATAATTAAGCAATATTCGCCTGAGGAGCTATAATCTAGGACCAATTAGCTCCACACTTCCTGGTAACCTAACGATCGCACACCGGATTTCATGCTTGACTCCTCAATTGTGTTGTGATCCGACATGCGGTGAAAGAGGTTATTCAATCGAAACCTAGAGAAAGGAATCCATCTCCCGTTCGACTCTCCGATCCTCTCGAATGTCTTGTCGAGTCTGTATGACGTCGAAGATTTGAGTGCATGTTCCCATCGATCTGATCAACCGCGCTGGCAGCACTCTGGCGATATTTTACCAGCGCTCCAAATCGTCACAAATCCTTAAAGATTTATCATGAATGCAAACTTCAGGACTCTTCAACATTTTTGGCCACTTGCTTGGAACACTTCACGTCCGGAATCTGAAAGTGTATGAAGAAGTAGCCAATGAACAGTTGGATACATCGGAATATGTAATAAATTGAGAAGTCCCCAATAAATA
>CAZGCS010000014.1:0-14024 GCA_964524395.1 uncultured Mageeibacillus sp.
CGGGTCTGTCCATCAATTGGAGGAGAAAAGTATGAAAACAGAGCTTCAACTCTTATCTGTGGCCACAGTGTACGATGCATAGATTGCCAACCTGCTAATCATTTATGAATAAAAGGAGAACAATTGAGCGGAAAAGATCTTTTCTGTCATAAAGAGGCTCGTCTGTCACGGGCCTGTCACATCACTGTCCTGCCGTATGAGCGAGCGCTTCAGTTAAGGGGTATCAGAGCTTCCGGCCAAAGCGCTGCCTCGTCGTCCGGCCTGTCGATCAAATAACCACCACCTGGTGTCGCGATCCGTAATGTCACCGGTTTTTTTACAGATTTGAAAGAATCCTCTTTCAAGTCAACCACTTCCGCTCTTACCTGACAGTAAAGGTTGAAGAGCTCGATGCCCTCCTCCGCCGTTATGTCCTGCGCCAGAACAACGACGGCCTCAGTGCCGGTCATTTCTTGAACGCGGATATCTTTTTCCTTATCGATGTGATAAGCCGCGAGGCTTACAAATCTATCAGTGATTTCCACCTGCCTTTGATTGCGTTTGGCGATCAGGGGAAAGGCCGCGGCAACCAGAATACCAATTACCAGAAGAGTCAGCGCCGAATACAAAACGATGACCTTGACGGGGATCTTGAGTGAAGGGACCGTCGTCTCGGGCAGCTGGTAGGCGTCTTCCTTTTTCTCGACCGGCGTCGGTGCCACGGACGGGGCGGGAGCGGCGGTCACCCGCCTGGCGTGCCCCGGAGTGAGGGATGGTCCCTCGTACTTTGGCTGCTTCTCGTTGGGAAAGGTGAACGATTCCGGATTTTCGTTCGCCCGGAAAGCATCTTCATTGTCAAAAACGCAATCACAGAAAAGACAATGGCCTTTTGGCATTTCGGGATCCAGAAACAAGAGGGATCCACAATTCACGCAACGACCTTCTTTTAATGCCATGACAGACTCCAGTTCTCTCAGATTCAATCGCTTGCGCCGGCATAAAAGCGGTCCGGCAAATTAAGCTAAACTATTCTAACACAGTGCCGTCATTCATGATATAAGATGGGATGGAAAAGGACGCCATGAGCAAGAAGGATTCACAAGACTACACAGACAGTCAACTCTCTTTTTTTATGGAAGAGGCAATTGCCCAGGCCCGGCTGGCCGAAAAGGACGGGGATGTGCCGATCGGGGCCGTCATGGTGCGGCAGGGGCAAATTATTGCGCGCGGGAAAAATACGCGTGAGCAAGCCGGGGATGCCACCGGTCACGCCGAGATCGCCGCCATCCGGGAAGCCTGCCGTGTGACAGGCTCCTGGCGCTTGAATGACTGCGACCTCTTCGTCACCCTGGAGCCCTGCCTCATGTGTGCCGGAGCCATCATCCAGGCACGGATCCGCCAGCTCTATTTCGGTGCCTACGATCCCAAGTCCGGCATGGCCGGCTCAGCAGGCAATGCCTTTATACTTCCCTCCAACCATACCGTCCAGATTACCGGCGGCCTGCTGGCCGGCCAATGCGGAGATCTCCTTCGCTCTTTTTTCGAAAGAAAGAGAAAGACAATGTGCTAAGCTTATTGCTGGCGCCCGAAACAAAGACGCTCAGCAAAAACCAAAGGGACCGGGTCTTGTGACAGCATGTGGAAACGGAAGAAGAAACCAACGGACATCCAGCAACGGGGTTGGCAGGGACATTTCTTATATCTGCTGGGCATGATGCTGAGCCGTCTTTTTCTTCGGCTGCGCTATCTTGGCAGGGCTTGTATCCCTGCGCAAGGTTCCTATCTGGTCGTTGCCAATCACCAGTCCATGGTTGACGGCCTGTGGATCATGGGCGGCATTCCTTCGGGCCAGCTTCCGCGCTTTTCCGTGATCGGCGGCTCTGATCTGGAACAAAGCTACGGCCTGACAGGGAGAATTCTGTTTCGCGTCGGCAAGGTGATCCCCATCGATCGCCATGGCAATCCGCTTCGGGGCTTGTTGCTGGCTAAAAAAGCAATCGAAAGAAATACCATCGTCATGATCCATCCTGAGGGAACACGCACTCCGGACGGCCGGATCGGCGAGATGAAAAACGGGGCGGCTTACCTGGCCATCAAGACCAAAGTTCCTGTTATTCCTGTCTACATTGATGGCGCCTATGAGGTTTTCTCAAGGCATATGTCCCTTCCACACCCAATCGATTGGAAACGCTTGCGGCGGAAAGAGGTGACGGTCGAATTTTGCCCGGCCATCGATCCTGCTGATTTTGAAGACGTCGACTCACTGATGACTGCCATCAACGGGATTCTTCTCGAAAAAGAAAAAGCGGCCCTGGCACACAGGGAATTGAAGAAATGACCGGGCTCAATTCTCCTTGATCCAGGGCAGGAGCGGACCGATCCTGCTTTTCCGGATACGCCCCGTAAGCAGAATATAATCTGATTCATACCGTTCGTTTATCACACTGCCGTACTCCCGGGCGTGGGCGACAATACCCGCCTGGGCATAGGGTATGACTGCCCGGTAGCCGATAAGCGATTCATCAACAAACCGGGCCAGTTCTTCCTTCAGTTGTTCCAGACCTTCACCTGTTTTAGCCGAAACCGGGATCACCCGGTGATCCTTTTCGTGCCGGAGGACAGCCATGACGTCGTGATAGGCCTCGGGGCTGACCTTATCCACTTTGTTCAAAACGTAGATGGCAGGCAGCATGCCGGCACCCAGTTCGTTGAGTTGACGCTGAACCACCTCGACCTGCGCGGCCGCATCCGGGTCCGACAAATCGCAGACATGCAGGATCAGGTCAGCACTGGCAGCTTCTTCAAAAGTCGCCCGAAAGGCTTGAAGTAAAAAATCGGGCAGGTCCCGGATGAAGCCGACCGTGTCGACCAGAATGAGTGAAAGGCCGTCGCGGATATCAATCCGCCTGGCCGTCGGGTCAAGGGTCATAAACAACTGGTCTCCCGTTGCCAGATCCGCGTCACTCAGCTTATTCAAGAGCGTGGATTTACCCGCATTGGTATAACCGACAATGGCAGCTGTCAGCATTTCCTGGCGGTGGCGCAGGGATCTGGAGCGTTCCCGGCGGCCTTCCATCCTTCGAAGTTCACCCCTCAGCACCGCCATCCTCTTTCGGATTACGCGCCGGTCCTGTTCGAGCTTGGTCTCTCCCGGACCGCGGGTTCCGATACCTCCACCCAGGCGCGACAATTCAACACCCCGGCCGGTTAACTGGGTCAGGCGGTAACGAAGCCAGGCCAGCTCAACTTGAATTTTCCCCTCGTCGGTCCGTGCCCGGCCGGCAAAAATGGATAAGATCACGTTCACGCGGTCGCTGACCTTGATCCCGACCGCCTCGGTAATGCCCCGCGTTTGTGCCGGTGTCAGCTCACCGTCAAAAATAAGGTATTCCGCCTCCTTGTCGCGCGCCATTTCGGCGATTTCCAGCAGTTTACCCGAACCGACAAAAGTCACACCATCCGGTCGCTCAAGGCGTTGTATTACACGGCCCCTGACCACAAATCCGTTTGTTCCGGCCAGGTCTTCCAACTCGTCAAGGGACCGGACAACTGCGCCATATCCGCCTTTGCCCGTGTCTACTGCCACAAGGAGGGCACCCGCGGTCGTTTTACCCTCAGGGTTCACGAACAAATTATTTTCAGATCGCATTATTCTTTCTTTTCCCTGACCTGCCACTGCAGGCCAATCATTTCTTTTGAGGATTCCAAAGATTATCCCCAACCGCTTATGCTATCTTCGATGAAGAGGAACGACACCGCGACAGACGTCTTTGATGAGGTGAGCACGATGTACGCTGGCTCCTGCCCAAGAACTTCCCCCCGGAAAAAACACCGCGCGCCGGTTCCGGGCCATCTTCCACCCTTTTCCCACCGCCCGGGCCCTGTCAGGGATCCCGTCTCCGACGGGCTGTGGGTGGGCTACCTGATCCGGCGGGAAAGGCAGCGCCGCCATATTACCCAACAGATCATCGCAGGCGAGCTTGGCTACGGTATGAGCTCCATTTCAACCATTGAAACCGGAGGAAGTTTTTCAAACATCCGGCGGACTCTGAACGTGTTGCGCCTGCTGGGAATTGAATCCAGTCTGTGCCTCGCGGCCATCAGTGCCCAGGGGTCAATTCATCAGCTTCTTGAGTCTCAGACCCGAAAGGGGACAAAAGAGCCCGCACTGAATCATCCTTCAGTGCCCCGACCGCCGTTTCCATGTCTGCCAGCCGTTGCGGATAGAGCTTACGGCAAGCAAGGTCAAGGGCACGGATCATGGTGCAGCGTTCACTCACATCTGAAAGAAGGCCAAGAAGGGGAATCATACCGCGATAGACATCGGCAATGATCTTATCTTCTTTTTCCTGGGATTTCATCCGCATCAGGCCAAACAGTTTGCGCCCGAATCCGTCGTCATCACGGCATATCGTGAGGTATTTATCTGCCGAGTCGAACAGATGCTCCTCCATCAGGGAGCCGCCTCTTTCTCCTGCGTCATTGAGGATTGCGACTAAATCTTTTTGCGTGAAGAAACGCTTCAATTCCTTGTTGGCGCGTTTGCGTTCGCCCCGGCTCTTCGAGCCGGCCGCAAACACATGGCAATACAACCAGGGCTGCAGGAAGCGGTCACCTTGTTCTTGTTTTCCCGAAAGCTTGAAGAACCGGAATGCCTCCATCCGCTCCTCAATTGATTCTTCTGTCCCGATTTCCATGGGATCCCGCATAGGAATCACCTCCTGCTCTGTCATCCCGGACTCAATGCCCGTGTTCTTTCCATGGTATCAGATTGAACCGTCTCCTTCAGCCTTGCTGACTGTTCCCATCAGCTTTCTTCCCTGAATTTTGAGATAGACAAGGAAAGCCAGCAAGAGTACGGTCCAGGAGACAGGATAAGCCATCACAATGGCGTCAAAGCTTTTCCAAACAGGAAGCACCAGGTACATCCACACCACCCTGACACCGGCCATGCACACCAGACTTGCCACCATTGGAAAGACAGCGTGGCCCATGCCGCGCAGTGTCGCACCCATCACCTCCGTCAAGGCAAAGATCCAGTAAAAGGATAAGAGGATCACCATAATATGTCCGGTGTATTCCATGACGAGCGGGTCGGGGTTAAAGGCTGCCGCGATCTGGTTACGCAGGAGAAGGAAGAGCCCTGACAGGGAGACGACCAGGGCGAACATAAGCACCAGGCTTTGGGTCAGTCCTCTCCTGATCCTGTCATGGCGGCCCGCCCCCAGGTTTGCTCCCATAAAGGTCATGACCGCCAGCGCCAGGCCGCTGATCAGGACAAAGACAAAGCTGTCGCTTCTCGAGGCAGCAGAAAACCCGGCTACCGCATGCTTGCCGAAACGGTTGATGAAGGCCTGAACAAAAACGTTCGAAAGCGAGACAATGAAAGCCTGTAGCCCCGCGGGAATCCCGACGCGGAGCGATCGAAACAGTACAAGAGGATGAAAGGAGATGTCGCGAAGGAAAAGCCGGAAGGGTGTCATGCTGGTCGCCAGACTGAAGGTCACCATAAGTGCAGTCAGGAATTGGGCAATGACATAGGCCCAGGCTGCCCCGGCCACACCCCACCTGAAGAGACCCACAAAAAGAAGATCGAGTCCGATATTCAGGAGGACACCAAGTGACAAAAACAGAAAAGGGAGGCGCGTGTCCCCGACCCCGCGCAAAATCCCCGCGCCCATGTTGTAAATGGTCACCGGGAGCGCTCCCAGAAAATAGAGGCGAAGATAGGTGATGGAATGGGGCAGGATCTCCGGCGGTGTGCCCATGACCCGCAATAAGGCGGGAGAGAGAAAGTAGCCGGCTGCCGAGAGGATAAGACCGCTCGCCATAGCAAGCGCGTATCCTGTGTGAACCACCTTGTAAAGGCCGTCGAAGTCTTCTGAACTGTACACTTGGACCGTAACAACCGCGATGCCGGTCGCCAAGCCCGTGGCCAGTCCGATGACCATGTTGATGATGGATGCCGTCGCACCGACCCCTGCCATGGCATCAACACCACTGAAATTGCCGACGATCATGAGATCTGCGACGCTGTAGAGCTGTTGCATCAGATTGATCAGGAGCAGGGGCAGGGCAAAGACCAGGATTTGTTTCCAGATGGCCCCTTCGGTCAGGCTGATATTCCGTACCCTCATGGAAATGGCTCCTTATCGCACGCCCCTATTTCGAGAGGAACAAGAGCCATTCACGAAGCAGCTTGCAGGCAACGGCGGTCGAAGCACCCGAAGGGTCAAGCAGAGGGGCCAGCTCCATCATATCGGTTCCAACCACTTCCAGTTCTGACAATACCGTCAGTGCCTTGATCAGGTCCGCATAGGTGACGCCGTCCGGTTCCGGTGTACCTGTTCCGGGCAAAAAGGAAGGATCCAGGACATCCAGATCGATGGTCACATAAAGGGGGATCCCTCTCGCAGTTTCGAGAAGAACGCTTACTTCATCGAGTCTGAACGGATGGAGATCGGTGTGTGTCTTCGAAAACTCGAATTCCTCCCGCAAGCCCGACCTTATCCCGAAAGAGTGGATTCTGCCAGGTCCAAGCAATTCCTGGCAACGTCGCATGACGGACGCATGCGACCACCTGTCACCCAGGTAATGGTCGCGAAGATCCGTATGCGCGTCAAACTGGACCAGATGAAGGTGGGGATGCAGTTCCAGGGCAGCCCGGACAGCGCCAAACGTCAGGGAATGATCACCGCCGATCATGACGGGAATTTTTCCCGCCTGCATAATGGACCGGCACAGGACCCCAACGCGGTCAAAAGCAAGCTCTGCACCACCCGCAGGCAGCTCCAGGTCTCCCAGATCACAGACAGCGGCATCTTCCAGATCACGATCCAGGACCGGACTGTATGTCTCCAGACCCCAGGAGTCACGCCGCATGGCTGAGGGGGCAAAGCGCGCGCCCGGCCGGAAAGAAGCGGAACCGTCGTAAGGCGCGCCGAAGAGCACCAGGCGGCTTCGCTCGTAGGATCGGTCACAGCCGCAGAAGGTCCGGCCTTCAAAGGCGACCTTTTCATTCATCTTTTCTATCACCCTCCGGTCCCTGATACGCTTCGACCGTCCGCTTGAACACCTTGTCCAGGACCTCGCCTTCTTTCAGGAGCCGCTCAACGTAAGTGGGAAGTGCAAATGCCCCTGCATGGAGGTTGGTATTGTAATAGCGCGTGTCGATCCCCAGTGACTCCCACCGGCCCGCATCCAGGTCTGCCACTGGATGGCAGCGGTTCGACATGAAGCCAAAGAGCCAATGGCCCGCCGGATAGGTCGGAATGTGGGCCTGGTAGACCATGGCGACCGGAAAAATGGCGGATGTTTTTTTGTAAATGGCGGCAGCCTCTTCGGCGTCATCCCTGAAATAGGGTCCTTCGTGCTGGTTGACCAGAATACCGTCCTCTTTCAAGGCGTGGCGGCAGTTACTGTAAAACTCACGGGTAAAGAGACTCTCCCCCGGCCCGAAGGGATCGGTCGAATCAACAATGATCAGGTCGAATACCCCCTGGTAGCGCCGGACATAACGCAGGCCATCCTCATGGACGATGGTAACGCGCGGATCGTCAAAAGAGACGGAAACCGTTGGCAGGTAGCGTCTGGAAACTTCAACGGCCATGGGGTCGATTTCGACCAGGGTGATTTCCTCAACCGAAGAATACCGGCAAAGTTCGCGCAGCACACCGCCGTCCCCCCCTCCAATAACCAGTATCCTGCGGATACCCGGGTGGACGGCCATGGGAACATGGCTGATCATTTCATGGTAGATGAACTCGTCTTTTTCCGTCATCATGATGAAGCCGTCCATGACCAGCACGCGACCGAACTCGTAGCTGTCCAGCACCTGGATGTGCTGAAAATCCGATTGTTGCGAGAACAATTGCCTGCGGACCCGGAAACTGATTTTCATGTTTTCTGTATTGTATTCGCTGAACCATAGTTCCATGACCAATTCCTCCTATTCGAGAACGACCTGAAGACGCTCGACGCCGGGATCCTCAGTTCCCGTCATTTTACTCCCCATGGCTTTGGCGTAGCGGATGTATTCGAGCGCCTCATGAGTGACACATTCGCCCGGCGCCAGAATAGGAATGCCCGGTGGGTAGCACATGACAGATTCTGCGGCGATACGTCCCTTACACGATGCGAAAGGCAAACTCTCTGCGGGGGAATAGAAGGCCTCCGCCGGAGTCATCGCGACACAGGGCGTGATGTATTCACTGACCAGGTCGGTGACCGGTTCGCAACCGTGCGTGAAGCCAATGTCAGCCAAGGCGGCAATCAACCGCTCGATCCCGACCTGCCTGTCTCCGACCGACAGGATGGCCAGGAAGTTGTGCAAATCACCGAATTCAATCTGGATGTCATAGTCATCGCGCAAAAGATCGTAGACCTCCACCCCTGACAGACCCATGGCCCGGGTGTGGACCGGCAGTTTACAAAGGTCAAAGGCAAAAAAGGCGCGGCCATCACATTTCTCGTCACCAAAGGCGTCATAGCCGCCGATGGCATTGATCTCTTTTCTGGCGTAATCGGCGTATTCAATGACGCGCCGGTAGATGGACCGGCCTCGCAGGGCCAGGTTGCGGCGCGTAATATCCAGTGAGGTCAGGAGCAGATAGGAGGCGCTGGTCGTTTGGGTCAGGTTGATGATCTGCCCCACGTAACCGCGCTCCCCTCTCATGCCCGGGCCCAGCAGGAGCAGCGAGCTTTGCGTCAATGAACCTCCTGTTTTATGGAGGGAGACAGCGCTCATGTCAGCGCCGGCCTCCATCCCCGACAGGGGCAGCTCTTCCGAGAAATAAAAATGTGTTCCGTGGGCTTCATCGACCAGCACCCGCATCCCTGCCTGGTGGCCCAGGCCGACCATGGTTGCCAAATCGGCACATACACCGTAATAGGTCGGATTATTGACCAGGATGGCCTTGGCATCGGGGTGCTCACCGATGGCCGCTGCCACATCCCCCACCGCCATACCGAGCGGAATTCCAAGCTTCTGGTTGACCGAGGGGTTGACGTAGACGGGTACGGCCCGCGACAGAATCAGGGCGTTGATGGCGCTCCGGTGGACATTGCGGGGCATGATGATCTTGTCGCCGGGCGAACAGGAAGACAGGATCATGGCCTGAACGGCGGAAGTGGTTCCGTTGACCATGAAATAACAGCTGTCCGCGCCGAAGGCATCGGCGGCCAGTTCTTGCGCCTCGGCAATCACACCGGAAGGATGAATCAGAGAGTCCAGCATTTTCATGGCGTTAACGTCGACCGCCAGACACTGCTTGCCCAGGAAAGCTGCCAACTCCTCATTACCCCGCCCCTGCTTGTGGCCGGGAACATCAAAGGAAACCATGCGACGCTTGCGGAATTCGCGAAGCGCCTCGTAGAGGGGCGCCCGGCTTTGGTCAAGCGCGTAACTGTCCCGGATGGGTTTACTCAAAGATGTTGCTCCCGTTATAGATTTCAAGCATCTCGCGCTCGAGCGCGAAGCGGATCTCATCGCGCTCGCCTTCGGTCAATTCATCGAGTTCGAAACTGAAGATGTAATTGTCAAGATCAATGTCGCGAACCATCATCCGCGTGTGGAAAAGGTTGGAGTGATAGACATTGACATCCATGGCATTGTAGCGGCTGAGTGTTTCGGGGCCGATGAAGTCCTGGATGGAACGGACAGGGTAGTCTAGGAAGTATTTTCTGCCGGCCGTGTCACGCGTGAAACCTCTGACCCGGTAATCGACGGAAATGATGTCCGAGTCAAAGCTGGCAATCAGGTAGTCAAGGGCGGCCAAAGGGGTAACCCTGCCGCAGGTGGACACATCAATATCCACCCGGAAGGTGGATACCGGCCGGCTGGGATGCGATTCGGGGAAGGTATGGACCGACACATGACTGGTGTCGAGGTGGGCCGTGATGCTGGACTGGGGAAGTTCCAGGACCCCGCGGTTGTTGGTCGGGTCAATCTCGGTTTCAAGAAGTGGCCCGTCCGCGATCAGGATACTGACCGAGGCGCCCTGCGGTTCGTAATCCTGCTTTGACAGGTTGAGGATGTGCGCCCCGATGATATCGGTCAGGTTACGCAGAATACCCGTCAGACGCTCCGAGTTGTATTGTTCGTCAATGTATTCGATATATTCGGCTTTTTCCCGGTCCGTGCGTGCGTACGACACGTCATAAATATTGAAACTCAGTGACTTGGTCAGGTTGTTAAAGCCATAAAGCTGCAATTTGTTTTCCAATCTGTTGCCTCCATAAAACAAGCGAATTTTCGCTCTCTATCTTATCACGGCAACCGGGGAAACGGTTAGGACAGGGCGGCAACAAACTCGTCCATGGCTCTTTTCAGATATTTCTCCGTTGTCGGGTCCAGGCCCTCGCCCTCGGGTGAGAACTTCTCATGGACCCGGCCGATCTGAAGCTGTCTCGGAAAGAGAACTGCCTCGACACCCGGCGCGGCCAGGATCTGGGTCAAATGCATCTGAGCCCGGATGGTCCCGAACCGCCCTGTGCTCCCTCCCAGCATAAAAACCAGCTTGTCCTTGATGGCGCTTTTGCCGCGTGACGCCCAGTCCAGCATGTTCTTCAGAACACCTGGTACCGAGTGATTGTATTCCGGCGTGATCATGATGACCCCGTCGGTCTCTTCAAATAGCCGGCGCATTTCAAGAATTTCCGCGGGCGGGTCGTTCTCAATATCCATGTTGTACATGGGGATGGTCTCAAGCGGGAAATGCGTGAGTTCGACGGCCTCGCCATAGTTGCGGTCAAACCAGCGGGCAATCCGCTTATTGTTTGATTGTTGGCTGATGCTGCCTGTCACAATTAATATTTTCATGGTTTTGCCTCCTTGCTAAAACTCGTAACTGAGCTTACACCCTGCCGACATTCTAGCGGGAGATAAAATTTAAAGCTGTGTCAAAAGTCCCGGATTAAAAAACCCCGGTTTTTGTTACCGGGGTTTCAGTCTGGCGTCCCAGGCAGGAATTGAACCCGCATCCGCAGCTCCGGAGGCTACTGCCTTATCCATTAGGCCACTGGGACGTGCTTCGTTATTCTAGTACAGACAAGGGTAAAGTTCAAGAATTTTCTTCAGTCCACGAAAAGAGATCCCGCAGGATGACCGTTGTGTTTCGCGGCTTGCGGGCTGCACCGGTCACCAGAATCAGCGGCCGGTAGCCCGCCTTGAAGACCAAGGGGTATTCGCGGTCACCAGAGGCCAGAAGACCGGCGATCAGATCCATGGAAACCGATGCATCCTCAGCCAGGAGAAGCTCCACATCCTGTCCGTCTGCCCGGATCCGGGAGAAGCCTGCCCGGTCACCAAAAGCGCGGATGTAGGAGATGTCAAGAAGCGCGATGGCTTCCTGCGGCAGGTCGCCATAACGGTCAAGCAACTCATCCATGACGTCCCTGTAATCGCCAATCGTTCGTATGGAAGCAATTCGCCGATAAATATCCAGTCTTTCCCCGCTCTCGCGGATATAAGACAGGGGCAGAACGGCGTCGGTCGGCAAATCGACCACCGTTCCTGGTTTTCTCTCAGGGAGGGGGGCACCTTTTTGCTGGATGACTTCCTCTTCCAGCATCTTGGTGTACAAATCATAGCCGATGGCCTCCAGGTGGCCGCTTTGTTCGGCGCCCAGAAGACTGCCCGCACCTCGAACTTCCAGGTCGCGCAAGGCGATCTGGAAGCCTGACCCGAGTTCAGTGAAGTCACGAATGGCGGCCAGCCTTTTTTGCGCGGCCTCTCCGATGACGCGGTCGGGCCGGTAAGTGATCAAGGCATAGGCCTGACGTTCCGACCTGCCGACCCGCCCCCGCAGCTGATAGAGCTGGGCCAGGCCGAAACGGTCGGCATCCTCGACAATCAGGGTGTTGACATGAGGCATGTCAATGCCCGACTCGATAATAGTCGTACAGACAAGCACATCAAATTCCCCCCGGATAAACTGCGCAATTACTTCCTCCAGCTGCCGCTCCGGCATCTGGCCGTGGGCGACGCCAAAGCGGATGCCGGGCAGTTTTTCTTCCAGCTCAGCCGCCCGGCCGTCGATACGGCGGGTGTTGTTGTAAAGATAGAAGACCTGGCCATGGCGCGCGTGTTCGCGTGAGATGGCATCCATGATCAGATCCTCTGAATATTCAATGACGCTGGTATGGACGGGCAGCCTGTCCTCAGGTCCTTCTTCCAGCAGAGAAATATCCCGGATGCCCGACAACGACAGATGGAGGGTTCGTGGAATAGGGGTCGCGGAAAGGGACAGAACCTCAATTGAAGGTGACAGGGCCTTGATCATTTCCTTGTGATCCACACCGAAGCGCTGTTCCTCGTCGACGGCCAGAAGGCCCAGGTCGTGAAAGGCGACGTCCTTGGAAAGGAGACGGTGCGTACCGATCACAATATCGATCTCCCCCCTGGCCAGGCCCCGGACAGTTTCTTTTGTCTCCCCGTGCGAGACAAAGCGTGACAGCTGCCTGACTTTGACAGGGAAACCCTCCAGTCTTTCGAGCAGGTTATGGTAATGCTGGCTGACAAGAACGGTCGTCGGGGCGAGCAGAGCCGCTTGTTTGCCCTCCATGACACACTTAAAGAGGGCCCGGAAACAGACCTCTGTTTTTCCAAAACCTACATCCCCGCACACAAGACGGTCCATGACCTTGTCACTTTCCATATCCTGCTTGATCTCGGCGATTACGCGCAGCTGATCCTCTGTTTCTTCATAGGGAAAGGAGGCTTCAAATTCGCGTTGCCACGGTGTATCCGCTGCGTAAACATGTCCTTTGATTGATTGGCGGGCGGCATACAGAGCGGTGATGTCCGTCACAAGTCTGCGAATGGAGGCGCGGGCCCGTTCTTTTTGGCGCTGCCATTCAGTACCACCCAGCTTGGACAAGCGGGGCCTGGCATCACCGGTGTGGACGTAAGGCGCCAGAAGTTCGATCCGGTCAACGGGCAGATGCAGTACGCCATCGCGATAAGTGACCGTCAGATAATCCCGCTCTCCATCACTGGTCCTGATTGTTTCCGTTCCCAGATATTGGCCCACTCCATAGTCCTCATGGACGACGAAAGAGCCCGGGGTCAAATCCTTGAAAAAAATCTCCCGCCGCGATCTGCGTCTGGCCCCCCGCTTTCTTCGGGTAAGGCCGAACAAATCCTGGTTGCCCGCAACGAGGATGGAAGCTTGGGGGAAGATAAAGCCCCGTGGCAGGTGGCCGGGCAACACAACCGCCGACAGGAGGTCGCGTTCCGCCAGAAACAGGGAAAGCTGGCCGGCACGATCATCCGAACCGGTGTAGAGCAAGGCTGCACCTTTGGCTCCGGCAAGTTCGCCCAACTGAGCAGCCAGCTTTTCGGGATTCCTGCGGTAGCTGTCAGACGGCCGCGCCCGCCAGGCAATCTCCTCGGCACCCGGCAATCCGTTTCCGGACATGGGCAGGTCGACAAGGGCCAGGAAAGGAGAGCCGGAGTCGACTGCACGGAGAACACGGGAGGGCTCGATCTGGCATTCGATTGAGATCTCAAAGCTTTCACCACGCTCCATGAAACCTGTAACCCGCGTGGCAAATCCCGCGTGCGCCGCATCCATCCTTCTGGAAAAAGCCAGCGGTTCATCGAGGAAGCGAAGTATTCCCCCCTCCTTCACGTAATCCAGCACTGTATAAACTTCAGGTTCAATCACCGGGATCCAGCGGTCAAGCGCCGGAAAGAAGATACGCTCCCGAAAACGGCCGATGTCAGCCTCTCCTGACACTTGCAGGCGATCCACGGATTGGGATCGAAGGCCTCCTCTGCGGGCTGACACAAGCTGCTCCTCAATAACCTTGACCGCACGCTCTGCCGTTTCCTCCCATTCCGCCTCCAGCAGGGGAAACTCGCGGGCCGGTGGTACAGTAAAAGAGCGAATGACTTGCCTTGATCGCTGAGTTCCGGGGTCAAGCAACTTCAGGGCATCAATTTCAACATCGAAAAAAGAGACGCGGACGGCCTGCGGAGGCAGTTGCGCAGGCGCCGGCACCTGGATATCCATGATGTCTCCCCGCCTGGCGAACTGACCCGG
>CAZGCS010000014.1:14124-17731 GCA_964524395.1 uncultured Mageeibacillus sp.
CAGGCGCCGGCACCTGGATATCCATGATGTCTCCCCGCCTGGCGAACTGACCCGGGCTCTCGACCTGTGACACGCGTTCATAGCCTGCCCGAACCAGATCTTTCTCCAGTTTTTCCGGGTCAAGACGCTGCCCCTGCGAGAGCGTGATGGCAAAAGACAAAAAGATCCCCGGCGATCTCAACCGCTGCAAAGCCGCGTCGGCCGGAACGATCAGGACCTTGTAATCCCCCGTCGCCACACGGACCAGAATGGAAGCCCGTTCCAGCTCCACTTCACGGCTTACTGCCCGCGCGTCGTAAAGCAATAATTCGCGGCCATGAAAGGTCAATATTTGATCCTGTTCAAGAAAAGCGGCCAGTTCCTCGCTCATGGTCCGGGCCCTGGCCTGGTCGGGAACCAGGACCAGTGCGCGCCTGGCTTCTTCCTCAAGCAGAGAGGCAATCAAAAAAGACTTGGCAGGATCCGGCAGACCCGACAGGTTGGCCGGCCTGCCCTCTCTTATGACGCGGCCAAGTTTTTTTCCCGGTTCGGAGCGCAACAAAAGACGGGAAGCCTCCGACCATATCCTCCCGTGATTGCTCTCCCCCATGGTCTGTTGAGCTGTCATGATCCCTTTTTGTTGTACTGCTCCTGGGCTTTTTGCTGCTGACCCTGGATAATCAATTCGACCGCGTCGCCTGCATCCTGAATCGCCGCGTCCAGACCGGGCCTGGATGAGGCAGGTATCCGGGAGAGGACAAACTCAATAATATCCGGACCCGGGACAGGACCGATCCCGATACGGATGCGGACAAAGGAATTGTCTTTCAGACAGGAGAGAACCGACTTCATTCCTTTGTGACTGCCGGCACTGCCTTGATCCCGGATACGGATCCGTCCGAGCGGAAGATCAAAGTCATCGTAGATGACAATAAGGCGGTCAGGGGTGATCCGTTCGTAAGCCATGGCCCGGATGAGGCTGTCACCCGACAGATTCATGAAGGTATTGGGCAGGAGCAGTCTGACCGGGCTGCCATGAATCATTCCCTCACCAGTCAGGCCGCGAAAGCGTCTTCTTTTGATCTTGATGCCGTGCAGCATGGCCAGCGATTCGACCGCCATGCGCCCCGCATTGTGCCAGGTTCCCTCATAGGCCTTGCCGGGGTTGCCAAGACCCACAATGAGCCAGCGGTCCCCAGCCATCAGCAAGCTCCTTCTTCACCGGCGGCCCGCTCCTCTGTGAACAGGGAAAGCTGTTCACCCGCAGCAGATTTCACGTAAAAGGGAACGCCACAAGCAAAGGGATCATGGCAGAAGAAAGGGTGGGAACAGCTGTAACGCGGTGAGACATGGATGGCGACATCGCGATCCGCCTTCACCCCCTCATGGGCCAGATAATCGGTAATGGTGCGCAAGGCAAGCTCCGGCAGGTTGTTTTCCTGCGACAGGTGAGACAGAACCAGGACCCGGGTTCCGTGTCGGACCAGCCAGGAAGCGGCCAGGGCAGCCTCCTCATTGGACAGATGCCCGGAGGGGCCGGCGATCCTCCTTTTCAAAAAGCGCGGATAGGAGCCCGTTTCCAGCATCTGTGGATCGTAGTTGGCTTCGAGATGGATGATCCGGCAGCCGGTCAGAGCCTCACGGACCGTCGCTGAAAAATGGCCCAGATCCGTGGCGATCCCGATATCCCCATAAGAAGTCTCAATGCGGAATCCGACGGAGTCCACGGCGTCGTGCGGTGTGGAAAAGGGCGTCACAAGGGTATCTTTGATGGCAAAGGCCTGGCCGGGTTCAATGAGATGAATCAGGGAATCATCCACCGGACCCAGCTCCCTCTTAACGGCCTGGTAGGTTTTCTCTGTCACATAAAGCGGGATCCGGTGACGGCGCATGACAACCCCTATCCCTGAACAATGGTCGGTATGTTCGTGGGTCAGCAAAAGAGCGTCAAGGGCAGACGGCGATTCACCCGCCGCCTGGAGTGCCTTAGCAAACTGGCGGCCGTTCAGACCGCAGTCGACCGCGATTCCGGCTGACCCCGCGCGGATAAAGGTCGAGTTGCCGCTTGAGCCCGACCGAAGTGATACAGAATATTGATGCATAGAAGTCAAGTTTCGTGGCGGTCGATCGTTGCGCCCAGCCCGGTCAGCTTTTCCACAAAGAACTCATAGCCCCGCTCAATGCGGTCGATGTCCCGCACCTCGGTTGTTCCCTGCGCGGCAAGTCCCGCCATCACCAGGGCAGCGCCGGCACGCAAGTCGCGCGCCTCCACCTGCGCTCCCGTCAAGCTTGCGTTGCCCTGAATTACGGCCAGTCTTCCGGAAGTGATGATATTGGCGCCCATCATGCGCAGGGCGTCAATATACTGAAAACGGTTTTCCCAAACATTTTCAATCATGCGGCCCGTCCCCTCCGCCACACACAGAAGAACCGTGGCCTGGGGCTGCATGTCGGTCGGGAAACCGGGGTAGGGCATGGTCTTGAAGCTGGCGGCTTTCAGGGTATCACCTTTTTTGACATAACAGCGGATCGAATCCTCCCCCTCTTCAACCGTAACTCCCATCTCTGCAAGTTTGGCTGTCAGCGGCTCCAAGTGCTTGGGGATCACGCCTTCAACAGTAATGTCGCCACCGGTAAGCGGCGCCAGAATCATGTAGGTGCCGGCTTCGATCTGATCCGGAATCACCGTGTACTCCTGATTGGCAGGCAGGGTCGGCCGGCCGTTGATTCTAATCACGTCGGTTCCCGCCCCGCGCACATCAGCGCCCATGGCATTGAGAAAGTTGGCAACATCAACGATGTGTGGTTCACGGGCAGCATTGTCGATCACCGTCTTACCCTTGGCCTTGACAGCGGCGAGCATGATATTCACCGTCGCCCCGACACTGACTGTATCCAGGAAGATGCCTCCGCCGGTCAGTTCCGTCGCTTCACAAGAAACGATCCCGTGACCGACATTGGTTTTTGCCCCCAGCGACTGGAAACCCTTGAGGTGCAGGTCAATCGGGCGGACACCAAAATCACAACCACCCGGCATGCGAAGGGCTACCTTGCCAAAGCGGCCGAGCAGGGTGCCAAGCAGGTAATAGGAGCCCCTCAACCTGGTAACCCGGTCGTGTAAGACCTCGTGTGTATTGATGGTTCGCGCGTCAAGGCGGACCTTGCCGGGACCGAGCCGCTCGACGGTGGCGCCGATATCCGTAAAAATCTGCAACAAGGTGTCAATATCGCTGATGGCCGGAAGATTGTCGATGACACAGGGCCCGTCGACGGCCATGGCAGCGGCCAGAACCGCCAGGGAAGCATTCTTCGATCCTCCGATTTTAACCCGCCCATTCAGGGGTTTTCCACCTTTAATCAAGTAACTGCGCAAGTGAACCTCTTTTCAATTTAAAGGAGTGATATCGATACCATTGTTAACTTTTTTGTCGATTATTTCAAGAAGAGAGCGGACATCGACCACTCCATCCTCCGCGCCTGATTCACCTGCCCAGGACCGGATCACCGAGGCGGCCTCTTTGGTGATTGCGTCGACAGGCAACTCCTTGCGTTGCAGGTCAACCAGGGCCAGCCGCAGGAGATGCGATGCCTTGGGCAGATAGAGGGTAAACTGGCTGCCTTCGGCCAA
>CAZGCS010000014.1:17831-23093 GCA_964524395.1 uncultured Mageeibacillus sp.
GAATAGCGGATGGCATTGATGATCAGGTTGGACAGAATCCGTTCAATGGAGTTCTTGTCCGCGAAAACAGCCGGTTCACGTGTCATGGAATAAAACTCCATGTTCACCTTACGGGCAGTCGCCTGATCTTTCAGCCGGTCGCTGATCTGCCGTACACATTCGGTCAGATCGAACACTGACGCTTGTATGGGCATGCCGCTGCTGTCCAGACTGGACAGCAGCAGAAGGTCCGCAATCAAACGTTCCATCCGGACGGAATCGTCGTAGATACGCGCAATATCCGCCCTGATTTCCTCGCTGCCTCTTTCATTGAGGCCCCAGTCGAGCAGGGTTTCGGAGTAGGACTTAATGGTCGTCAAGGGGGTCTTCAACTCATGTGAAACATTGGCGACAAAGGTTTTTCTCCGCTCTTCCTGCCGCATGATATCGGTAAAATCCTGCACCGTCACCACATGCCCGCCAAAGGGAGCTCTGCTGCCGCGCACAGGGTGATGCTGGCATACCAGCCGCAGAAAACGGTCATTCAGCCTGATTTCCCCCGTGATGATCTCACTGCCCAGATAATGAGCAGCGCGCATGCCATTCTCCGTCCCGTAGCGGTCAAGAAAACCGGAGAGGGTATCGGGGAGAATGGTCAGCCACTCCGAAGCCACCGGATTGGAGGCGATGAGGCGGTTGTCGCTCCCATAGGCAACAATGCCAACATCGAGTGAGGCGAGAATCGCCTGGGATTCGGTCCGCTCATTGGCGATCCGGTGCACGGTCCGCATCATGTCCTGACCTTTGCGCCGCTGCTCCCGCCTGCTGTTCCACAACATGGCAGGGATGATGAGGATTGCCGTCAAGGCAGAAGACAACAATACGAGCTGAAAAGGTGTCATTGAGGTCTAATCGGTTCCTGTTTCTCCGAGATCGCGGCAGAAATAATAACCCACGCCCCGCTTTGTCAGAAGGTAGCGGAATTTTTCCGGATCAGGTTCAATTTTCTCCCTGGCCCGTCTGACGGTTACATCAACGGTGCGGACATCGCCATAGTACTCATAATCCCAGACATTCTCCAAAAGCTCCTCCCGGGTGAATACCTGGCCGGCATGACTGGCAAGGAAGCGCACCAGCTCATATTCGCGGAGTGTCAGTTCGACGGGTTCACCGTCAACTGTCACCTGATAGGCGTTCTGGTCGATCACGATCCCGCCGATCCGGATCGCCGAAGTCTGTTCTCCCCGGTCTTCCTGCAAGTTGACGCGCCGCAGCTGTGCCTTGACCCTGGCCAGCACCTCCCGGACACTGAAGGGTTTGGTAATGTAATCATCGGCACCCAGCTCAAGACCCAGGATTTTATCAATTTCCTCACTCTTTGCCGTCAGCATGATGATGGGAACCGTTGAGTCCCGGCGAATGGTTTTACAGACATCAAAGCCATCAACTCCCGGCAGCATACAATCGAGGAGAATCAGATCAGGATCCCGGGTCGCAGCGACCCTGAGCGCCTCTTCCCCGTCGTAGGCCGCCAATACCTTGTAGCCTTCCCTTTCGAGATTTGAACGCAGGATATTGACGATGTTCGGTTCGTCATCTACAACAAGTATTCGAAGACTCATGGGTCACCTCACTTTTCCCGTGCCGCCGGCATCTGTCACTCAACTTCCTCAAACAAGCTGGTTTCCGACAGGGCTTCCCGATCGGCGATCACTGTCACGTCAGGGTGGAGCTGGATGATCGACCCGGGCACACGCGGGGTTACCGGACCGAAACAGGCTTCAGCGACAGCCCTGGCTTTCTTCTTGCCGTTTGCGAGGAAAAGGAGTCGTCTGGCACTCATAATACCCCGCATCCCCATGGTAATCGCGTGCCTGGGGACCTCGTCACGACTGTCAAAGAACCGGCAATTCGCATTAATGGTCTCTTCGGTCAAGGCAGTGCAGTGGAACTGCGGCGTAAAATAGTCGGCCGGCTCGTTGAAACCAATATGCCCGTTTGGTCCGATGCCGATCAGCTGTAAATCGGCCAAGCCCAGTCCTTCCAGCAGTTCGTCAAAATCGCGGCATTCCCGCTCAAGGTCTTGGGCCAAGCCATTGGGGACAAAGGTGTTGGCGGGAGAGATATTGATGCGGGAAAACAGATATTCCATCATGAAAAATCGGTAGCTTTGCGGGTGGCTGCCGTCCAGGCCGATGTATTCATCCAGGTTGACTGTGCGAACGCGTGAAAAATCCAGATTCTCCTCATGACACATCCGCGCAAGCTCATTATAGGTGCCTACAGGCGTCGAACCGGTCGCCAGACCCAGCACCGCGTCAGGCCTGGCCCTGACAATCGCTGCAATCAGGCGTGAAGCCTCCAGGCTCATTTCACGTTCACTTGAAACACAAATCAGTTTCATGCTCGTTACCAACTTTCCCCGTGCAGCCAGACCTTGGCTGACTGCGCTTGTTTTTGATTAATCAAACACCGGTTCTGCAAGAACCCGGCCCCCGCGATAACGGGCTGTAATGTTCCGGTCATCACCGGTGAAGATAAATTTCTGCAGCCGCTCGAAAATACTGAGTGGCCGGTATTTTTTGACTTTTGTGTCGTCGATGACCAGGGCATCAAAGGAATAGCCCGGCAGGAAAGCACCTGTCCGGCCGAAGAAGGAGCCGCCTCCTGCTGTCGCCATATGGAAAGCTTCCGCAAAAGTCAGGGTTCGGCAGGCATGGTCGGACAGAGCCCACAAGAGCCGCGACGACCTCATGGCGGATTCGACGGCATGGCCCATGAAGAGGCGGTTGCCGCCCCCGATATCGGAACCCAGGCCAACGCGCAATCCGGAATCGACCATCTGGCCAGCCGGCATAATCCCCGAGGCAAGATTTCCGTTGGAGTCGGGACAGTGAGCAATCAGAACATCCTTGTCAGCGAACATTTTCATCTCTGCTTCGGTGTTGTGGATGCAGTGCGCCATGATGGCTCTGCCCGGCGGCAGAAGCTTGAAGTCCTGGTAGACGGACAGATAATCCCGCGACCGGGGAAACAATTCCTTTACCCAGGCAACCTCGCCCAGATTCTCATTTACATGCGATTGCACAGGCAGGCCGTGTTCTTCCGCCTGCTCACCCAGCCAATGCAGCAACTCATCCGAACAGGATGGCGCAAAACGGGGAGTCAGGATGGGGCGGACATCGTAGTCCGCATATTGCCTGGACGCTTGCAGGTAGCGCATGGTCTCGCGGATCGACTCCTCGGTTGTCTCCGTGAGCGCCTCGACACTGTTGCGATCCATGTTGACTTTGCCGACATAGGCGGAAAGACCCGACTTGGCGAATAATGCCATCAGCGAAAGAGCGGCGTCGGTATGGAGGCTGGAATAGATGGCGCAGTGAAGTGTTCCCGCTGACCAGAGATCCCTGACAAGGTCGCGAAAGACCGTCTGGCAGTAATCATGATTTTTGAACAGTGATTCTTCGGGGAAGGTATAATCATCCAACCAGGGAAGCAGCTCCTTGTCGTAACCAAGCCCCCGGGTAACGTACTGGACGGCGTGGAGATGGACATCCGAAAAACCTGGAATAATCAGTTTCCCCGCGTAATCGACGTAGTCCACATCAGGACCGATCTGCGGACAAGTGTCGGTAATGACATCTACGCGCCCCTTATCAATACTCATGTAGGCGTCTTCATGAACGACGACCTCACCCGGTTCAGGGGTAAAGATAAAATCGCCGCGGACGACCATCGGTCGGTTAGTCATGATCAAACCTCCTGTCTGTATGAAGCTTCATTACTGGCCTTCCGCCCCCCGCCTGAATGGCTGTGAGCGAATCTCTTTTAATCAGTATACAAGATTTGTCCCGGGCCGGAGTGCTAGAATAGCGGCATGACTTTGTGGCAGTTCTTCCTTGCGATTTTCAAGATCAGCAGCATCACCTTCGGCGGTGGCTACACCATTGTCCCTGTAATCCGGGAAGAATTTGTCTGTAAAAGGGACCTGCTCGACGACGAGGAGATGTATGACCTGATCGCCCTTGCCCAATCGGCCCCCGGACCCATCGCCGTAAGCACCGCCCTTTTGACAGGCTACAAGCTTAAGGGCCGGACCGGCGCTATTTTGGGCGTTACCGCCGCCATTCTTCCACCCTTGATCATCATCTCGGTACTGTTCTATATGTATGAGGCCTTCGCCTCCAATTTCTGGGTGGGCGCGGCGCTGCGCGGCATGAGCGGAGCCATATCCGCAGTCATGCTCCACGCGGTCTACCAGATGGCCAGGCCCTGCCTTTGCCAGCACAGGATTTTCTCTGCCACACTGATGGCCGCCGCCTTTTTGACCGGTCTGCTCACCTCCGTTCATACGGGGCTGATCATCCTGATACTCGGGATCACCGGTATCCTCGCCTTCACTTTCATCCCGGAGGACCAGATCCCATGATCTTCTGGCAGCTCTTCATCGCTTTTCTGCAAGTCGGCGCCCTTGCTTTCGGAGGAGGTTACGCGGCCCTCCCGCTCATTGAAAATGTCGTCGTCAACCAGTACCGCTGGCTCACTTTAAATGAGATGACGGACGTCATCGCCCTTTCACAGGTGACACCGGGACCGATCGCCCTGAATGCCGCCACTTTCGTAGGAAGCCGGGTGGCCGGTATCCCCGGCGCCGTCGTCGCTTCCATCGCGGCCGTACTGCCACAGACCGTATTTTTACTTTTTTTGGGCTGGTTCCTTTTTCATGGCGGCCGCATTACCTGGATCAACCGCGCCCTCAAAGGACTGCGGCCGGGAGTGACAGGCCTGATCGGCGTGGCATCCATTTCCATGCTGCTTTCCTCTTTATTTATCACGACAGCGCCCATGGCAATCGATTGGGTCGCCACTGTCGCCTTCCTTCTTGTTTTTGTCCTTCATTTCAAGAAGATCGATCTCTTCAAGCTGATCATGCTGGGCGCGGGAATTGGCTTGATTGGCGGCCTGGTGGAGCACCTGGCCGGCCTTTAAGAACCCGGTTTTCATCGATCCGGCTCCACGACGGAAAATTCATCGCGCAGCCGGCCATTCATCCCACAGCTTGATAGCTTATGCGCCTTGCCTTAAAAAGGAGATTCCGGATAATTTGGCTTTCGCGTATCCGGCTGCCGATGCCAGAAGTACAAGCAGGCATGTATACACGATAAAATGTTGCAATTCCCTCCGGCCTCCTGTAACAGCCCTCAAATAATGAGTCACGGGGATAAGGTCCGACAGCCAGCGGATTTCCCGAATCCACTGGCCCGCATCAAACAGGATGGGAGA
>CAZGCS010000015.1:0-3011 GCA_964524395.1 uncultured Mageeibacillus sp.
CTTGGTGAACTGGTCGATCAATACGAGTCCCTGGCCGCCCGGGAGGAATCCATCCAACACCGGATCACTTCACTGGAGCAGCAAATCGCACAGTTATTGCCCTGGTGCGGCATCCCTCTCGATCTGACGGAACAGGCCAGCCAGCGGACCTCGGTTCTTTTCGGCATTTTCATGGACGCGGCTTCCCTGGACTCTTTTCAGGCCGATTTATTGCGGGATTTCCCCCTTGCCTCAGTCCATAGTCTTGAGGAGGCGGGTGTGTTTCCTGCCAAGATCGCCATTGTGACGGTCAACGAACAGTTACCGCGTGTGCGGGCCCGCCTGGCTTCGTGTGCTTTTCACGAGATCCCCAGGCTGCCCTTCACAGGTACTGCTCAGGAAACTGTCTCTTCTCTCAGAACGGGGATTAAGGCCCTGGAGGAAGAGATCAGGGATCTGGAAAGCAGCCTGGAAGAAATGGCGGACCGATGTGGCCGCCTGATGACCCTGCACGACTACCTGCTTGTGCGTTACGACCGCGCGGGAGCCGGTGAGATGACGCAAGCGGGGACCTACACCTTTTTTTTGCGGGTGTGGGTTCCTTCCGACCAGGCGGAGAAAATCGGGCGCGATCTGGCGGGGCAGTTCGACCTGGCCTGGTCGCACCGGCCGGCCGGGGAAGGTGAGGATCCTCCTGTCAAACTGAAGAATAATCCTTTCGTGCGCGCCTTTGAGATTGTACTTGAGATGTATGGCGCGCCCAACAGCCAGGAGACGGACCCCATGCCGGTCATGGCACCTTTCTACATGATTCTCTTTGGCATGATGCTGAGCGATGTCGGTTACGGGGCCATGCTGATGGCCGGTACCGCCTGGCTGCTCTTCAAAAAGAAGGCGGAAGGCGGAACACGCCAGATGAGTATGATGCTCTTTATTTCCGGGATTTCCTCCGTGATCTGGGGCTTTATATTCGGTGGATTTTTCGGCGACATGATTACAGCCTTGACTGAGGGAAAGGTGGTTTTTCCCGCCCTCTGGTTCAATCCCATGGATTCACCCGTTCAGTTATTGCTTTTCAGCATGATTTTTGGTGTCATTCATCTCTTTTTTGGTCTGGGTATCCATATCCGCAATGAAAAGATGAAAGGCAACCTGATCGGCGGCCTGGCTGACTCGGTGACCTGGTATCTGATCATTCCGGGTCTGGGCCTGCTGCTGGGTGCGGGCGCTTTATCCGACAAGGCCGGGACCGTGGCTCTGCTCAAAAGCGTGGGGCAGTGGGTGGCCCTGGCGGGAGCGGCTTTCGGGCTTCTCTTTGCCGGTCACGGGATCAAAAACCCCTTCAAACGTCTGATCAAGGGGCTCGGTGCCCTGTACGGAATCACCTCCTACCTGAGTGATATCCTGTCCTACGCGCGTGTGCTGGCCCTGGTTCTGGCAACCAGCGTCATTGCCACGGTTGTCAATATGCTTGGCATGCTGGGCGGGAAGTCGGTTTTCGGCTACATTGTTTTCACGGTCATCGCCCTGTTCGGCCACACCTTGAACCTGGCCCTTTCCGCCCTGTCGGCCTTCGTCCACACCTGCCGTTTGCAGTACGTGGAGATGTTCGGCAAGTTCTTTGTCGGCGGCGGATCTTTCTGGAACCCTCTGCGGCGTGCGACGACCTACGTCAGGATTGAGGACAAAAAGGTGAACCGGCAGCAAGTGAAGGAAGAAGCGGTCAACGCTTCTTGAAATAGCCCGGGCGAAAGCGGCGGGCATCAGCTGGCCAACCTGCAGCGGTTGGTCTTTGGAGGAAAGTTATGGTATCCATCATCGGTCCGCTTTTGGTCTATCTGGCAGCCGCCCTGGCGGTCATCCTGCCCGGTTACGGTTCGGCAAAAGTTGTCGGTAAGCTGGGACAGGTCGCGTCAGGAATTATGGCGGAAGACCCCACCCTGTTCGGCAAGCTTCTGATTCTGCAGGCTTTGCCCGGTACGCAAGGCATTTACGGCCTGCTTGGCTGGTTCATGATCATGAATCACTCGGGCATGCTGGGCGGCAGCACCGCGATTACACCTCAGCAGGGCCTGCTCTTTCTGTTGGCCTCGCTTCCCGTTGCTTTTATCGGCCTCCTGTCCGCTTTCCATCAAGGCAATGTAGCTGAGGGCGGCATGGCGCTGGTTACCAAGCACGGTCATACGAGCGGCAATGCCATCGTCCTGGCCGTCATGGTCGAAACTTATGCCATTCTCGCTCTTCTTGCGACCATACTCGGTGTACTGAGCATTGCGGTTTGATCCCGCCCTGGCGGGGTACTAAGAGAGGGAGCGCCGGAAGGTGGAAGGAATCGATCGAATCAAGCGCCACATTTTGGCGGAAGCAGAAGCTGAAGTAGAAGCCTTGCTTGCTGAGACCCAGACCCTGGTTGACCAGGAGCTTTCCAATGCCGAAAAAGAAAGCGGGAAGATTCTTGACCAGGCCCGGGAGCGGGCACAGCACGACGCGGAATTGATTGTCAAAAGAGCCGAGAGCGTGGCGGACTCGCTGGTGCGCAAGCAAGCCCTGGAGCGAAAACAAGCCAGGGCTGACCTGATCATCCAGCGGGCCATTGAGCTTCTGCAGGAGAAAGAGGCGCCGGAACGCGTCAGGCTGTACGCTGCCTGGATCCGCGCCCTGGGTCTGGAAGAAGGCGTGGTCACCTTGTCGGCCGCCGACCGGGCTGAGATCGGGCAAGACCTGTTGGAGGCATTGCCTGGCGGCCGGTTCACTCTTGACGGGCAGGCCGGTGACTTTGCGGGAGGGGTCATGGTCACGCACGGCCGTATTCGCGACAACCTGACCTACGACGTCATTGTGCGCGATTTTCGTCCTGAACTGACAAGGGTGGCCCTGGACTTTTTCGGACCGGACGGGGAAGGGGAAAGCCTGGATGGCTGAAAAGCGCAAGCAGACTGACATCCCTTTGCCCGGCGTTCGTAAAAACAAGGCAGGATCCTGGGGCCATGCCTCGGGAAGGGTGTGGTGCCTGGAAAAGGACCTGCTCGGCC
>CAZGCS010000015.1:3111-13498 GCA_964524395.1 uncultured Mageeibacillus sp.
GCAGAGCCGCCGGCTGAGGAGGAGTTTAAATCCTGGTTATTGAGACCGGCCCTGATCCCGCCGGATGTCCTGTGGCGGGCGGTCGTCCGTGGTGAAAAAGAGACCGCTCTTCCTGCATGGGCACAAGCCATTATTTCAAGAGCGAAAGAGGTTTACCTGTCTGACCACAGCCCCGCGTCACTGGACCGGTCGGTCGATCGGGATATTCATGCCCTGATGGCCAAAATAGTGGATAGCCTGGATGACGCCTGGCTGGCCGGCTACTTTGACCGGGTCAGGGATCTGGCCAACCTCGAGACGGTCCACCGGACGAGGGTGAGGTCAATGGAGCTGCAGGCCTACGAAGACAGCTTGCTGCCCGATGGACTTGTCCGGCGGAAGACCTGGCTCTCTTTCTTTGGCGCGGACGACCAGGAGATCATGGACGATTTATGCGAGACACCTTACCGGGCCCTGTCCAGCCACTTTGTCACCTATGGGCAAGGCGGCGCCTCTGCCTTTTCCCTGGATCGTGACAAGCTCCTCAGCGGTTATTTGGAAGCAGGTTTCCGGACACTTTCGGGATCACCCAGGGTCCTGGCATACATCATGGCCCGGGAGTGTGAGTTTAAGAATATTCGTATTGTCATGGCGGCGCTGACAGATGGTTTAAGCCGCCAGGCGGCAGCTGTGCTTCGCCGGGACTTCCAGGAGCGGGACTGACATGGAACACAAAATCGGAGTGATCGGTGAACATGACAGCATTGCCGGTTTTCACGCGCTTGGCCTGACTACCCGTCAGGTGACTGATGTTCATGATGCGGAGCGGGTTCTCAATCAGTGGGCGGATGAGTCCTACGCCCTTATCTTCGTGACAGAGGAACTGGCCGAAAAGATGGGGACGCGCTTGGCGGCATGGCGTTTGCGCTACCTGCCCGTTGTGACCATTATTCCGTCAGCCGGGCGCCAGGCCTGGCTGGGGAGTCTGGAGTTGCGGACTGCCATCCGCAAGGCAACAGGGATTGATATGATCGGCCAGCGCCGGCAAAGAACTGAAGATCAGGTTTGATGATCAGGCAGCATATAAAGGGAGAGATTCCATGGAAAGAAGAAGTCAGGGCGAAATCGTCAAGGTATCCGGCCCTCTGGTCATTGCCAGAGGCATGCGTGATGCGGACATGTTCGATGTCGTCGAGGTATCGGAAAAACGGTTAATCGGCGAAATCATTGAAATGCATGGCGATGAAGCCTCGATCCAGGTCTACGAGGAGACCGCGGGACTGGGGCCCGGTGAGCGTGTCGTCTCCCGTGGAACGCCCCTGTCGGTTGAGCTGGGGCCCGGCCTGATCGGAGAGATCTTCGACGGGATTCAGCGTCCGCTCGATGTCCTGGTTGACATGGAGGGCGACCGGATTACGCGCGGCGCCTTCGCGCCCGCCCTGAACCGCGACAGGGTATGGGAATTCAAGCCGGTCAAAAAAGCAGGTGACCGGGTCACGGGAGGGGATATCATCGGCGTGGTGCCCGAAACTGAGCTGATGGAGCATCGCATCATGGTGGCTCCCGGCAGGTCCGGCGTCCTCAAAGAGATCAGGGCGGGTAACTTCAAGGTCACCGATGTGGTGGCTGTGCTCGAAGATGACCGGGGCGAACGCGTTGAGATCACGCTGATCCAGCGCTGGCCTGTCCGTATCGGCCGGCCTTACCGCGAGAAAATTTCCCCGGTTGAACCCCTGATCACCGGTCAGCGCCCCATTGACACCTTCTTCCCTGTTGCCCAGGGCGGTACGGCAGCGGTGCCGGGGCCTTTTGGAAGTGGCAAAACGGTCATCCAGCATCAGCTGGCCAAATGGGCCCAGGCGGATGTGGTTGTCTATATCGGCTGTGGCGAGCGCGGCAATGAAATGACTGACGTTCTCATGGAATTCCCGCAGTTGAAAGACCCCAAGTCGGGCTATCCCCTCATGAAGCGTACCATCCTGATCGCCAACACCTCCGACATGCCGGTGGCGGCGCGTGAGGCCTCCATCTACACAGGGATCACCATCGCGGAATATTTCCGTGACATGGGTTATTCCGTCTCACTCATGGCCGACTCGACGTCGCGCTGGGCAGAAGCCCTGCGGGAGATGTCAGGGCGCTTGGAGGAGATGCCGGGGGAGGAAGGCTATCCGGCCTATCTGGGGTCGCGTCTGGCCAGTTTCTATGAACGCGCAGGCATGGTGCGCTGCCATTGCGGGGATGAGGAGGAGCGCGTCGGCGTGCTGACGGCCATCGGAGCTGTTTCGCCCCCTGGCGGTGACCTGTCCGATCCGGTTGCCCAGTCGACTTTGCGGATTGTCCAGGTGTTCTGGAGCCTGGATTCCAACCTGGCCTACAGGCGGCACTTCCCTGCGATCAACTGGCTGACCAGCTATTCGCTCTATCAGACCAAAATCGATGGCTGGATCAATGACAGGATCGCTCCCGATTTCAGCCGGACCCGGCTGGACGCCATGACCCTCCTGCAGGAGGAATCCGAGCTGGAGGAAATCGTCCGCCTGATCGGTCAGGACGCCCTGTCCGATACGGACAGACTGAAGCTGGAGTCGGCGCGGTCACTGCGGGAGGACTTCCTGCACCAGAACTCATTTGATGAAATCGACACCTACACCTCCATGAACAAGCAGTATAAGATGCTGTCGCTGGTCATGCTGTTTTATTACGAGGCGCAAAAAGCGCTGGCCCGGGCGGCCGGTTTCACAGCTCTCATGAAGCTCCCCATTCGCGCCGAAATCGCGCGGTTCAAATACGTTCCGGAACAGGAAGTTGACCGCTGGTTTGAGCTGAGGAAAGAGCAGCTGCTCGCCGAGATGGCCGAGCTGGCAGGCTAGGAAGGTAGAAACTTATGGCGAGAGAGTATCGCACCATTGAGGAAGTGACGGGTCCTTTGATGCTGGTTCGCGGCGTCGAGAATGTCAAGTTTGACGAGCTGGGTGAGATTGAGCTCGAAGACGGCAGGCTCCGCCACTGCAGGGTACTTGAAATTGAGGGCACGGACGCGCTGGTTCAACTGTTTGAAAGCTCCATCGGGCTCAATATTGAAAAAAGCACGGTCCGGTTTTTGGGCCGCGGCCTTGAGCTTGGCGTATCACCTGACCTGCTCGGCAGGATTTTTGATGGCATGGGCCAGCCCAAGGACGGAGGCTTGGATATTATTCCCGAGTCCATGCGCGACATCAACGGCACGCCCATCAATCCGGCCGCGCGCGACTATCCCAATGAATTTATCCAGACAGGTGTTTCGGCCATTGACGGGCTCAACACCCTGGTCAGGGGGCAGAAACTGCCCATTTTCTCCGGTGCCGGCCTGCCTCACGCCCAGCTGGCTGCCCAGATCGCCCGGCAGGCAGGTGTCCTGGACAGCGAGGAGGATTTTGCGGTTGTCTTTGCCGCCATGGGCATTACCTTTGAGGAAGCCGACTTTTTCATCAATGACTTCCGGCGCACCGGCTCCATCGACCGCGCCGTCATGTTCATCAACCTGGCCGATGACCCGGCCATTGAGCGCATCGCCACCCCCCGCATGGCACTGACGGCCGCAGAATACCTGGCCTTTGATCTCGACATGCATGTGCTGGTCCTGATGACCGACATTACCTATTATGCCGAGGCTCTGCGCGAGGTATCGGCTGCCAGGAAGGAAGTGCCTGGCCGGCGCGGCTATCCGGGCTACCTGTATACCGATCTGGCCAGTATCTATGAACGCGCGGGGCGGATCCGGGATCGCAAGGGATCCATCACCTTCGTTCCCATCCTGACCATGCCCGACGACGACAAGACCCATCCCATTCCCGACCTGACGGGCTACATCACGGAGGGGCAGGTGATCCTGTCGCGTGATCTGCACCGCCGGGGAGTCCAGCCGCCGATCGACGTGCTGCCCTCACTTTCGCGTTTGAAAGACAAGGGAATCGGCCAGGGCAAGACGCGGGCTGATCACGCAGATACCATGAACCAGCTTTTTGCGGCTTATTCGCGCGGCAAAGATGCCCGTGACCTTCAGATCATTCTCGGTGAAGAGGCCTTGAGCGAGCTGGACCTCATATACGCCGGTTTTTCGGTCGCCTTCGAGGAAACCTATGTTTCCCAAGGTTTTGATACCAACCGTACCATTGAGGAAACCCTGGCCATCGGCTGGAAGCTGCTGTCCATGCTGCCCGCCAACGAGCTGAAGAGGGTTCACCAGGAGTACATCGACCAGTATTACGAGAGCACCACCGGGGAGGTTGACGACTGATGGCCATCATGCGCGTCAATCCCAACCGCATGGAGCTGCTCCGCTTAAAAGAGCAGCTGCGTATCGCGCGCCGCGGGCATAAATTGTTGAAAGACAAGCGCGATGAATTGATGCGCCAGTTCCTGATCCTGGCTCTGGAAGTCGATGATTTAAGGCGCCAGACCGAAAAAATCATCGAGCGGGCACACAGGGAGATGATGCTGGCCCGGGCTGTCAACGGGCCACTGACCGTTGACGGCGCCCTGATGGCGGCAGGTTCTCCGCTTTGTGTGGCGGTGGATCGTGAGAATACCATGAGTGTCCAGACCCCGGTCATCCTCTTCCCCGGACAAGCAGAGGAAGAGACGAGAAAGATTGAGCTCCCCTACGGCCTGACGTCCGTGACGGGTGAAGTGGATCAGGCGGTCGATTCCTACCATGAGGCGCTGCCCTTCATGATGAGGATGGCTACCATGGAACACAAGGCTCATCTCATGGCAGCGGAAATCGAGCGGACCCGGCGCCGGGTCAACTCGCTGGAATATGTGATGATCCCCTCACTGGAGGAGACCATCCGTTCCATCACCATGAAAATGGATGAAAACGAACGCGGCAACCTGACGCGGCTGATGAAGGTCAAGGACATGATCGTCGAGCAGGCGATCGAGAAACGCCGGCGACAGGTCGAAGAACGGCGCCGTCAGATTTGACGGTTGTCAATAGCCGCATGACACGTTTATAATAACAGCGTTAGGCGATTTTGTCTGAGGGGGAATTTGACAAAATCGTGCTTCACCCGTGATCCCCCTCCAGTCGCAACGATTGACCGGAGGTAATTATGGCTGATCCAAACGGCGTTAATGTGTATTCCGAGATCGGGAAACTGAGACGCGTCATTGTCCACCGGCCGGGTTCTGAACTGGATAACCTGACACCGCCGACCATGAAGGAGTTTCTTTTCGAAGATATCCCGGACCATGTGTCAGCAGGCAGGGAACATGATCAGTTCGTCGCCATTTTGGAAAAAGCGGGCACCGAGGTTTACTACTCCAATGACCTGCTTGCGAACGTGCTGGCCGACCCGGTGCATCGCCAGTCTTTTCTCAATGAGTTCTTAAGTGAGGCACACGTCTTTTTGCCGTCCCTGCCGCACCTTTACGAGTATTTGCTTTCCATGGAAGATATCCAGAAACTGGTCACCTTTGTCATGGCCGGTCTCAGACGGGAGCAGTACCGGCATAACGGAACATCACTGGATCTGTTGGACCGTAAGAAGATGCTTCTTTTTGACCCCATGCCCAACCTCTACTTCACCCGCGATCCCATGTCGGTGATCGGCCGGGGCGTCTCAGTCAATTGCATGTGGGCGGAAACGCGGCATCGCGAGTCACTGCTCCCCGATTGTGTCATCAAGCACCACCCCCTCTTCAAAGGGGTTCCGCATTACTTCAGCCGTGATGAAAACGCCACGCTGGAGGGTGGGGACATCCTCATCCTATCGAGGGAGGTCCTGGCTGTCGGTATCTCCCAGCGGACGGAAACAGCAGCTGTCAAGACCTTGGCTCAGCGTGTTTTGACCGCTGGTGACGGCTTCCGGCACGTCCTGGTTTTCCTGATTCCCGAGCGCCGGGCCTTCATGCACCTGGACACGGTCTTCACCATGGTTGACCGGGAGGTCTTCACCATCCATCCGGAGATCGAGGGCCCCCTGGAAATTTTCGACATCACGGTCAACGCCCGGGAGGAGTTGCGGATCAAGAATTTGGGCAACAACCTGCCCTCCATTCTCAAAACCTACCTCCGCCTGAGTGAAGTGGAGCTGATTCGCTGCGGCGGAGAGAGCCGCATCGATTCGCAACGTGAGCAATGGAATGACGGAGCCAACACCCTGGCCATCGCGCCCGGTGAAGTAGTGGTCTACGACCGCAACCGGGTAACCAACCGGCTGCTCAGGGAATCAGGCATTATCGTCCACGAAATCGCCTCTTCCGAATTGTCCCGCGGGCGCGGGGGTCCGCGCTGCATGACCCAACCCCTCTGGCGGGAAGATATCGACTGAGCAAGCGGGCGTATTCTTTCGGAACTACGCCCGTTTTTGTATGTCAAGAATTTTGAAATTGACTTTAAATAGGCTAATCTAGTAGAGGTTATCAAGGTAAAGGAGACCAGTTTATGGCGGTTAATTTGAAAGGCAGACATTTTCTCACTCTTAAGGACTTTTCACCCGATGAAATCCGGTGGCTTCTCGATCTGGCCTCTGAGCTCAAAACAAAAAAAAGGCTGGGTATTCCCGGTGATCTGCTCAAGGGCAAAAACGTGGTCCTTCTTTTTGAGAAAACCTCGACCAGGACACGTTGCGCCTTTGAGGTGGCCGCCATGGATGAGGGGGCGGGGGTTACTTTTCTGGGATCCGGCGATTCGCAAATGAATAAAAAAGAATCAGTCGAGGATACGGCCAGGGTCCTGGGCCGCTTCTATGACGGCATTGAGTTTCGGGGTTTCGCCCAGAAGACGGTCGAGGAGCTGGCGGCTCACGCCGGTGTGCCGGTCTGGAACGGACTGACGGATCTCTATCATCCGACCCAGATCCTGGCTGACATGATGACCATCCGTGAACACGTGCCCAAACCGCTCAACCGGGTCAAACTGGTTTACGCCGGCGATGCCCGCAACAACATGGGCAACTCGCTCATGATCGGCTGCTCCAAGCTGGGCATGGATTTTGCCGCTTACGCACCCCGTGACCTGTGGCCTGAGGAAGGACTGGTTGAGGAAATGAGAGCGGTTGCAAGGGAGACGGGCGGTTCCATAGAGTGTTCGGACCGGATTGATATCGTCCGGGGAGCGGATGTTTTATACACCGACGTCTGGGTCTCCATGGGGGAAGAAGCCATGTTTGAGGAGCGTATCCCCCAGCTGCGGGATTACCAGGTCAACATGGAGATGGTGGAGAAGACGGGCAACGGGGATGTCATTTTCCTCCATTGCCTGCCGGCCTTCCACGACCTCAACACCACCGTCGGAAGACAAATACATGAAGAGTACGGCCTGACCGCCATGGAGTGTTCGGATGAAGTCTTCCGCAGCAAGCACTCGCGTGTCTTTGACCAGGCCGAAAATCGTCTGCATTCGATTAAGGCGGTCATGGTCGCCACGATCGGTCGCTGATAAAGGCACAGCAAGTGTCAACTACCTGACCACGGAGGCTATTTGTGAGAAAACGTATCGTCGTCGCCCTGGGTGGCAATGCCCTGGGCAATACAGCGCAGGAACAGCGCGAACTGGTCCGCCAGACAGCCGTTCCCCTCGCGGACTTGATCGCAGAGGGACACGAACTGGTTCTGGCCCACGGCAACGGGCCGCAGGTTGGCATGATCAACCTGGCCTTTGACAGCGGAATCGTTCCGCCCATGCCCTTCCCTGAATGCGGCGCCATGAGTCAGGGCTACATCGGTTATCATCTGCAGAACGCGCTTCGCGAGGAACTGTTGTCACGCGGCCTGGACAGGCCGGTGGCGACCGTGGTAACCCAGGTGGTCGTGGACAGAAACGATCCTGCCTTTCAGAATCCGACCAAACCCATCGGTTCTTTTTACAGCAGGGAGGAAGCGGAGAAAATTGCGCGGGAGACCGGTTTTGTCATGAAAGAAGATGCCGGACGCGGCTATCGCCGTGTGGTTGCTTCACCAAAACCGGTGGCTGTCGTTGAGGACCGGACCGTCAATGCCCTGATCCGCGATGGCCAGGTGGTCATCACGGTGGGGGGCGGGGGCATCCCCGTGGTCCGTGAAGGAGATCATCTGGAGGGCGTGGCTGCAGTCATTGACAAGGACTTCGCTTCGGAAGTATTGGCTGAGATCGTTGATGCCGATTACCTGATCATCCTGACAGCGGTTGAAAAGGTGGCCCTGAATTACGGGAAACCGGAGGAGAAGTGGCTGGGCCAGGTCACTGTCGCCCAGATGGAAGAATACATGCGGGAAGGCCATTTCGCGCCAGGGTCCATGTTGCCCAAGGTCGAGGCCAGCGTCGCCTTCGCCAGATCCGGCAAAGGCCGCACCGCTCTGATCACTTCACTGGAGCGTGCCCGTGACGGGATCGCAGGAAAAACAGGTACACACATAAGTATGTAATATCGTCCAGCTAAGAGAGCAGGCACCAGGTGCCAGGAGGGAGGAGGGTAGCGTATGCGGGATATCAGAGTGGCTCTGTGGGGCTTTGGCGCCATGGGCAGCGGCATCGGGAGGATGATCGCCTCCAAGGAGGGATTGGTCATCTCCGGTGTTTGTGACCGGTGGGACCAGCTCATCGGTCAGGAAGTTTATTCGTATCTGGGAATTGAGCGGGGGGACCGCCCGCCCGTCATCATCACTGAAGACATCAGCGAGGTTGTCCGCAAGGACCTGTGCGACCTCGTCATTCTGGCGACCGATTCTTTCGTTGCTGCCCAGTATGACAAGATTATGTTCTGCCTGGAGCAGGGAGTCCACATCATTTCCACCGCGGAAGAGATGGCCTGGCCCTGGGCCCAAAACAAAGAAATGTCGGACAGGATCGATGCCCTGGCCAGACAGCGTCAGGTGGCCGTGCTGGGCACGGGAATCAACCCGGGTTTTGTGCTCGACTACCTGATCCTGGCGGTAAGCGGTACCTGTGAACATGTCGAATCCATCGACGCGGCCAGAATCAATGACCTGGCGCCTTTCGGCAAGGCGGTCATGGAAGAGCAGGGCGTCGGGATTTCCGTGGAGGAGTTCGAGCGCCGTATCGCGGAAGACAGCCTGGCCGGTCACGTGGGTTTTCCCGAATCCATGGAGATGATTGCCGCCGGCATGGGGGTTGAGCTCACTGGCATCGAACAGACCAGGGAGCCCATCATCACCAATGTCGACCGCAAATCGGCTTACGGGGAGGCAAAAAAAGGCCACCTGTCCGGTATCCGCCAGCAAAGCTACGGGCGGACGGCAGATGGTCAGGTCTTCATCCATCTGGATCATCCCCAGCAGATCTGCCCTGAGGATGAGGGGGTCAGCACAGGCGACTATGTCACCATCCACGCAGACGGCTACGACATGAATCTGTCCATTGTCCCGGAGACACCCGGAGGGATCGGAACCATCGCCATGGTGGTCAACATGATTCCTCATGTTCTGTCGGCCAAACCAGGCCTGCGGTCCATGCTGGACCTGCCCGTTCCGCGGGCTATTCTGGGTAATTACGCGGATCAGGTGGATCGCGGCAAAAAAACAGAGTTCAAAGAGGGCGACTACGCGGTTATCCGGGAGATAGTTCTCCCAGCCGGAAAGAGGGCCCCCCAGGTTCCCGGAGATACAGCCAAAACACCCCTGATCGCTTTTTCAAAAGGCTGGCTCCTTGAAGATGCAAGGGCAGGCGATCGCGTCCGCGTAAAAACCATGAGCGGGCGTACGGTGGAGGGTACCCTGACCAGTCGCGACCTTGCTCCCAGCCACGATTACGGTGATTACATCCCTGAGTTGCAGGTCATCCACCTGCAGGTCCGGGATATTTTGTTTGGAGGTGATGCCTGATGAAGGAAATGACTTACGAAGCCGTCATGGCCAGGCAAAATGAGATCATGGGCAAGGCCCTGGGAATCGATTACAGCGACTATGAGAGCGAGGGTATCGCTTTTGACTATGAAGCCATGATGGAGGACGTGGGAATCACTGCCAGCCAGGTGGCACAGATCCAAAAAGACATGGGAGTCGGCAATACGCCTCTCATGGACATGAAGAACATCACCGCCCTGGCAAGACGGTTTGCCAAGCCGGGCTACGGGGCACGCATCCTGGTCAAGGATGAAGCCGCCAACCCCTCGGGCAGCTTCAAGGCGCGCCGCGCGGCCCTTTCAGTCTGGGACGCCAAACGCAAGGGCTACGAGGGCGTAATCGCCGCGACATCCGGCAATTATGGCGCCGCGGTTGCCAGTATGGCCGCCCGCCTGGGTCTCAAGTGCATTGTCATTCAGGAATGTTACGACAGCGACATCAAGGGCCAGCCGGAGATTCTGGAAAAACAGCGCAAATGCGAGGCCCTGGGAGCCGAGGTCATCCAGATGACCGTCGGACCCGAGCTCTTCTATTACGCGCTCAGCCTGCTTGAGGAAACCGGATTCTACAATGCTTCGCT
>CAZGCS010000015.1:13598-14780 GCA_964524395.1 uncultured Mageeibacillus sp.
CGGTCGGATGTCCCGCGCAATGCGGCCCGGGCGCTCCGCTACATCGACCGCTATCTGCTGGTCAAGCAGGGTGAAGTTTTCTACACCACCGAAATGCTGGCTTCCCTGGAAGGGATCGAGAGAGGACCCGCCGGCAATACCTCACTGGCAGCGGCTTTCGCACTTTCGCGTGAACTGCCTGAGAGCCGGACCATCGTTGTCCAGGAGACCGAATACACAGGCGCGGGCAAGCATCCCATGCCCCAGTTGACCTTCGCAAGGCAAAACGGGATCGAAATCCGCTTTGGCGATCCGGAGGAAGAGGTCGCAGGCAAGTCGATCGTGCTTCCGGCTCATCCTTCCATGTTCCGCGTCCGCGATTACGATATGGACCGCCTGAGACGGTCGGCACTGCGTCGGATGGCCCAGGGCCGTGATGACTGGTCCGGGGAGGAGATCCTTTACATGGCCGCTGAGATCAAGCTCGGTGTCCAGGAGACAGAAGCCCTGCTTCGCGACCTTCGGGAAGAAGAACAGAGGGAGGGACAAGCGTGACCGATCAGAAATTTGAAGAAAGACGGGCGCATCTGGCAGGCATGTCTGACCAGGCGCTTTATGACTATTTCTGGGAACTGGCCGGTAAGATCGTCGACCCGCTGATTGAGGCGGGTAAGATCTACACAACACCGGCCATTGAGCGAAGTGTTCTCCTTCGCATGGGCTTTTCAAGCCTTGAAGCCCAGGCCATCGTCAGCGGCGCTACGGAGCACCATTTACTGCCCCACGGGGTGGGGCATGTGGTCTGGCGGCTGTCGGAAGAGCTGGGACTGGGTATCCGGGATGCAGGCCTGGCGCTTGCGGAAGGCAGGTACTGGAAAGAAGCCCAGGCCCTTTTCGAGGAGGTGGAATCATGAGCGGCACCAGCAAGGACCGACTTGTTCCGGCGCGTGAAACCGGGATTCCCCTCCAGCCCGGTCAACGGTTGGATATTCGCAGGATCCTGGACGGACTGGAGAATTATCACTCACCGAGAAGACCCTGGCACTGGCGTGAGGACCGCGATGAGCCAAGACAGGTGGGTGATTTCACTTACTATGAAACATCGAAGCCGCTCGAACGGTCGGTTCCCCTGCCCGGAAGCCGCGGTTTCGGCTACATTGACCCGCAGCCTGACTGCGTCATCACAACGGAGATCGCGTCCGG
>CAZGCS010000015.1:14880-20936 GCA_964524395.1 uncultured Mageeibacillus sp.
GTCATGTTCGTTGAGGAAGGTGTGTCGGGGGTCCATCAGGATCCGCAGTATAACGTGCTTTACCGCAACATCAACATGCTGAGGAGTTTCGTCGACGCCTGTGAAAGCAAGGCCATCATCGCCTACGGCGGCCAGCTGCAGATCGACGGTGCACACAATGCCAACGCGACGGCCATGGAGGCCTGGAAAGTCATGCCGGAACTCATGGTCCAGCACGCCATCAACACGGCCTTCTCGGTCCGGTGCGGGGTCAAGCCGGAGAATATTGCCCTGTCAAGTGTACCGCCGACGGCGCCGCCGGCCCCCTGTATGCGGCTGGATCTTCCCTACGCGGTAGCCTTGCGCGATTTCTTTCGGGACTACAAGATCCGTGCTCAGCAAAATACCAAATACATGGAATCGGAGACAAGGGAAGCGACCGTCACGCACACGCTCAACATGGTCATTTCCCGGCTGACATCGGCCGATGTCCAGTCCACCATCACCCCCGATGAGGGCCGGAATGTTCCCTGGCATTACTTCAATATCAACGCGGTCAACACCGCCCGCCAGACCCTTAACGGTCTGGACGGCATCCGGCGGATGGTGGACATCAACCGTGACGGGCCCCTGGGCGAGCGTGTGCGGGAGCTCAAAGAGCGGGCCATCCTCTTCATGGAGGAAATCATCGGGACAGGCGGTTACTACAGCGCCGTTGAGGAAGGTTTCTTCGTCGACAGCGCCGAGTACCCTGAACGCAAGGGCGACGGCATTGCCCGCGAACTCGACGGGGGCGTAGGCAATGATACCCTCTATCGCCGGGCTGATGACTACTTCGCACCGGTTTCCGTTCATTTTGGCAACAATCATATCCCGGCCCGGTTCACCTCGGCCAGCCAGGCCATCGGCGGCGACACCTTCGAGGACCCTTCAAAGATCCAATTCATTGACGAACTGGATGACTACGACAATGTCAATGTCCGTATCAGCGAGAGACAGCAGTATTACGACAACCCGAGACTGATCCGGCCGGAGGTCGAATTCATGGCCGACGGAACCATCGTTCTGACCATGCTGCTCCCATGCGACAGAAGACACGCGGAGGCGGCAGCCCTGGTCATCGGTGAGAAAATGGGTCTTTCGGAATGTGAGGTCATTCACTGCCAGGTCATGCACCCGGCGGAGGGTACCTACATCGAGATGAAAGGCAAGGTGGGCTTTGACATCGACCTGGATCAGCTGGTCCTGCCTGAGGAAGTCGAAACACTGTCTGAGGCTGAGATCAGGGCTGCCATCCATGACCACCCCATGACGGTCGTGGCGGCTACGGTCGGGGAAGACGAGCATTCGGTCGGAATGAAGGAAATTCTGGACATCAAGCATGGGGGGATCGAAGGCTTCGGGATCAAGTACCATTACCTGGGAACTTCCTGCCCCATCGACAAGCTGGTTGACGCGGCCCTGGAGACCAGGGCGGATGCCATCCTGATCTCAACCATCATTTCCCACAACAATGTCCACTATGGGAACATGAGGAAGCTGGCCGACACCTGCATTGAAAAAGGCGTCCGTGACCGGCTGATTCTGATTGCCGGGGGCACGCAGGTTGTCAATGAAACCGCCGTCGAGTCCGGCATGGACGCGGGTTTTGGCCGCGGCAGCCACGGCATTGATGTGGCCAGCTTCCTGGTTAAGCGGCGGCGGGAACTGCGGGAGGAATCATGACCGATGAAGCTTGACCTGCTTGTCGCTGAGATCGGCAGTACAACCACAATCGTCAATGCCTTTACAGGAATCAGGGAGGGCCGCCCCCGTTTCCTCGGACAGGCAACGGCGGCAACCTCCATCCGCGCGGGGGACGTGACACGGGGTGTCGAACTGGCCAGGCAGGGCCTGGCCGCCCGGCTGGGCTGGAAAAGCATTGAAGCCGGGGAAGTTTTCGCGACCAGTTCCGCCGCGGGTGGTCTTTCCATGACCGTCCACGGCCTTGTACCCGAGATGACGGTCCGCGCCGCGAGGGAGGCGGCGCTCGGCTCGGGGGCGGTTTTGCGCATGGTTTCATCCGGCAAGCTCCGCCCTCACGACCTTGAACGCGTTCGTACCGCCAGACCCCGCATCATCATGATCGCGGGGGGGACGAACGGGGGGGAGCGTGAGACGGCTCTGTTCAATTTTCATAAGCTGGCGGCAGCCATGCCGGAAACACCTTTTTTATACGCGGGCAATACCGACAATGAGGAAGAGATCCGGGACATCGCAAAAAGGATGCGGATCAAACTCTATGTGACCGAAAATGTCTACCCTTCGCTTGATCAACTCAATATCGAGCCGGCCCGCAGCGTCATCCAGGATATTTTTGAAGAACACATCATCGAGGCTCCTGGCATGGCCCACATCCACCAGGCGGTGACCGGGCCCATCATGCCGACCCCCGGCGCGGTCATGGCCATGGCGGAAAATATTTATCCGGTGCTGGGCGATCTGGTGGCCCTGGATGTGGGCGGGGCAACCACGGATGTGCATTCAGTGACGGAGGGGAATGAAGCCCTGGCCGATTTTCGCGTCAATCCTGAACCCTTCGCGAAACGGACCGTCGAGGGGGATCTTGGCGTTTTTGTCAACCGTGATCATGTCATTCAGGCCATGACGCCGGATGAGCGGCAAGGTCTCCCGGACCATTACCGGGAAAGCCTGAAAGGTATTCCGGAGATACCGGAGGGGCCCGGGCAGGAGGCTCTGATCCTTCCCCTGGTCCGGACCTGTTGCCGCGAAGCGCTCGACCGGCATGCCGGTCACATGACTGAGCATTTTACCGCCCGGGGGAGGCGTACCATGGTCAGGGGCCGGGATCTGACTGCGGTCCAGACCCTGATCGCCACCGGAGGTGCACTGACCAGGCTGGCCGGTGTGACGGATCTGGTTGGTGAGCTGCTGAAAAAAGCCGGCAGCGAACGGCTGTACCCGCCTCCCCAGGTCAATGTTATGATAGATAAAGACTATCTGATGGCGTCTTGCGGCGTTATCGCCAGGTCCTATCCCCAAGCAGCCGTTCAGCTTCTGATGGACTCGCTTACGAAATGACAACAGGAGGTTAAGATGGCATTACCAGAACTGCTCATCGATGGTTCCAAGATCAGGCACAACATAGGAACTTTGCTTAGGATGGCTGCGGCTCAGGACATCCAGATTCATTTTGTTACCAAGTGTCTTTGTGCCTGGCGGCCGGTTGTTGAAGCCATGCATGAGGCGGGCGCCGATTATTTTGCGGACTCGCGCATCGAGAACCTGGCGGCGATCCGGGATCTGGGTCTTTCGCGCATGCTGGTACGAATTCCCATGATCTCCCAGGCCATGGATACGGTCCGTTACGCTGATCTGAGCCTTAACTCGGACTTGGCAGTGATCGAGTCCTTGTCGGATGCGGCCCTGGCACTTGACTGCCAGCACGGTGTGATCCTCATGGTGGAGATGGGCGATCTGCGCGAAGGCTTCATGCCGGAAGAGGTAATGGATGTCGCGTCAAGGGTTCTCAACCTGCGAGGTGTCTGGCTGGCAGGGATCGGTGCCAACTTCAACTGTTACGGTGGCGTCATCCCCGAGGAGCATCAACTGGAAGAGCTGGTCTCCATGGCGGAAGCCATCCGTGAGCGTTTCGCCATTCCGCTCCCCATTGTTTCAGGGGGCAATTCGGGTTCTCTCTATTTGCTCAAGGAGGGCCGGATGCCAAGAGGGATCACTCATCTTCGGATCGGGGAGGGTTTTTTGACAGGCATCGAGACTTCCTACAGGCGCCCGATCGGCGACATGTATGAAGATGCTTTCACTCTGCGCGCCGAGATCATTGAACTCCGGCGCAAGCCTTCGGTTCCCCGGGGGAAAATTGGCCCCAATTCTTTTAACGAGATTCCGGTCTTTGAGGAGGAAGGGAACTTGTGGCGCGCCATCCTGGCCATTGGTGAGCAGGATACGCGATGCGATACCCTCAGCCCGAAAGAGGCCAACATCCGCTTCCTTGGCGCGTCAAGCGACCACATGATCCTGGACCTCACCATGGCCCTGCGTGACTTCAAAGTTGGCGATGTGCTGGAATTCTCTCCCGACTACGCGGCTCTTCTACGCGCCATGACTTCACCCTATGTCACCAAACGACTGGTTTGACAGAAACCTGAAAACCCATGAAGTACACGCAGATAAAAGACCCCTGGTATACAAAAAAAACATGGGTGGAGATTTCCAGAAGCGCCCTGGTCAATAATCTGGCAGTCATCCGTTCGCACATCCCTGACCCGCAGGTGCGTCTGGCGCCCGTTGTCAAGGCCAACGCTTATGGTCATTGCGCGGACATCGTGGTGCCCCTGCTGGAAGAAGCAGGCATCCGTTTCCTTTTTGTCGCGACATTGGATGAGGCCATCTCCCTGCGGCAGGCGGGAGCGCGTTCAGCCATCCTGATTTTTGGCACAACCAGAAGCGAACACATCCCCTACCTGAAACGTTACCGGCTGACCCAGTCGATCGTAGCGGAAGAGGAAATGGAGGATTTTGCCCGGCAGTCCGAAAAAACGGGCGGGCCCCCGCTTGAAGTCAATATCAAGCTGGATACCGGCATGTCCAGACTGGGTCTGAAGGCGGATGACAGACACCGGGAGCGGGCGGTTCAGGTTTTGCTGGCCGCAGCCCGGGAGCCGGCGCTCAAGGTGACGGGCGTCTATTCCCATCTGGCGACAGCTGATTGCGACCTGCCTTATGCGGAACAGCAGCGGGCACGTTTCGTCAAGACCCTGGAAGAGGCGGAAAAGCACGGTTTCCCCCGCGTCATCCGCCACCTGGCTGCCAGCGCGGCCATTCCCCTCGGCCCGGCTTACCACTTTGACCTGGTCCGCCCGGGTATCGTCCTTTACGGGGGCAGGGCCGGCCCCTCCAGGCAGGCCTGGCTGGCGCTCGAGCCTGTCATGACCGTCAAAAGCGTGATCGAGCAGGTGTCAAGTGTTGATGCGGGAACACGTGTCAGTTACGGGGGAATCTGGACGGCGCCGGTTGACTCTGTCCTGGCCGTGGTCAACATGGGCTATGGAGACGGACTGACACGCTTACTTTCCAACCGGGCTTCCTTTTTTCATAAGGGCAGGGAGCTCCCCATCCGGGGCCGCGTTTGCATGGATCGCTGCATGGTCGATGTGACCGGACTTGACCAGGTCAAGGTGGGGGATGAAGTCACTTTATTCGGTCAGGACGAATGGATTCGCAAAGACGCAAGCGAGATCGCCGATCTTTATGGCACCATCGATTACGAACTGTTCTGCGGCATCAACGAGCGTGTTCCACGCCTCGGCGTCGACTGATCCGGTTTCCTGATACACAGACAAACGACCGGGAGGGGGTCCGGCCGTTGTCTTATGCAAGAAGCAGAAACGATATTTTATAATTGAAGTAATCGAATTTTATCATTGCGCACGGGCTTTGTCAAGCATATTTCTGTAATATAATACATTATTATCGATTAATCATACATAAAGTTCATCAGGTAGACCTTCCGCAATTTGTGCTATCCTTACATGACATCAACCAAGGAGGTGAGAAGGTGTCCGAGAAACATGAGGCGATTCTGGAAGAACTGTACAAGGTCGTGATCGAACGGGCAAAAAATCCGGTATCCGGCTCCTATACCAACTACCTGCTTGACAAGGGTCTTGATAAGATTTTAAACAAGCTGGGGGTTCAGGCCATTGAAGTCGCCATCGCGGCTAAAAACGGACGCAAAAGCGACATCGTCTACGAGAGCGCCGATCTGGTCTACCACCTGATCGTTCTGCTCGCCGCGTCGGCCATTCCCCTTGAAGACCTGATCGCGGAGCTCCGCAAGCGCCGCAATTATTCGGAAGAGGCAAGTGGTTAGAAGGCGCGGCTGTAGTAAGCGCGCAGCGAGTTGACCACGGTCAGCAGCATGACCCCTGTGTCGGCAAAGACGGCGCCCCATAAAGGCGTGATGCCAAGCCCTCCGAGGGTCAGTAAAAGGGCCTTGACAAAGAGGATGACGGCGACGTTCTCGTGAACGCGCCGTTTTGTTTTGCGGGCGATCA
>CAZGCS010000016.1:0-10096 GCA_964524395.1 uncultured Mageeibacillus sp.
CTGCGAGCAGCTCATCAAGGAGCTGATCGGCAAGATCGGCGAGAACATCAAGGTCAGACGCTTCGTCCGCTATGAGATGGGCGAGGGACTGGAGAAGAAAAACGAGGACTTCGCGCAGGAAGTGGCGGCTCAACTGAATAAGTGAGCCGATAATGGACAAAAGAAGAGGGCGCGCGGCGCTCTCTTTTTTTGTTTCGCTAAAGCGGGCGCGGGTTTATGAGATAATACCAGCAGAGGTCAACGCGCTTGAAGGCAAAAAGGGAGAGGCTACCATGAAATACAAACGTCTGTTGCTGAAGCTGTCGGGTGAGTCGCTGGCGGGTGAGCCGGGAACCGGGATTGACCCCGTGATTCTCGCGCTTTACGCGTCTGTCATCGGCCAGCTTCACCAGGAGGGGCATGAAGTCGGCGTCGTCATCGGCGGCGGCAATTTCTGGCGGGGACGGATGAGCGGCGGCATGGACCGGATGTCGGCGGACAAGATCGGCATGCTGGCAACCGTCATGAACGCCATCGCGCTTGACAGTGCGCTGCTTGAGGCCGGTGTTGTTGCCAGACTCATGTCGGCGGTTCCCATGCCCACCGTGGGGGAACCCATGAACGCCGCGGCCGCCAGGCGTCACCTGGAGCGGGGACGCGTGGTTGTCTTCGCAGGGGGTACCGGCAATCCCTTCTTTTCGACTGACTCGGCGGCAGCGCTGAGGGCGGCGGAGATCAAGGCCGACGTGATTTTGAAATCAACCCTGGTCGACGGCATCTACGATAAAGATCCCAAGCTTTTCCCTGACGCGGTCTTGCAGAAGGAATTGACCTTTTCCTACATCCTGGAGCGGGAGCTGGGGATCATTGATGCGACAGCCGCGGCCCTTTGCCGCGATTACGGGCTCAAGCTCATTGTCTTCAACGGGACCGACCCGCAGAACATCCTCAAGGCAGCGGGCGACCTGCCGATCGGGACCCTGGTGGGTTAGAACCACATACCTGCGTCCGGACAGACGGACCGCTTTTGTTAAAACAGGCCAGACGAAAAACCAAGGAGGGACAGAAGATGGCGACCATTGATATTCACGAGCAGACCCTGAACGAGTTCGAGGAAAAGATGAAAAAATCGATCACTGTGCTGGAAGCCGAACTGCGCACGGTACGCGCGGGGAGAGCCAATCCGCACGTCCTCGATCCTGTTACCGTGCCCTATTACGGTGTACCGACCCCCCTGCAGCAGATCGCCAACATTCAGGTTCCCGAGGCCAAGATGTTGATGGTCACGCCCTGGGATGCCAGCATGCTGAAGGAGATTGAGCGTGCGATCCAGGCAAGCGACCTGGGCATCAACCCCATCAATGACAGCCGCTGCCTGCGGCTGGTTTTTCCGGCCATGACCGAGGAGCGCCGCCGCGACCTGACCCGGGAGGTCGCCAAAAAGGGCGAAGATGCCAAGGTATCGATCCGCAACATCCGGCGGGAGGCCAACGACCATTTCAAGGCCCTTCTGCGGGACAAGGAGGTTTCGGAGGACGTCTCCTTCAGCCTGGGCGAGGAAATGCAAAAGATCACCGATTCCTACATCAAGAAAATTGATGAGGAGATCGAGCGCAAAACAAAAGAGATCATGGAAATCTGAGGGGACTTGACCGGACCCTTGCCTTTCCCTGACAGGTGAATGGAACAAGAGCAAGCGACAACCAAAGGTGTGACCCATCTGGCCGTCATCATGGACGGCAACGGACGCTGGGCGCGGGACCGCGGCAGACGGCGGGAATTCGGGCACCGCAAGGGGGCTGAAAATCTGCGCCAGCTCTGTGTCCTGTGCCGGGAGCGTCAAATCCGCTATGTCACCGTATACGCTTTTTCAACGGAGAACTGGCGCCGGCCCAAGGGCGAAGTCAATTCACTGATGCGGCTTTTTTCACATTATTTCCGCAAGTACGCCAATGAAATGGAGGAGGAGGGCATCCGGCTCCGTTTCATGGGGGAGCGTGATGACCTGCCCGCCGATGTGCAGGCGACCATGGAGTACGCGGAAGAATCCTCCAGGGCCAGGACGGAACTGCAGCTGATCATCGCCTTCAACTATGGGGGCCGGCGTGAAATTGTCGCGGCCTGTCAGAAGGCGGCGCAGGACCTGGCGGCGGGGAAGATGCAGGCCGGCGACCTGACCGAGGAGGCCTTTGCCCGCCGTCTTTACCTGGCGGACGTCCCCGACCCCGACCTTTTGATACGCACGGGCGGGGAGTCGCGTCTGTCCAATTTCCTTCTTTGGCAGGCGGCCTATACGGAGCTGTACATGGAGAACTGTCTCTGGCCTGATTTCGGTGCCCGGGAGCTGGACCGGGCCTTAATGGATTACGAGTCAAGGCAGCGCCGTTTCGGTGGCGTCTGATCTGACAGCAAGAGGAGTGAACGATGAGAAAAAAAGATGAATTGATGATCCGGCTCGTGACGGCCGCCATTTATGTCACCGTCATGGCAGTCTTCATTGTACCCGGGCTCTGGGCGCCGGTGGTGCCGGTCGTGCTCCTGACAGCCGTTGTTTTTGTCAGCGCCTTTGAAAAAGGCCAGGCGGTCCGGCTCGTCATACCACAGGTGACCCCCCTGCCCCTGGCGGTCACCTCCGTCCTCCTGGGCCTGTCGTCTTTTCTCGGTATTTTGAAGGGATCTTTTCTTCGCGGTTTGATCTGGACCGTGGACCCAACGGTCAATACCCTGATCGCGCCCCGGATTTTCGGCTATTTTGCCCTGCTGGCTCTCTTCCTTTTGCCCATGTTCTCCCTGGTCCAGATGTGGCGCAAGGGAACCGACAGGCTGCCGTCCAGCCTGGCCATGATGGCCATTGTCTTTTCCGAGGCGACACCTCTCGCTGCCTCCGTCGCTCTCCTTTACGGCTGCCGCTACGGCTGGCACTGGTTCGTCCTGGCCATTCTGACAGCCTGGGTTTCCGACACGTTTGCTTTCTTTGCGGGCAAATTCCTGGGCCGTATCCCTTTTGCCCCCCTGCTCAGCCCCAAAAAAACCTGGGAGGGCACCCTGGGCGGAATTGTCGGCACCATCGGTCTTTACCTGCTTTATTTCCCCCTGGTCATTGGCAACCGGACGGGCTACAGCACCGGCGCCAGCTTTGCCTTTGCCGTCGTAGCGGCTGTGATCATGAGCCTGACCGCCACCCTGGGCGACCTTCAGAGTTCTGCTTTGAAACGCTGGTGCGGCATCAAGGATTTCGGCGCCCTGCTTCCGGGACACGGGGGCATCTCCGACCGGTTCGACAGCATTTTCACCACCCTGCCTGCCATGCTCCTGCTGGCCATTCTCGCCGGGGCCATCCTTTGAGGCCATGAACGGCCAGGCTCCCGGTCACGATGTCGTCCCGCTCCGGCTTGACGCTGGTCTTCCTGAAACCGGGATTATTTCGGTATTGGGCGCGACAGGTTCAATCGGGAGGCAGACGCTGGCGGTCGCCGGCGAGGAGGGCTACCGTGTTGCCGCCCTGGCGGCCGGTCATAACATGGAGGTCCTGGCCGGGCAGATCGCGGCCTTTCACCCCTCCTTTGTCAGCGTGGCCGATGAAGCGGCAGCGCATGAATTGCTCTCGCGCCTGAAAGCCATTGGAATCGAGGCACCTGCCGTGATGGAGGTTGGCCGCCAGGGGGCCGTCCGGGCCGCCACCTGGCCTGAGGCGGACACTGTTGTAGCCGCCATCACCGGTTTTGCCGGACTGGAACCGGTCCTGGCTGCCGCGTCGGCGGGAAAGAAGATCGCCCTGGCCAACAAGGAAAGCCTGGTGGTGGCCGGCCACGAGGTGAAGCGGCGCGCCGCGGCGTCGGGAGCCTGGCTCCTGCCGGTCGACAGTGAGCATTCCGCCATCTGGCAATGCCTGCTGGCCGCCCCGAAAGGAAGTGTCAGGCGGGTCATCCTGACCTGCTCAGGAGGCCCCTTTCACGGCCAGCCGGCCGTGGCGCTCCGCCGGGCGACAGCCGCGGAGGCCCTGTCCCATCCCACCTGGACCATGGGCGGCAAAATCACCATCGATTCGGCCACCCTGATGAACAAGGCCTTTGAAGTGATTGAAGGCTGCCATCTCTTCGACATGGACCACCGGGATATTGAGGTGGTGATTCATCGGCAGAGCATGATTCATTCCATGGTCGAGTTCAGGGACGGGGCGGTGCTGGCTCAGCTGGGGGATCCTGACATGACCATCCCCATCCGTTTTGCCCTGACCTTTCCCCACCGCTCGTCCAGAGTCTGCAGGCCCCCCTTTGACCCGGCCCCGTCCGGACCGGCAAGCTGGACCTTTGAGCAGGTGGATGAAGACCTTTTTCCGACCATTGCCATGGCCCGGCGGGCTTTTGACCGTGGCGGCCTCATGCCCCTGGTTCTGAACGCGGCCAACGAGGCGGCGGTCGCCCTCTTCCTGGACGGAGCTATTGGCTTCACCTCGATTTTCGACCTGGTCAGGCGGGCTCTCGACGATTTTGGCCACCTGTCTGCCATAAAGGCGACATCCTTTGATGCTATGATGAGCGAACACCGCCGCGTGACGGACCACGTCAGCGCGGCCGGTTTTATTGAAACAATTGAACGGGAGCAGTCATGACTTTTCTTGGAATCCTGGCAGGGGTGCTGATCCTGGGCCTGATTATGGTGATCCACGAGCTTGGCCATTTTCTGGCCGGGCGCGCTTTCGGATTTAAGATCGACCAGTTCTCCATTTTTATGGGGCCGGTTCTTTTTGAGCGGGAGAGAAAGGGCGTCCGCTACAACATCAAGGCCATCCCGCTTGGCGCCTCGGTCAGCTTTGCGGGCGAGGAGTCGGAGCTTGAGAGCCAGTCCGGTGAAGGGGAGTACGACCGCGACGATCCCGACCTTTTCGAGAACAGGCCGCGCTGGCAGCGCGCCATCGTGATCGTCATGGGGCCTGCCCTCAATTTCGTAACGGCCTTTCTGGTCTTCATCATCCTCTTTACGGTCAAGGGGGCGGTCATTCCCAAAGTGGGCACGGTTCCGGAGGGCAGCCTCCTGGCCAAGACCTCCATCGCGGCAGGTGACACCATTACCTCCCTGGACGGGACCCGGATCCGGACCACCCTGGATCTGACCATCGCGGAGATGAATCACGAAGAAAATGACCCCTGGCTGATCGGCTATGAGACACCTGCCGGCGTCAGGCATGAAGTGAAGGTTCTGCCGGAGAAGGCGCCGCCCCGTCCCATGCTGGGCATCACCTACCAGACGACGGATGACGGCCGGCACATGATTCTGTCGGTCCATCCCGATGCCGACAGGGGCGAGGCAGGCCTCTTGCCGGGTGACCAGATTCTTTCCATTGAGGGCATTCCCTTCGGCGATGCCGGCCTGATTACGGAAACCATCACGGCGGCCGGGGACAGGGCCCTGCGCTGTGAAATCATCCGCGACGGGAAAACACTCTTTCAGGAAATCAAACCCCTCATGATCGAGGCCGACCTCCCCCTCGGCCTGGTTCTCACCTTGTCCAGAAAAGCGGGCCATGTGATCAGCCAGGGCATCCGTTATCCTGTGTCGATCTTCCGGACCACCGTGCGCGGCATCGGCATGCTTTTTGCCGGCAAGATCGGCGTGCGTGACAGTTTCGCCGGTCCCATCGCCATCGTGTCCATGGCGACCGATACGGTCAGGCAGGGGCGGTCACTGGGCGATATTGCCGTCAATCTGGCGACCCTGCTGGGGCTTTTGTCGGTGGCCATCGGCTTTACCAACCTGATCCCCATCCCGCCCCTTGACGGCAATCACCTGCTGCTTCTGGGCGTTGAGGCGATCCGGCGCAAGCCCCTGTCGGCCAAGTTCAAGTCGGTCACCGGCCTGGTGGGCCTGATCTTCTTCATCGTACTGGGGGTGGCCGTCATCATGCTTGACCTGGTCAGGCTCTTTGGTTGGTAGCCATGGCGGATCCGGCGAGAAATCATACCCGGCAGGTCAGCGCCGGCGGTGTCACCATCGGAGGTGGCGCTCCCGTATCGGTCCAGTCCATGTGTACAACGTCTACTGCGGACGTGGAGGCAACCCTGGCCCAGATCTGGGAGCTCTCCTGCGCGGGTTGTGAGCTTGTCCGCCTGGCCGTCCCGGATGAGAAGGCGGCAGGGGCCCTCAAGCCGATTGTGGCCAAAGCCCCCCTGCCTCTTGTGGCAGACATCCATTTTGACCACCGCCTGGCCCTTGCGGCTATCCGGGCGGGGGTTGATAAGATCCGCATCAACCCCGGCAACATGAAGGATCCAAAGGGACTGGCCCGGGTTGCGGCGGAGGCCAAAGACCGCGGCATCCCGATCCGGGTCGGCGTCAACGCCGGCTCCCTGGATCCCGGGCTGCTTGATCTTTATGGCGGGGTCACCGCCCAGGCCCTGGCCCGGTCGGCCCTGGATGCCTGCCGCCAGCTTGAGGAACTCGATTTTCACGCTATTGTCCTTTCCGCCAAGGCCTCGTCACCCCTGCTCATGATCGAGACTTACCGCATCCTGTCGGAAAAAAGCCCTTATCCGCTGCACCTGGGCGTGACAGAGGCCGGCACCCGGGAGCAGGGGGTTATCCGGTCGGCGGTGGGGATCGGTACCCTGCTGGCGGAAGGGATCGGTGATACCATCCGTGTCTCGCTGACGGCCGATCCGCTTGAGGAAGTGCATGCGGCTTATTCCATCCTTTCCGCCCTGGAGCTTAGACAGAAAGGGGCGGTCCTGATCAGCTGCCCGACCTGCGGACGGACCGGGGTGCCCCTGATCGAAATCGCGGAAAAGGTGGAGAAACGGCTTGCCGGCATTGACCAGCCCCTTCGTGTCGCGGTCATGGGCTGTGTAGTCAACGGGCCGGGTGAGGCGCGTGAAGCGGATATCGGGATCGCGGGAGGCAGGGATTCCTTTGTCCTTTTCAGGAAAGGTGAGATCATCAGAAAGATCAGGGCGGATGAGGCGGTTGAGGTCCTGATGGCGGAGATTGACAGTTTGCTCGAGGAGACCAAAGCCGGAAGCTGACAGCTGCCGGCAGGGAGGAGGCGGATCGATGGCGCTCTTTTGCCAGGTTGTGCTGGCCGATGCCCCGCGCGCAATCGACAGACCCTGGACTTACCGGGTGCCCCCGGCCCTGGACGGCCAGCTGGCGCAGGGCTCCTGCGTGCTGGTTCCCTTTGGTGCCGGCAAAGAGCCGGTTCACGCCTTTATTACCGAAATTCCCGCGGAGGCGCCCAAAGGAATTCCCCTGGACTCAATCAAGGAGATCCGGCAGCTTGTGGGCAACCGCCCCCTTGTCACACGGGAGCAAATCCTGCTGGCCCGGGAGATGAGGCGCCGCTACCATTGTTCCATGGGTGATGCCCTCAAGACCATGGTGCCGCCCGCAGTCCTGTCCGTCAAAGACAGGTCTGTTCTGGCGGCCCGCCTGACGGACCCGGAGGAGGCCGGCGATTTGCTGGATTCGGGTGAGCTCCGGAGCATGAAGCAGGTCCGGGTCATCGAGCTGCTTCTGGAACATGAATCCGCACCCCTGACAGAGATCCAGCAGGCAGCCGGGGTCTCGCGAAGCGTGGTTTCGACCCTGGCAAAAAAAGGCCTGGTCACCCTCTTCAAAAAGAAGCTGCCAGGCAGCCTTCCCGCTGAGGATGCCGCCCCGGACCGGCCGCCGGTCCTGACAGCAGAACAAGGGGAGGCGGTTGACGCCATCAGGGAGGCCGCCCTGAAGGCGGTGCCGGATCAATTGACGGAACTGCTTCTTTTCGGAATCACCGGCAGCGGAAAAACGGAGGTCTATCTGCACGCAGCCGAGGAGGTCCTGGCCCGCGGCAGACAGGTTTTGATCCTGGTCCCGGAAATTGCCCTGACCCCGCAGATGACGCGGCGGCTGACCTCCCGTTTCGGACAGCAGGTTGCCATCCTGCACAGCCGCCTGACGCCCTCCGAGCGCCATGAGAGCTGGCAGCGTGTGCTGGCCCAGGAGATTCCCATTGTGGTCGGTGCCCGCTCGGCAGTTTTCGCCCCCTTGCAGCAGATCGGCCTGATCGTGATCGATGAGGAGCAGGAGTCCAGCTACAAAGCCGAGATGAAGCCGCGCTACTACGCCCCCGATATCGCCCGCATCCGGGCCATTACCAATGGTGCTGTCCTGGTGCTGGGTTCGGCGACCCCCCAGGTCGCGACCTACCGGCGCGCTCTGGAGGGGCCTGCATCGCTTCTGACCCTGCCGGACCGGATCGGCGGTAAGGGGCTGGCACCGGTTGAGATCGTCGACATGCGCCGCGAGTACGCCAAAGGCAACCTGTCCCTTTTCAGCCGCCGCTTCATTGAGGCCATGGAGCAGACCCTGGGCCGGGGCGAACAGGCCATGATTCTTCTGAACCGGCGCGGCTTCTCACGTACTGTGGTCTGCCGCGGCTGCGGCTGGCAGATGCGCTGCCCTTCCTGCGACATCGCCCTGACCTCCCATCTCAATCCCTACAGGCAGGAGCGGACGCCTGCGCGGATGGTCTGCCATCTTTGTGACCGGATCAGCCCGGTGCCCCGCCGCTGTCCCGAGTGCGGGAGCGAGGATCTGGCCTCCCTGGGGGTGGGCACACAGCAGGTTGAGGAGGCCCTGGCCGAGCGCTTTCCACAGGCTTCCCTGCTCCGCATGGATCAGGATACGACCCGGGGCCGCTTCTCCCACCGGGAACTTCTGGATGCCTTTGAGTCGGGTCAGGCCGATATCCTGGTCGGAACCCAGATGATCGCCAAGGGACACGACTTTCACAATGTCACCTTTTCGGCCATCCTGTCAGCCGACCAGCTCCTGGGAACCGGTGAATTCCGGGCGCTCGAACAGGCTTTCCAGCTCATGACCCAGACCGCGGGCCGCGCGGGCCGCGGCCTGAAGAAGGGCCAGGTCATCATCCAGACCCTGCAGCCTGATCATTTCGTGGTCACTGCGGCTGCCCGCCAGGACTATGAGTTTTTTTACAAAGAGGAAATCATCTTCCGCCAGCGCATGGGCTACCTGCCTTTCGGCCACATCGGCCTGGTGGAGTTTAAGGGCTTTGATCCCCGGGTGGTCGAGGAGGCGGCCTGGGCCTATCACCGTCTGGTGACCGCCGTCACGGACCGCCACGCCCGTGACTTCCCGCAAACGGTTGTGACCGGTCCGGCCCCCGCGCCCATCGCCAGGATCAGGAACCGCTTCCGTTTCCGGGTCATCGCGCGGGATCCGTCGGCCCAAAGCCTGACCCGCCTTCTGTTTTACGGGGCAGACCGCGTCAAGCGCACTCCCAGGGTCTCCCTGACGGTAGACATTGACCCATGGTCGACTCTCTAGCGGTGGCCATGTCTTTTCGGCCCTGAGAAGGGCCCTGTGATAAAATTGAAAAAAAAGAAGGAGGCGGGGCATGGCGCTTCGTGAGATTCTGCTTGAAGGCGATCCGGCGCTCAACAAGAGAGCGCGTCCTGTGTCGCGCTTCAACAATAAATTAAGTCTTCTGGTTGACGATATGCTGGAGACCATGTACGCCAGTGACGGTGTCGGGCTTGCCGCGCCGCAGGTCGGTGTGCTGCGCCGGCTCTTTGTCATGGATGTCGATGACGGCCAGGGTCCCCTGGTCTTTATCAACCCCGAGATCCTCGAGTCGGATGGCGATCAGGAGGGGCCGGAGGGCTGCCTGTCGCTGCCCGGCCTTTTCGGCATCGTCAAGCGGCCCATGAAGGTGAAGATCCGGGCTCTGGATGCCGGAGGGGAGCCTTTTGAGCTGGAGGTGGAAGGCCTGGCCGCCCGCTGCGTCTGCCACGAGCATGACCACCTGGACGGCTTATTGTTCCGCCGTCATTCACAGATTCCCCTCTGTGCCATGGAGGAGCTGCCGGGCATGGAAGAGGAAGCCGGGGATCAGGCGGAGGAGTCAGACGTGGAAGGGGTGAATGCATGACCCCTTTCGTTTTTATGGGGACGCCCGAGTTCTCGACGGTCCTGCTTGACCGTCTGGAAGAGGCCAATATGCGGCCGGTACTGATCGTGACCCAGCCTGACCGTCCTTGCGGCCGGGGCCGCAGGCTCACTCCCTCGCCCGTCGCGACCTGGGCCGCGGAGCGGTCTGTTCTGACGCTCAAGCCGGCGA
>CAZGCS010000016.1:10196-12579 GCA_964524395.1 uncultured Mageeibacillus sp.
TCGCCCGTCGCGACCTGGGCCGCGGAGCGGTCTGTTCTGACGCTCAAGCCGGCGAGCTGCAGGGATCAGGCCCTGGCGGGTAAGCTCAGTGAGCTGGCTCCGGTTTTTATCCTTACCGCCGCGTTCGGTCAACTCCTGCCGGCCTCCATCCTGGAGATCCCTGAAAGAGGCTGCCTCAACCTGCACGCCTCCCTCTTGCCGCGCTATCGCGGCGCCTCGCCGGTCCAGGCCGCCCTCTCCAATGGCGATAAGGAGACAGGCGTCACCCTCATGTTGATGGATGAGGGTCTGGATACGGGCCCTGTCATTGCCCAACGGCGCATGGCCCTGCCTGACGCCATGGACGCGGGCCAGCTGAACCTGGTTCTGGCGCGACTGGGTGGGGACCTGGTGGTTGACAGCATTTGCCCCTACCTGGCGGGCAAGCTGCTGCCGCAAGCCCAGGATGAGAGGCGGGCGACCATTACCCGTCTTCTGAAAAAGGCGGATGGTGAAGTCGACTTCGACCAGACCGCCCGGGACGTACACAACCATATCCGCGCCATGAACCCGTGGCCGGGCGCCTTTGCCTTTCTTCAGGGCAAACGGTACAAGATTCTGCGCGCCAGGATCTTTAAGAACAGCATGGCCCGGAGTCTGCCGGGTGAACTGCACATCATGGACAAGCGGATGGTGGTGGGGTGCAGGGAAGGCGCGGTCGAAATTCTGGAAATTCAGGCTGAGTCGGGAGCCCCCATGGCCTGTGTCACCTGTTCCCATAACTTCGTCGAAGGAGCGGTCTTCGGCCCTTACTCGCCGGACAGACCGGCCTGAGAGGAGAGCTGGCCATGCCCTTTGTCGGCTATCTTCCCTTTATTGTGAGTGTGGCGCTCAGCCTGGCAGCCCAGTTGATGGTCAGCATGAGTTTCCGGCGCTACGAACGCGTCCGGACCAGCACGGGCTACACGGGTTTTTCGACGGCCAGGAGGCTGCTTGACAGCCAGGGGCTGACGGGGATTGCGGTTGAGCAGGTCAAGGGACGCCTGACGGATCATTTCAGTCCGCGTGAGGGCATCCTGCGCCTGTCGGAAGCGACTTATGCCTCCTCTTCCGTGGCGGCGGCCGGTGTTGCGGCCCACGAGACGGGCCATGCCATTCAGCACAGGGATGGCTTCCTGCCCAACAAAATCCGCTCGGCTTTGCTCCTGCCTGCCAACATCGGATCCATGGCCGGTCCCTACATCGCCGGTCTTGGCTTTGTCCTTGAGGGGTATCTTTCCGATCTGCTGGTTCAGATCGGCATGGCCCTTTTTGCCGCTGCAGTTCTTTTCTATCTCATTACCCTGCCCGTCGAGATCAACGCCAGCCGGCGCGCCCTCCGCTTGCTGGAGGACTCGGGCATCCTGGCCTCCGGGGAGATGAAAGGCGCGCGCAGTGTGCTTCGCGCGGCGGCCCTGACCTATGTCGCCTCGGCCCTGACCTCCGTCATGTATTTTTTCCGCATCAGCGCCATAGCGGGTTCGCGAAGGCGCAACTGAGCTGGTCATGGCCGGGGAAAGTTCAAAAAGGAAACCGGACCGGGCGCGTCTGGCCGCAGTCAGGGTACTGCACCAGGTCATGGAGGAAAATGCTTTTTCCAATGAAAGCGCCGCCTGGCATTTGGCGGCGCCTGAGCTGGACGCGCGTGACCGGGCCTTTGCCTCGGCCCTGATTTTTGGCACCCTGGCCCGGCTCCCCCTGATCGATGACCATCTTGTGCGGGTGTCCTCACGCCCGCTGGAGGGGCTGGATCCCTGGGTGCGGACTATTTTGAGGGCCGGTGTCTGGCAGCTTTACTTTTCCTATCAGGTGACCACCGCGGCCGCCTGTGATGAAAGTGTCCGGCTGGCGCGTTTTCTGGCCGGGGAGAAGGTGACGGGCTTTGTAAACGGCATTTTGCGGCGTCTTGCGCGCAGCCATCCGCAGGTGGAAGGAGCTGACAGGGAGGCTCTCGAAGCGGGCCTGACGCCGGCCCTTTACCACCTGCTTGCCGGCTGGTATGGACACGAGACCGCCCTGGCCCTGGGCCGATGGTCCCTGGAGGCGCCGGATCATCTGGCCATCCGCTTCAATGCCTGCAAAGAGCACGCCTGGCAGGCCTGGCTGTCCGGCCAGGAGGCGGCGTCCTTCAAGGCGGCGAAACTGCCCTGGCCTTCCTGCGCTTATGCCCTGACAGCGGGCGGCCGCAGTGTGACGGGCATGCAGGCTTACCGGGAGGGACTCTTTTCCGTCCAGTCGCAGGCCGCCATGATGGCCGGCATCCTGTCGGGCGCGGGGGAGGGCGACCGGATCCTTGACCTTTGCGCCGCCCCGGGCGGCAAAACGGGGCACCTGGCCGAGCTTGCAGGCTGTGCCGGTTCCATTA
>CAZGCS010000016.1:12679-17754 GCA_964524395.1 uncultured Mageeibacillus sp.
CCGGGCGGCAAAACGGGGCACCTGGCCGAGCTTGCAGGCTGTGCCGGTTCCATTACGGCCTGTGATCTCACGCCTGAAAGGGTCTTGCTGCTGGAGGAGACGCTGCGGCGGCTGGGTCACGATTTTGTCAGAACCGGAGTTCACGATGCCGCCCAGCCTTCTCCTGAGTTCAGCGGGGCTTTTGACCGGGTCATCTGTGATGTTCCCTGCAGCGGGCTGGGACTCCTGCAAAAACGCTCTGAGATCCGCTCGCGAGTCACACGGGAATCAATTGACCGCCTTCGGGAGGTTCAAGCGGCCATCCTTGAGAATGGTTCCCTTGCGGTCGCGCCGGGCGGCCGGCTGCTTTATTCAACCTGCACGCTCAATCCGGAGGAGAACGAGGAGCAGGTCATCCGCTTCCTGGAGTCGGAGACAGGCAGGGCTTTCCATCTGGAGGATCTGGGGCCGGAACTCAGAAACGCTCTTGGCGGCGCCATGGAGCTGCCTTTGTCGGGCCGCCTGCCCGCGACGGTTCTCTTTATGCCTCACCGCGATCAGACGGACGGTTTCTTTATTGCCAGGCTGAAGCGCGGGCGCGACTGAAACTTTTATTGCCTAAAAGAGGGTAAAATGCTAGAATCACACGGTAGGTTAAACTCCGGTCTTCCCGGCTGATATTTTGCCGGAAGGCGTGACCGGGTCGCGGAGTTTGATGAAACGGAGCAGCGAATGTGATCGATTCCTGCAAAAGAAAGATAAGGGCATGGCGGGTCACTCAATTATTTACTCGGGCATGACACATCAGGGTTTTGTCCGGGACCGCAACGAAGACAGCTACGTCATGGATGCCCCGGAGGAGGAGTGGCCGCTTCTGTTCGCAGTGGCGGACGGCATGGGGGGTCACAGGAACGGTGCCCTTGCAAGCAAAACCGCCATCGGCTACGCCACCCCCTATTTAAGGCAGAATCTGCCCGTTGACAATGAGCCGGAGAAGATCAGGTCTGTCCTTGAGGACACCTTGCAAAAGACCAACATCAAGGTTTACACCACTTCACTGGAAGACCCCGAAAATGCAGGAATGGGAACAACCCTGACCCTCATGGTCTTCTACCAGCAAAGCTGCTATGTCGCCCATATCGGAGACAGCCGCTGTTATATCCTCAGGGGACGTGAGCTGGAACAGCTGACGGTGGATGATACCTACGTCAGCCAGATGGTTGCCTCCGGCTCCCTGGACGCCAGCGAGGTGGTCTCCCACCCCAGGCGTCACGTGCTGACCCAGGCCCTGGGTTACCCTGAATATGTCGAACCGCAGATCGCGCATATTGACTTACTCCCCAAAGACCGTTATCTTCTGTCGAGTGACGGCCTGCACGGAGTACTGACACAAGAGGCCATCACCAGGACCATGCGGCAGGCCGGGTCACCGGAGGAAGCATCGTCGCTCTTAATTGAACAAACGTTGCAGGCGGGAGCCCCTGACAATGTCACGCTCATTGTCGTTTTCGCCTGAAGGAGGTTTGAATGATATCGTCACAATCATTTGCCCAAGGCACCGTGATCGCGGAGCGATACCGCGTGATCCGGACCCTGGGGCAGGGAGGAATGGCGACCGTTTATCTGGCGGATGACCGCAACACGGGTCAGCAGGTCGCGGTCAAGGTCATGCATGACGACCTGGCCAATGATCCGGAATTTGTCCGGCGCTTCGCGACCGAAGCCCGGGCGGCCGCGAGCCTGGACCACCCCAATATTGTCCGTGTGCTGGATTACGGTTCCTACGACGGCGTCCGCTACATCGTTCAGGAATACGTTGAGGGCACGACGCTGAAAGATATCATCCGCCAAAGGGGCCCCATCGATTACCGGCTGGCGACGCCGCTTCTGATCCAGATCGGCCTGGCGCTTGAACATGCCCACCGCCGTGAAGTGATCCACCGCGATATCAAGCCGCAAAATATCATGATCACCCGGGACATGGTGGCCAAGGTCACCGACTTCGGGATTGCCCGCGCCTCCAGCACCAACACCATCACGCTGACGGGCGGGGTTGTCATGGGCTCGGTTCATTACTTCTCGCCGGAACAGGCCAGGGGCGGCCAGGTGACGTCACGTTCGGACCTTTATTCGCTGGGCATCATGTTCTACGAGATGCTGACCGGCAGGCTGCCTTTCGACGGCGAATCCTCTGTCGCTGTCGCCATTAAGCACCTGCAGGAGGTGCCGCCGGCACCGTCGACTTATGTGCCCTCCCTGCCACCTGCCCTGGACCGTATTGTCTTTCGCTCCATCCAGAAGAATCCGGATGCGCGTTACCAGACGGCGCGTGAGTTCGTCGACGAACTCGATGCCTTCATGATCGACCCGGACGGTGTCTACGGCGTTATCCCCAAGTCGGCGGCCCAGTGGGAAACCGCTTCAACCTCAGCCCTGAGTGCCCAGACCGGCGAGTCCAATTACGGCAGGATCAAGGAGATAGAACGCACCTTCAACAAGCGGCGTTCCTCGCGCTACCGTGACACGGCCATCGCCATCACGGTGGTTGTTGCGGCTGTTCTCCTGCTGGCCCTCCTGACTGTCTGGCTGGTACAGCATTTTGCCCCCGATAAAACGGATGATCCCGATCTGACCGAAATTGTCCTGCCCAATTTCCAGGGCAAGGATATTCACGACATTGCCAACCAGCTCGACATGCTGGAAAGCGCCGGCATGATCATCGAGATCAAATATGAGATGAATGAGACGGTTCTGCCGGATATTGTCCTGCGTCAGGACCCTGAATCGGACGGCAGCCTGAAGATTGAACCCAAGGATGTCACCCTGACACTCTTTGTGTCGCTGGGTCAGGATTCCGCTGTGGTGCCCGAAGTGGTCGGCAAGTCTTTCCAGATCGCCGACATTGAATTGAGGACGGAAGGTTTCCTGGTCAAGTTCACGCCCGAGATTTCGGCCACGGTCGGCAAGGACATCGTGATCCGCACCGAACCCGGCCCGGGTGAGCTGGCCCCCAAGGGCTCGACGGTTGAGCTTTTCTACAGCACGGGTCCCGAATATGTGGTCATCCCCGATCTCCAGGGCCTGCCCTACAATCAGGCGCTTGACCTGCTGGACGATAATTCCCTGCTTCTGGGCGGTGAGACTTCGATCTCCGGCGAGACCATCCCCGACCATGACAAGTACGTGATCAAACAGTCGCCGGAAGCCGGCGGCAAGTACCCGCCCAATACCCTGGTCCTTATTACGGTCGGCACGGCCAAGAATCTTTACGATTTCCTCAATCCGACGACAATCCCTGAGGAGGCTGTCATGCTGGAAGTCCGTGGACTGACATTCCAGCAGGCCATGGAGGAACTCGACCCTCTCGGCGTCAGCAGGTACCGGATGTCCAAGTGGAATCCCTCCACCCCTCTGAATTCCGAGAACCCCGAAGACAGAACCAGGATTTACATCCTTGAGCAAAATCCCAAACCGGGCGTGAGGTTCAAACCGGCCGATGGCGTGACCCTGACTTACGGCTCCGCAGCGGATCTGGAGGCCTACAGGAATCCGACGACCACGACGACCACGACGACCACGACGACGACATCAAGCGAGACAACGACAGAAGAACCAACAACGACGGAACCAGAAACACCATAGAGAACGGACGGCACGGCATGGCGGTAAGGCGAGGCAGTTCTGAAAAAGACAGGAGGCGGGCGGTCTTTTTGGACCGTTCCCGCCCCTTGCTCTGCCCCTCCATCCTGGCGTCCGACCTGGCCGACCTGGCAGGATCGGTTAGGCAATTGGGCCAGGCCTTTGACATGGTCCACTGCGATGTCATGGACGGCCATTACGTGCCCAACCTGACTTTCGGTCCCCCTGTCATCGCCGCCCTGGCCAGGCATACGGATCAGCCCCTTGATGTACATCTTATGGTGACCAACCCCGATGACCTGCTGGAGGAATACGCCCGGGCGGGAGCGACCACCCTGGTGGTTCACGCAGAGGTCTTGAATCACGCCCAGCGGACTCTGGCCCGGATACGTGAACTGGGATGCTTCGCCGGGATTTCATTAAATCCGGCCACCCCCCTTGAAACCATCCGCTGGCTTCTTCCTGATCTGGACATGGTGCTTCTGATGTCGGTCAACCCCGGTTTCAGCGGCCAGTCCTTTGTGCCCCAGGTCATGGACAAGATCCGCGAACTGCGCCGTATGATTGATGAATCGTCCTTTCCCATCCGGCTGCAGGTGGACGGCGGCATCAACCGGGACAATGTGGCCGCTGTCGTGCGGGCAGGCGCCGACATGATCGTGGCGGGATCCGCTATTTTTGACCAGGATTCACCGGCTGACGCGGCAGCGGAGCTTGGCCGGCTTATGCGGAGCGCGAAAGCGCAGCTCTGATCCCATGTCTTCTTTCAGCTTCGATGCCCTGATCGCTCTTGCCGGATCGGAGGGCTCCCCCGACTTCTTCGCCTCCTGGATGGCTTCACATTCCCGGCTGCTCCTGGCCGCGGATGGCGGGGCGGATTCCCTGATCAGGCTCGGTTTTGTGCCGGATTATCTGGTGGGGGATTTTGATTCGATTTCCAAAGAAACGAAAGAAGCGCTGCTGGCAACCACCATACGGATCGGACTTGCCCGGGACAAGGATTTCACGGACGGGGAGCTTGCGACAGCGGCCGCTGTTTTGTTGACACAGGGCAAGGATCTGAAGAATCCTGCTTTTTTAGACCCGGACGGCCACGCGCTTTACAGAGCTTTCGATGACCAGGCCAACCTGACCGGAAAGTTTTACGGGTTTTTGAATTACAGGGGCGACCGCACCGACCATGTGCTGGCCAATATTGCCCTGGCCCGTTTGCTTGCCCTCCGGGGTGCCACGGTCTTTCTGACCGACGGGGTGACCCTGGGGCGGATCGTCAGGGGCCCGGCAGAGCTCGACCGGGTATTTCCGAAGGATTGTTTTGACGGCGCGCAGGCCATGTCACCCGGCAAACGGTTTCTCTTTTCCGTTTTGCCCCTGGATGAGAAGGTCACGGGGTTTCACCTCCGCGGGCTGAATTGGGAGCTGGAGGATGTCCGGCTTCCCATGGGGCGTTCACTGGC
>CAZGCS010000016.1:17854-19170 GCA_964524395.1 uncultured Mageeibacillus sp.
ACTGAATTACAAGGTAACAATTCTTTGGTCATCTGCGGCCAGGTGGTGATGTTCCCCGAACCAAATGGCCTTGTTGGGATTGACATCGATTCATTAGGGGGTAAATTGCCATCTTCGAAAGCAGACGGTGACCTGCCTGTCATGCTGGCATTAACTGCCGGAGGCGCTTCTTTGAAGGCCTACGGTCAGATCAAAGTGCAGGGTTCGTCAACCGCGCAATGGCCCAAGAAGAATTGGTCACTTAAGTTTTTTGCTGACGAAGCAAGAACAGAAAAACTCTTGATCAAGATTGGGGATTCGGTCGCTTCAGATCAATGGATTGCCAAGGCGGAATGGATTGATCCCTCCATGCTGAGGAATGCGCTCTCTTATCGCCTGTGGGAGGCCATGGTGCAAAGCCGGCCTTCTTATCCTCAATATGAAGTAGACCATGCCTGGATCAGCCAGGATCAAGTCATGAGGGGAAGCCAGTCTGGCGCGCAGGGATTTCCCAAAAGCTATCCGGCCCAGGTGAAGGTCGATGGTGAGCATTATGGATTGTCACTCCTGATCCTGGGTCACGATCCCGCAAATTTTAATATTGATGTGACTGATCCAAAGCATGTCTACATGGAATTCGACGCGCGTGGAGGCTATACGGCTGAAAAAACCTGGGAGAAATTTTCGGTTGAGGGGATCGGCCAATGGATTGACGGCTATCACCCGCGAAATGAAGAATTCACAAGGGAACAAAAAGCGTCAATTGACGCCCTGGGATCCTTGATCAATGGTTCCCTGGAAGATTTTATTGAGCAGTTTGATGATCACTTTGACAAAACAAATATGATCGACATGCTTCTCTTTATAGAGGTCATTTATGACTGGGACGCCGTCGCCCAGGACATCGAGATGGTGACCTACGACTTGGAGAAGTGGTACTTCCTTCCCTGGGACAAAGACACGACCTTCGGCATGTGGTGGGAAGAGTCGGGCTTGATCGATGGCAGCGAAGTCAAGCTCTTGATTAATTATGACGAGGAAAACCCGACCCAAAAGCCCTGGTTCAAGACTTACCACGCCTTTAAGTCCGATGTCGAAGCCAGGTATGCGCAGCTCAGAAGCGAGGGGGTCTTCAGTGTTCAGGGGCTTGGTGAGATGGCCGCTGATGTCACCAGGAAGATTCCTAGGGCACTATGGGAGGCCGAGCGGGACAAGTGGGAACCTGAGGGGCGGCCCTCGCTCGATGAAACCGGCACGGCCCAGCTTTTAAGCTGGTTTGAAAAACGACTGGAAATTCTCGATTGGCATTTTAGCTATTCACCTTAATCAAAGAGGGC
>CAZGCS010000017.1:0-18947 GCA_964524395.1 uncultured Mageeibacillus sp.
TCATCTTGACCAGGTGCTCCAGGACAAGTTTTTTTGCCCCGATGTCAATCCCCCTTGTCGGCTCCGCCACCACGAGAATCTTCGGATTCAAGGTCAGGGCGCGGGCCAGACAAACCTTTTGCTGGTTGCCGCCGGAAAGGCTGCCCGTCTTCTGGTGGGGGCCCGTACAGCGGATGTCGAGCAGTTTGATCATGTCCAGCGTGTGTTTTTTCGCTTTTTTGCGGTTGATCATCTTGAAGGGCCCGATTCTCCGCAAATACCGGTTGTGAACCTGCATGGCGGAAAAAACAATGTTGCGTTCGATGGATTCGTTGAGAAGAAGCCCCACGCCCCGGCGATCCTCGGAGACGAAGGCCACATCATGCTTCAGCGCCTCCCCCAGCCGTTCAAGCCGGAGCTTCTCTCCAAAGACAGAAGCTTGACCCTCGGCCGGGAAAAGCCCCATGATACCGTTGATGATACCGATTTTCCCCTGGCCCGCCAGGCCGCCGAAGCCAAAGATCTCGCCTTTATAGATAGAGGCATCCATGCCCTTGACTTGTTCGCCGGGCATGTCGACACTGAAGTTGTTCAACTCAAGCGCGATCTTCTCTTCATCACATACCCGGCAGGTATCTTCCAGATCAATCAGGCGTTCAACTTTGCGGCCAATCATCTTGGTAGCAATCTCGACTACCGTCATGTCGCGGGTCAGGGCGCGTTCGACCAGTTCTCCATCGCGCAATATGGTCAGGCTGTCAGCGACTGCCATAACCTCGTCGAGACGGTGGGTGATGAAGATGATGGCAATGCCCTGGTCGGTGATCAGCTTCATGATCTCCAGCAGGCGTTCTGCCTCACTTTCCGCCAGCACGGCGGTCGGCTCATCGAAAACCAGGAGTTTAATTCCCGTTTTATCGATCTCGCGGGCAATCTCAACAAATTGCTTATAGCCGATGGGGAGCCCAGCGACTTTGACGTAATCTTCGATGTCCATGCCGATCCGGGACAAGGCTTTTTTCGCGTCCCGGCTCATGGCCTCCCGGTCCAGCCTATCCATGGAGGGTCCGAGAATTTTGGAAAAGACGGTGGGTTTCCCGATCTCACGGCCGACCTTGATGTTTTCCGCGATGGTAAAGTCGGGGATCAGCATGAATTCCTGGTGCACCATGCCGATGCCGTGATCCATGGCCTCATGCGGGTTCATGATCTTGACCGCCTGGCCGTCAATCTCCACTTGTCCTTCAAAACCGCCTGTCGTGTGAATAACAGGCATGCCAAATAAGATATTCATCAAGGTCGACTTGCCGGCGCCATTTTCACCAACCAGGGCGTGAATTTCGCCCGGCCCGACCACTAAATCGACATCCTTTAATACACGGTTGCCAAAATACTCCTTGCTTATTCCTTTCATGGACAAAATAGGTGGCCCGTCCATTTTTATCTCCTTCTATCCACGCGATGCCCCCGCCATGAAGGTCGAGGGCTGCTCCTGGATGATCATTTCTAAAAAAACGCACCGACTCCTGGTGGAGCCGGCGCGCTCGTGCATCGGGCAAACAACATTTATGTGTTCACCGTGAAGTGCTTAGTCGATCGGCTTGCTGAAATCGACGAAGGGGGCCAGCAGCAGGTAGAAGTTATCAAGTTCGTCGCCGTCCTTGGTCACGTAGTTGCTGATCTTGATCTCGCCAGCCTTGTACTCGTCAGAGACTTTCTTGATGGCCCGATCGAGAGCAGCCTTGTCGTGGCGGTCGGTGAACTTGCCTTCACAGAACTCGATGGCATACTCAACACCGGCTTCAAGCATCAGCATGTTGATGGGGACACCCCAGGTTGACATGCGGCCTTCCTGACCGGCTTCGGTCAGCTTCTCCTTGATGGACTGGAGCATGTACTTAACGTCGCCCTCATGGCCCTCCAGATCGACACCGAGTGCCGCCGGGTAAGCGTGATAGGGGCTGGGGCAGCACTGCTGCGGATAAATGGCTCCGCCTTTGAGAATCTCCTGAATCAGGGGTTCCTGCAGGCCGCAGTTGGTCGAGAAGAAAGCCGTATCGGGGCCGAACTCAGCGATCCGCTTGGGGATATCCTCACGGATGAACTGCTGGGCACCGGAGATGCCGGCATCACCGGTCGGGTCGGGTGCTTCAAGGTCCATGAACTCGATCCCGAGCTCTTCACAGGTCTCAATCATGATCTGGCGGCGTGTCGCGATCGTGGTATAGCCCAGATGACGCGGGAATGAAATATGGACGAAACGTGTCGCCCCCATGCGGGCTGCTTCCTCGGGAATGGTGTGGCCCATGGAAATCTCATCAACCAGCAGGTTGACGTCCGCTTTGGCTGACATTATCTCGGGGTCCTCTGCGCAGACACCTGCTACAAAGAGCATGTCGGGACGGGTTTCTCTTACCTTGTCAATGGCTGCCGCCGCACCCGGCACAGCCTGAACGAAAACAATGGCTTTCACTTTTTCGTCCGACGCCAGCTGCAGGACACCCTGAATCACCTGCTCAACCTCAGATGCGAAGTTGTCGGGATAGGTGCCGGTGATAATCATGTCACCGTAACGTGCCTTCATTTTCTGACCGGCCTGGTATTCTTCTTCCCCCTGTGAGACGGTGCCCGTGTAAACGCCGATCTTGTAATCACCCCCGGCGGGCGGTTTTTCACCGCGGTCGCAGGCGACAACCGAGAGAATCAACATCACAGCAAGCAAGGCCACGAGAATCTTCTTGGTCATAATCTTCCTCCAATTGTTTTTCATCCGGTTGCCCGGATGATTTTTCTCTCTTCTTTAAGGAAAAGAGGGATTCGCATCTCACGAATCAGTGTATTAGGATCACGCACTCAATTTTGGAGATACGTATACCAATCATAAATATGCAACTGCCTCTTGTCAAGCGTTAGTGTATATTTGCTTAACAGATCGTCCATGATTTCTTCACATTTGATTTGAGCTGCGAAACAATGCAAAACGGGAACGCCGCAAGCTTCTATTGCTTACGCATTTTTTTGGTCAGATAAAGAACCAATTCCTTCAATTTTCGCCCGATCCAGGCGATCAGTTCAATGATGAGTCACATAAGGGCTCCTTTTCTTTTTTTATTTTTACCAGTTTACCCCAAGTGGCAGCAGGTGTCGAAACCGGCGTACAATGGAGGAGCCTGATCCAACCTGAAATGAGAGAGGTATGTTTATGAGACGAAAAGACAGGGAAATGAATCAAAGTCTGGCGCTGGAGGTCCTTGACAAATGTCCCTACGCCGTACTGAGCGCGATCCTGCCGGACGGCCAGCCCTATGGCATCCCGCTTTCACCTGTAAGAATCGGCAATTACCTTTATTTTCACTGTGGCCCTGCCGGCAAAAAACTCGATGCCCTGAGGCACAACCCGCGTGTTTCGATCGCCTGCGTCAGCCATGTCAAGCCGCGTACCGATGATTTTTCCACGGAATACGAGTCGGCCATTGTAAGCGGAACCGCCAGCCGGGTCACCGGCCGTCAGGAAAAGATCCGGGCGCTTGAAGCAATCAGTCTCCGCTACACACCGGCCTTCATGGATCACTTTGAGGAAGCAGTCGCCAAAAGTCTGCACCGGACCGATGTCTGGAAGGTAGAGATTGAAACCGTGACCGGCAAACAGAAAAAATATGACGAAAACGGCAGGGAGATCAAAGCAAATTTAAAATAAGCGGCCGTGCTTGCACCGAACATATGTACGTGTTATACTCAACACGAACAATTGTTCGACTGAGGTGCAGCATGGAACGCAGATATGTCACAGTAGTGGCCAGAATCACCCCCGATGGTGATCTTTTTCCACTCAAGCTTCGTTTTGAAGACGGTTCGGAATTCAAGGTCAGCCGGCGCCTTCAAAGGCCGCAGCGTAACCTGGCAAAAGACGGTTCCTCCGACTGGCGCTTTTCCTGTCTGATTGACAACCGCCCCGTCACCCTCTTCTACGACGCCGCCTCCTGCCGCTGGTCTGTTGAAGCCCCTCTTTTGAGCGGAGGCCCCTGAGCAATGAAAGACCGCGTCATCCTGCACGTCGACCAGAATTCTTTTTACGCCAGCGTGGAGATGCTCCGGCAGCCCTCCCTGAAAACGGTGCCCTGTGCGGTCGCGGGCGATCCCGCCAACCGCCACGGTATTGTGCTGGCCAAGAATCAGCTGGCTAAAAAGACAGGAATCAAGACGGGGGAAACCATTTGGCAGGCCAGGCAAAAGTGTCCCCAACTGGTCCTGGTCCCGCCCGATTATCGAAGCTACCTTTATTTCAGCCGGCTTGCCCGGTCGCTCTACCGCGAATACACGGACCGCGTTGAGTCTTTCGGTATCGATGAATGCTGGATGGACCTGACCGGCTGCCCCAGGCATGACGGATTGGCTGTCGCCGGACAATTGCGGGTCCGCATGAAAGAGGAGCTCGGCCTGACCGTGAGTGTGGGTGTCAGCTGGAACAAAATCTACGCCAAACTCGGGAGTGACTTGAAAAAACCGGACGCCACCACAGTCATTTCGCGTGACAATTACCAGCGCCTCGTCTATTCCCGTCCCGTCGGGGACCTGCTTTATGTCGGGCGGGCAACTTACCGAAAACTCCGGCGTATCGGCGTCCGGACCATCGGCCAGCTGGTCGCGGCAGGACCGGGCTTCCTGCGCACCCTTTTCGGCGTGGTCGGGCTGAGTCTTTACTCCTTCGCCGCCGGCCTCGATACCACACCTGTCGCCTTATCGGGCCGGGAGGTTCCGATCAAGTCGGTCGGCAACTCGATCACGACGCGGCATGACCTCTATACGGAAGAGGACATCAAGGCAGTTACCTACATGCTGGCCGAGTCGGTTGCGAGCCGGCTGCGCGACGCCGGCATGGCGGCACAGACAGTCCAGGTCAGTTTGCGCGACTACCAGCTTTTCAATTTCGAGCGCCAGGCTCCCCTTCCTCTTCCCACCCAACTATGCTCTGAGATCGCGCCGGAAGCCTTTAAGCTGATCATGGCCCATTTCAGGCAAGGCCAATGGATCCGCAGTCTCGGCGTTCGCGCCTGTAAGCTGATCCCGCTGTCAAGCCTTAACCAGGAATCCTTTCTTCCCGAAGAGAGGCGGCGGGAGGCGGTATGGCGCCTTGAAAATACCATCGACTCCCTGCGCGGGCGCTACGGCGGCCTGGCTGTCCGGCGCGGGATCTCGCTTGCTGACCGCTCGCTCACCGAACACGACATCAAAGGCGAAAACGTCATCCACCCGATCGGCTTCTTCGGGCCATGAGCCGGCCGGTTTTCGTTTCTGTGCTCCTTGAGATGAGCGCCTCCGGCGCGCGGCATCCGCTTGAAGTTATCTGGGAGGACGGCGCGCGCTATGAAATCACCCGTTCGCTTTACCTGGGTTACCGGGCAGCGCGGTCGGCCGGGTCCGGCCAATGCTGGCTGTGCCGGATCGCCGGCAGAGATGTCCCTCTCTATTATTCCCCCCTGTCCGGCCGCTGGTGGATGGACGGGAAAGGCGGTCCCGAACCGGCACCGGCCGCCGAACCCTACAAACGGGTCAAGGATCGCGATTACAAACCGGCCAAGCCGTGAGATAATAAGAATATAAAGGGGGGCGGGTCATCTTGAAACACAAAACATTTCGTACTTACACCGAGCAGATCGGCTTCATGCGAAGCCGCGGCATCGTCATCACTGATGAAAACGCAGCCCTTGAAGCGCTCAGCACTTTTTCCTATTATTCCCTGGTCAACCTCAACAAGCATCTTTACGGCGGCCTGGACAAACGGGAATTTGAGGGTAACCCCTCCATCCTCGATCTCCAGCTGGCCCATATGCTGAACAGGAATTTCTACCACCTTCTTCTGAAGGGAATCCTCTACATCGAGGCTTCCTTCAAGTCCAAACTGGCCTACCTGGTCTCGCGCGAATTTGGAACTGAAAGCCGTGACGACATCGATCAGCCGCACAAAAACTTTTTCTACCTGGGCCACTACGACCTGTCCAACAGGCTCACAGAAGGAACCCTGCGAACCCTGAGAAGCAAGCTGAAGTTTCTTCTTTCCGACACCAAGAGCAATTCCTATTCACATCAGTTTCTTGCCGGAAACCGGCAACTGCCGCCCTGGATGTTTGTCCACGACATCGAATTCGGTCTCGCCATCCAGTGGTACAAGATCCTGAGAGATGCGGATCAGCGGGAAGTCTGTTGCAAGATGCTCTGGGGTGAAGCGGATCCGCCTCCTTCGGAGCCGGGTGAAGATTCAGATGAATTCCTGGACGCTGCGCTTGAGCTGTTGCGTGAATACCGCAACACCATCGCGCACGGCGAGCGTGTCTTCCCCAGTGAAATGACCAGCCTGCTCCCCGAAAGACCGCTCTTTTCCCTCTTGCCTGAAGGGGTCCTTTCCCTGACAGAGTACCGGCAGGGAACAGGACAAAAAGACACCTTCGCCTGTCTGCTGGCCATGGTCCTTTTTATCCACGACCCCTTCCTCATGCTGAGTTTCCTGACGGAAATCCGGTCCCAGCTCGATTTTGCCGGAACCATCCGGCAGACCATGGCGCCGGGATCACTCGATATCTACCAGATACTGGGAATTCCTGCCTTTACCATGGACCGCCTGATCCGGATCAGCCATCACCGCTTCGGCCAGCTGTCACACGCCTATTTTGATTAACCCAGGGCGATGTCCAGAATCATCATGATCACAAAGCCGAACAGCATGGCGTAGCTGGCGGCCCGTTCGTTCCCGCTGCTATGGGTTTCGGGAATGACCTCATCAACGATGACAAAAAGCATGGCGCCGCCCGCGAGTGCCAGGATAAAAGAGAGGGCCGGCTTGAACAAACGGATCAGGCCGAAACCCAGGAAGGCCATGACCGGCTCAATAATCCCCGTAATCAAGGCAATCAGGAAAGCCGTTTTGGCACTGTATTTCTCCCGCATCAAGGCAAAGGCAACGGCAAGGCCTTCCGGCATATTTTGAAGCCCGATCCCGATGGCAATGGGAATCCCATGGGCGGGATTATTGGACCCGAAAGCGACACCGACGGCCAGTCCTTCGGGAATATTATGGATGGTAATAGCAATTACAAAGAGCCAGATCTTCTTCAAGGAATCCGTCACGACTCCTTCATGGTGTTTGGAGATCAGATGCTCATGGGGTGCGTAGTGATCAATCAGGTCAATCATGACTGCTCCGGCAACAAGGCCGGCCGCAGTCACAAGGACGGCCACGATCCCGCCGCCGCCGTGCTCAATACTGGGTAAAATAAGTGAAAAACAGGTGGCGGATAACATGACGCCGGCTGCGAATCCCAGCATGACATCCAGCCACTTGCGTGGTACATCCCTGGCAAAAAGGGCGGGAATGGCTCCGATACCGGTCATGATGCCCGGAATAATCAGGCCGGCGATAATCACTTCATTCATGGGCAGGTGAAGCCCCTTTCACTTTTCGGTTATCTTACCATTGATCCGCCGCGGCGAGAAAGCCCTGATAGCGATCCCTGCCCGTCGCAGCTACCAGGCCCGTGACCCTGATTCCCGCCGCCCGGAGCGGCAGGGCGGCCTCGGTCATGGTCGCGCCCGTCGTCAACACGTCATCCAGGAGAAAAACGGTACGGCCCCGAAGCGCCGCGGTGACCGGGCAGGCGGGATCCAGGCTGAAGGCGGATTGCAGATGCAGGTAACGCTCCCTGACCGAGTGTGCCTCGCTTTGCCGTTCCGTGTAGCGGTGCCGGACCAGCAATGAGTCAAGGACCGGTACATCGATTGCCCTGGCCAGACAATCCGCCAGCACCGTTACCTGATTGTAGCCCCGCTCCGCTTTTCGATTCTTGTGCAAAGGAACCGGGATAATGGCGTCCGCCCCGAGGCGGTGGCGGCGGACGGTCCTTGCCAGCAAAGGGGCCAGCGCCTGCGCCCGGTCCGTCCGGCCGGCAAACTTCATGGAAATGATCATTTTGGGCAGGGCATCCCTGTAATAAAAAGTCGCATAAACAGGGAAAGGTCCCTGCCATTCAATCATCTCACTGCCCATACGAAAGGGAAGCATGGACAGACAGGCCTTGCAGACGAAGGGGCAGGGAAGCGGCGGATGGACTGCCTCGTCGCAGACAGCACAATAGGGAACGTAGTATAGCCGCTCCAAGGTCCTTCGGACCGGGGCCAGCCTTTCGCGCAAACTGCCCTGTTTGTTCAAAGCCCCTGGGCGAGCTGTCCGGCCAGCATACCACGCCGTTCATTTGCTTCATTGTTTTTAAGCATCATGGTCAGGGTGCGGCGCCGCGTCAGGAGAAAAAGCTGCTCTTTGGCCCGCGTGATTCCCGTATAGAGCAGATTCCTGGTCAGAAAGGAAGGGGCTCCTGCAGGAATAACCAGAATTTCCACCGGATACTCCGAACCTTGTGATTTATGGATGGTGGTCGCGTAAGCCAGGTCGAGATCATTCAACTCCTCGCCTTGAATGACGGCAAGGCGCTCGTCTTCGAAGAGAACGGTCACGCTTCTGCCAGTCACGCTGATCGACTGAACCAGACCTGTTTCACCGTTCATTACGCCAGTGCCGGACTGGCCGCCCTGTCTGGCTTTCCACTCAAGATCATAATTATTGCGGGTCTGCATGACCTTGTCACCGGACGCGAATTTCCGGCCGCCGGTTTCAAGCGCGTGAAAGCTGTCCCCGTGGGCGAGTTTTTGCAGACTCGTGTTGAGTTCCCCGACACCGGCCACGCCGCGCCGGATGGCCGAAAGCACTTGGGCTCCCCAGAGTCCGTCCAGGCCGTAATAGTCGGGCAGGATCTGACTGCACAGCTTGATGACCCCTTCATGCATGGCTTCCTCATCCTGACAATCAATGAAGATGAAGTCGGATTCAAGCGACTGGTCGAAAGCGAGCGGTTCGCCTTTAAGAATCCGGTGGGCATTGCTGACGATCAGTTTATGTGCTTCCTGCCTGTAAATTTCGGTCAGCCGCTTGTGGGCGACTGACTGGGTCTGAAGCAGATCGCGTAATACCTGGCCGGGCCCAATCGAAGGCAACTGGTCCGCGTCACCGATGAGGAGCAGGCGTGTGCCCGGTTTGACTGCCGTCAGAAGATTGGAAAAAAGGAAGAGATCAATCATGGAGCATTCGTCCACAATCAGGGTGTCGCAATCAAGGGGGTCCGCAGTCAGCCAGAAGGAAGCGTCCGGCAGCTCGTCATCCTGTGCCCGCAGGGCCAGCAGCCGGTGAAGTGTCTGCGCATGCATCCTGCAGACTTCTGACAGCCGCCTGGCCGCACGGCCCGTCGGTGCCGCGAGCAGGATTTTTTCTCCCCGGGATTTGAGAATCTGTGTCAGCAGGCGGACAATGGCGGTCTTGCCGGTGCCCGGCCCGCCTGTCACGATCGAAAAAGACTGCGTTAAGGCCATCAGCAGCGCCTCATACTGCTCTTCCCCTGGCTCGAACTTCTCTTGCCTGGCCACGGCTTCAATCTGTTGAACCGCCTCCTGCCAAGGGATGGATCGCCGCGGTGAGAGTTTGCTGTCTGACAATAAAAGGGTGCGGCGTGCCAGGGCCTTTTCAATCAGGGCAACATCACGGAGCGCGATCAGGTCCGGCGCGGCGCTTGTGGAAGTTTGTGCCGGCAGTCTCCCCTGCGCCAGCTTTTTTGCGGCCTGAGCCCACTTGCCGTCGCTCTCGTCAGAGGGCAGGGCAAATGAAAGTGCTTCATCCCGCGTTTCCGGTAAGCGGACAAGCGTACCCTGCCCGACCAGCCTGTCGATTGCCGCCATAAGCTTGTCCGCGTCAACTTCCAGCTTCCTGGCCAGCGCCCCTGCGACTGCCCGTGCCGATTCAACCGTGTGCCCGTCCCTGAAAAGCGAACGATGGAGTGCCAGAAGCACCGCTCCCTGCAGCCGGGCAGGGTGATCACCCGCTATCCCGACCGCCGAAGCAATTGCATCCGCAGTCAGGAACCCGATACCCGCGACCCTGGTGGCAAGCTCGTAAGGATTGGTACGGATCAACTTTTCAGCGCCGGCACCAAAGATCCTGTGGATGCGAAGGATCCGGGCCGGACCGATCCCGTGAGGCAGCAAGAGCAAGAGCAAATCCTGGTAGCCGCGGTCTTCCTCGAGCTGGGCCTGGAAAGCCTGCGCTTTCTTGGGGCCGACGCCGCGGATTCCGGCTACCCGTTCCGGTTGAAGCCGCATGACTTCCAAGGTTTCATCCCCGAAGGCAGCCACCAGCTTTTTTGCTGTTGCGGGTCCGATTCCCTTGACGGCGCCCGATGAAAGGTAGGTCTCGATCCTGTCCCTGCCCTGCGGAACGGATCTCGAAATGGTGCCGACCTTGATTTGGGGGCCGTAGACCGGATGGTCGCTCAGCTGGCCTTCCCCTGTCACGCTGTCACCTGCCGACAGGTGGGGCATGATACCGACAAGGATCAGCTCCTCCCCGACACTGTCCAGCTCCAAAACGGTATAACCGTTGTCTTCATTACGGAAAACAAGACGGCAAACTGTACCCGAAAAAGAAACAGTCTCTCCGAATTCAAGGTTTTTGCCTTGTTCAAGCTCGTCTTGTCGCTGATCATTGGCAGGGATCACATCAACTCCTGGCGGGATTAGTCCCGCTTCTCAGTTTGACAGCAGATCCTGGACAGCGTCAAGCTTCTCCCAGGGCAGATCAAGATCCGGTCTGCCAAAATGTCCATAGTTGCTGACCTGCGTATAAATCGGCCGGAGCAGATCGAAACGCTCGATCAGGGCAGCAGGCCGCAGATCAAATGTGCGCCGGACCAAGGCACTCAGCTCTTCATCTGAGTGCCCGGCACCCGTGCCAAAGGTGGTGACCGTGACGGAAACCGGCTGAGCCACGCCAATCACGTAAGCGATCTGCACTTCACACTGACTGCAAAAACCGGCCGCAACCAGATTCTTGGCCATGTAGCGGGCGGCGTAGGAACCCGTCCGGTCAACCTTGGTGGGATCTTTTCCCGAAAAAGCGCCGCCACCGTGATGTCCAAAGCCTCCATAGGTATCGCAGATGATCTTTCTGCCGGTCAGGCCGGTATCACCCTGGGGTCCCCCAATCACGAAACGGCCCGTGGGATTGATCAGAATCCGGGTTTGACTGTCGAACAGGTCACCCGCAAGAATGGGGTAGATGACGGCATCCTCAATCTCCTCGCGGACCTGCTCGGGCGTAGCTTCATCGCTGTGCTGCGCGGAGATGACGACCGTGTCGATATGCACGGGCCGTTCCCCCTCGTAATGGATGGTCACCTGCGACTTGCCGTCGGGATAAAGGGAAGGAGCGTGCCCGCTCTTTCGCGCCTCCGCCAGTCTTTTGGTCAGGCGATGGGCCAGGGTGATGGGCAGCGGCATGTATTCAGGTGTATCGCTGTTTGCAAAGCCGAACATCATGCCCTGATCACCGGCGCCCGTATCGTGGTTGCCTGCTCCGCGGGACTCAAGCGAACAGTCGACCCCCATGGCGATATCAGATGATTGTTCATCGATTGAAGTCAATACCGCACAGGAAGCGGAATCAAATCCGGTCTGATTACCCGTATAGCCGATCCGCCGCAACGTTTCGCGCGCAATCATGGGAATATCGGCATAGGCGCTTGTCGTGATCTCGCCCAGCACCAGGACCAGGCCGGTCGTCACGACCGTTTCGCAGGCAACACGGGCACAGGGATCGTGGCTGAGCAGGCTGTCAAGCACGGCATCGGCGATCTGGTCACAAACTTTATCCGGATGGCCCTCGGTGACCGATTCGGACGTAAAGAGCCAGGTGTCGTTGGTTGAATTAAACATGTAATTACCCTCCCGATCTTGGGCGGGAGAGGAGGGTCATGCCGGCAAAAAAGCCCCCGAGAGGAGGCTGTCAGGAAGCTCATCTCTCAGACGTCACTGTCTGCAGGAATTAGCACCGCCGCATCACCGCGGTTGCCGGGCTTCACAGGGCCAGTCCCTCCACCTCTCGCGATAAGATGATATTCAATTTTGACTACTATAGCACAAAGGCAGGAAATGTCATTCGGCAAAAAAGACAAGTCAGGGCCTCCTCCGGCATCCTTTTTACCGTCAATGAGGGAAGCTCTTTTCTAGGATAAGCGCACGAAACATAGGGGAAAGGCGCGGTGCAGATGACAGAAACGAGGCCGACGGTTATTCTGATTGACCACCATGATCTTTCCGTCAGCCGGCTGGCGGATCGCCTCCGTACGCTGGCAGAGGACCGCTATGAGCTTGTAACCATGCCTGCGGCGCTTATGCCGGATCCCGCGATTGAAGCGCAGGCAAACCTGGTTATTGTTCCCCCCTCTTTGAAAGAATTCTTTGTTTCGTCCGGGAGCTCTCCCATGGTCCTGTGCTGGGGAGAAAACTCCCCTCCGGATCAGGACGGAATTTCTGAAGCTGTCCCCCGATACGGGGGAGCGCGCCGGATCGACAGGATAATCCGGCACCATTTGTCGGATCGGATCGACCGGCCTGTGTCCGGATCCGACCTTCGGTATCTGGGCTGCCACTTGTCCTTTTCCCCGGACAAGGGCGAATTCATTACCCGCCGCATCATCAAACAGGAAATGGAGAAGGGCCGGCAAGTTGTCTATCTGCCGGTCAAACCGCTCTACCTGCTTGCGGATTCCTTCCGGCGCGGTCCCGGGCAGACAGCAGGTGATCTGCTTTGTCTCATCGCCGCCGGGGACCTGCCGGACTCCCGCGATCTCGGCTACTGGCTTTATCTTCATGAAAGCGGTTACCTGACCTTCAGGCTGCCCGAACGGGCCGATGACCTGATTACCTGCGACACCAATACCCTGAAGCAGCTGGTGCACCTTTGTGGTTCCTATGCCCGCACGTGCAAGGAAGACACCATGGTATGGCTTGATACTGCCGGCCTCTTTCTCGACAAGCTGCAGGCCATTGCCCTCCTTTGTGACCACATCTACATCGATATTCCCCCCGGCGATTCCTCCGCCGCCCTCATGGCCAGACGTGAACTGGGAATTTTCCTGGCAGCCCTGCCACAAAGCTGTGCCATCCTGGAGCACCCGGCTGAACCGGAAGCCGTTCATGGAGACTCCTGACCTTGCTTCCCGACTACAAGGAAAAACAAAACTGGATCCGGCGCATCGCTTCCAATCTGGAGCCGGGAAGCGAACCATCGGATGACGAATTAAGGCGCATGATCGCTGCGGAAGTGTCGACGCGGACACAGGGCTCCCCGCTGACCGTCCAGGAGAAAACCCTCCTGATCCGCCACCTCTTCGATGCCATGCGGGGGCTCGATATCCTGCAGCCCCTTCTCGAAGAGCCGGACATTACGGAAATCATGGTCAACAACCCCGGACAGATCTACATCGAGCGTGCCGGAAAGCTGGAGATCACAGACCTGGCCTTCGATTCTGCCGCCCATATGACCCACGTGATCAGCCGCTTTTTCGGCCGCGCCAACAAACTGGTACACGAGCGTTCGCCAATCGCGGACATGCGCCTCGCGGACGGATCGCGCGTTCACGCCATCCTGCCGCCTGCCGCACCCAACGGGCCGGTTCTGTCCATCCGGCGTTTCACGGGGATCCACCCCTCCATGGAGGCCCTGGTCGGCAATCAGACCATCCCCCAAGGCGAAGCCGATTTTCTGGCGGAGGCGGTGCGCGACCGCAAGAATATTTTTATCAGCGGCGGCACGGCTTCCGGGAAGACGACTTTTCTGAATGCCCTCGCCGCTTTTATCCCCCAACACGAACGCATTGTGACGGTTGAAGACGCCGCGGAGCTCGAACTGACGGGAAAGCACAACCTGGTGCGCCTTGAGGCACGGTCGGCCTCCATTGATGGCGGCGGCACCATTTCCCTTTCCAATCTCATCAGCTCCTCCCTGCGGCTTCGCCCCGACCGCGTGATTGTTGGCGAGGTCAGAGGTATTGAGGCCTACGACATGATTCAGGCCATGCAGACGGGCCACCCCGGTTCCATGTCAACCGGCCACGGCAACAGCACAGGAGAGATGCTCAACCGGCTGGCGCTCCTGCTCATGACCGCGTCCCAGCTGCCCTGGGAAGCCTGCAGAAGGATGGTCGCTTCCTCCATCGATCTGATGGTCCACCTGGTCCGGATGCCGGACGGCCGGCGGCTGGTCGCGGAAATCAGTTCAGTCAACGGTTTCCAGGACGGAAGCTTTCAACTTTTCACCCATTACCGGTCGGCACACGCTGACGTCAACCATGCCAAAAGGCCGGGCGGAATGCAGGCCCCGTCCGATCGCGGGAAGGGAGGAGACATACCGGCTGCCAGGGAAAGGCAGCGCCCGGCTGTCCATCTCCCGCGTCTGCGAAATCGAAAGAGCTGATCATGCGAAAAATAGATAGAAAGAGAAGGCGCCACGAGCGGCGGAAGCCGAAATCTCAAAGGCGTGCCGGTCAAGGACCGGTCCGTCATCAGTGGTTATCCGCCATCCGCTGGGTGCTGCTGTCGGTCATCCCCGCCCGCCTTGCCCTGATCTCATTTCTCGGTGACACAAGCTCCTGCTGGCCGGTCACTGCCGGGGGCGCTCTCCTTCTGGGCATCGGCCTGGCCCGCCTCTTTCACCGGCGTGAGGAACGGATGCTGCTCACCCAATACCTGCATCTTCTGGGCTATCTTTCGACCAGGTTGTCGGCTGGCATCCCTCTGGAAGCGGCTTTTCTCGAATCCGTTCATCCTCTGTCCGAACAGCTGGGGCGCAACAACCTGATCGTCCGCTCGCTCCTCAGGCTTAGGAAAAACCTTGAAGCGCAGATGTCACTGAACGAAGCCCTTTCGGTCTTCACCCGGGAAGTCAGGCTCCCTGTTTGCAAGCGCGATTTTACCATGCTGATCATGCTGGCACAGACAGGCGGGCGGGTGGACGTCTTTATCCGGCAAAGCCACCAGGATCTCGCTTCTCAGATCAACGCGCAAAGTGAAGTCGCCAACGAGCGGCGCGGTCATTCGAGTGAGGCCTTGATACTGGCTGTGATTCCCTTCTTCATGGCCCGCTTTGTTCTCAGCAACGCCTCGACCTACAGCCAGCCACTCCTGGATACCCCCTCCCTGGCCCTGCCGCTGCAACTGCTCTACCTCGTCGCCATGCTGGCTCTGTTTTTCCTGCTTCTGCTTTTGGCCCCCGAAAAAACCAAAATCAGGAAAAAAAGAAAAAACAAGCCAAAAGACCCGGGCAGGCCTGCCAGCGGCAAGCTGCCTTCCGCCAGGCTGCTGTCGCGTTTTTATCTTGACTGGCTGCCCGGTCAGGTCGGCATGTCGGTCGCATCCGCAATTCACCTTCAGTCCGAGGAACCCGAGCGCGCCTGGGCTTCCTACCTGGCAAAAAAACGTTTTGACCTCGCCCTTGGTTTTTTTCTTGCCGGTCTGTTGATTTTATCCGGCCGGATTTCGTGGTTTCTGATCCTTTTGACTCCCTTTATCTTTTCGACCCTTCGTGACCTGATCACTGTGGGGAAAGCAGCCAAACAAAAGGAGCAATTCCGTTTTTTCTACCCTTCCGTCGTCAATTCCCTTCATATCCTGATGGAGAGCGGCCTGACCCTTGACCGCTCCCTGCGCATGGTTGCCCATGTTAACCTTACCGGCGCCAATCCAGACAATCCGGTTGCCCAAAGTCTTGCGCAGGCGGCCCTTCTTCTGGAAACAGGCTATGACAGTGTCATGGCGGCCGACCGGCTGGCCGAGCGCTGCCCCCTGCCTGAAGTACAGGCGGCACTCCGCCTGATGGCCCGCTATGAACGGGAAGGGGGCATGGAAATCCTGGAGCTGATCCGGATGCAATCTGACCGGAGCCGGCAAATCTATCGCGACGCGCTGAGAGGAAGGGCCGAACAGCGCTCCCTGCTCTACGTCTTTCCCATGGCCATCGACCTGATCGTCGTCATGGTAACCGTCATCCTGCCTGCCCTTGTCAGCATGAGCACCTTTTTTTGATCTCCATACTTCTGTCAATTCCGCCCCTCTGGACCTGCCAGGGCATGGCAGCTTGCAGGAGAGGCAGGCAAGGGCCGCCATAATGGATGACACCATTAAGCTTCAATACGAAAGGAGGCGGCCGTGAAGAAGAAAAAAGAACCCGAAAGGCTGTCATGGGAAGGTTTCGGAACGCTTGAAGTCATCATTATTATTGCGGTCCTGATCACCATCGCCTTGTTATTTCGCGAAAATATCATTGCCTTTGCCAACAACCTGATCGACAAAGTGTTCACTTCCTCGGTCATCGACGGGCTCTAGCCGGATGACGTGCATGGCGGAGTTCACCGGCTTGCCCGGTTTTTTGCGGCTGGAGTCCTGCGTGGCTTCCGCCTGCCCCGGCACCGACCCTTCCCTCGAAACCGGCCTGCTCCGCCACCGCCCCGCCAGTGTCCTGCCCCTGTCCTGGGTCTTGAATGCAGACGGCACAACCCTCCTTTTCGCGGAACTGCGGGGACTCGAACCGCTCGATCAATCAATCAGGTCCATGAAAAAAGACAAAATCACAGGTTACCGGCTCCTTGGTGCAATCATGGCGGCCGTTGATGAAGCCCTTGATCATCTCTTATGGGTCGAGCATGACCTGTTGCGTCCGGACATGATCTTCACCCCTGCCGATCGCACAAAAACCGGAGCCGGGGTGCAACTGCTTTGTCTTCCCTTTCCACTCAGCTTATCCGGATTGAATCAAAGTCAGGAACCGCTCATGGACCTGCTGGCCCGGTTTTTTCAATGGGACGCGCTCACGGCCGACCGTTTCAACAGGCTCTTAACCGACCGGGCCTATGCCGATTTGCTTGAGGAGGCGCAGGCGCTGGGCGGCCTCACCGGACAGGCGGAAAAGACCGCCTTCCAGGGTCAAAAAAAACACCTGAAACCTTCGGATGGGCGGGGAGGGCTTTCCTCCCTGATCCATTCGCTGGGCCGGGCGCTCCTGTCGCCGGGCGGCCGGGACGCTGTCCATGAAAGGACACGTGAACTCGATCTCGCGTCCGGCAGTTACAAGATTGCGCAGCTGTCCGAGGGTTTGCCCGGGACACCGGAGGAGGAATGCGGGCAACGCGCCTACATTCTCACCCAGGAGTTTTTCATTGGCAGGGACAGGGGGGAGGCGGATCTCTGCATCGATTCCTCCGGGGTCAGCCGGCTCCATGCGCGCATCCTCCTGAAAAGCGGCAGCTTTTTTATCGAGGATCTGGGTTCCAGTAACGGAACAAGGGTGGATGGAGTCAGACTGAACCGTCATCGTGAATACCTGCTGCCGGACAAATGCAGGATCGCTTTCGCGGAACATTTTTTCTATTTCCGGTGTGAGTGAATTTTAAAAAGCGCTTCCCAAAGGCAGGGAAGCGCAAAGTCACCATTAATCCAAGGATCAGCTATTTTGTTCCAAAGAGCCTGTCACCGGCATCACCCAAACCCGGTACGATGTAGGCATGTTCGTTGAGACAGTCGTCCAGACCGGCACAGAAAATGGGAATGTCGGGGTGTTCGCCGTGCAGCTTCTCAATCCCTTCAGGGGCGGCGATCAGGCAGACAAACTTGATGTGCTCAATATTGCGCGCCTTGAGAAAGTCTACCGAGGCAGCCGCGGAACCACCCGTAGCCAGCATGGGATCCAGTAAGATAACGTCGCGGTTCTCGATGTCATCGGGGAGTTTGCAGTAATACTCAACCGGTTCGAGTGTTTCCGGATCCCGGTAAAGCCCGATGTGACCAATCTTGGCCATGGGAACCAGATTGATCATGCCGTCCACCATGCCAAGCCCGGCGCGCAGGATGGGGATGAGCGCGAGCTTTTTTCCATCAATCATTTGGCAGTGTGCCGTCCCGACCGGGGTTTCAATATCAACAGGCCGCAAGGGCAGGTCACGCGTCACCTCATAGGCCATCAGCATGGACACTTCGCTTACCAGCTCGCGGAATTCCTTGGACTTGGTATTCTTGTCGCGCATGAGCGCCAGTTTGTGCTGGATCAGCGGGTGGTCGAAAATGAAAACACCCTCATAGTTTTTTTCTTTAGTCACGAAAGATGCTCCTTTCATGTTCGGCGATCTGGTCGAGCCGAATCTGGTGACGGCCGTCATCGTAATCTTGCTCCATGAAAATATCGACCAGGGTCAGCGCATAAGGAATTGCCAGCACCCGCCCCCCCAATGCCAGGACATTGGCATCGTTGTGGCGGCGGGCCATTTCAGCCATGTAGGCATTGGTACAGAGCGCGCATCGTACACCTGGATTCTTGTTGGCTACCATGGATACACCGATGCCCGTTCCACAAATGACGATGCCCCGCTCGCAAGCCCCTTCCACAATTTGATCCGCTGCTTTTTGGCTGAATTCGGCGTAGCTGACTGACTCCCTGGAATAGGTTCCCACATCGAGAACCTCATGACCCTTCTCCAGCAAGTGTTTCCTGATTGCTTCTTTCAGTTCGTAGCCTGCCTGATCGCTGGCAACAACGATTTTCATGAGCGCCTCCCTTTTTCCTTTCCCATTTTAGCGCAGGCAGCGGGTGGTGACAACGCGATTTTTCACGGATCGCGACCGGCTTCACGGGGCTTTCCCTGGGAAAGGGCATGCAAGTTTCCAACATTTTTGTTGATAATGTTGATAACTGTGTGTATAACTTGCGCGACAATGAATGTGCTTTTTCCAGGCCATCAAGACCTTGATGGTACTGATTTATAGGAAAATTCTGCTTTTTGTTTTGAAACGAATATTCTGAATAATAAATTGTAACCCCTTAATACCAGGCATTTCAGCGGGTCAATATTTCTCTGTCCATTCACCTGTCCACCTCTTGTAGACACAAGGGCGGTCATCATGATGACATATAGGATAGACAAGCATGGAGTGAAGTTGAAGATCAGGCAGGATCCAAAACCAAAACCCCCGGCAGAAAGCTTGGGGGTTTTGGTGGTGCCCAGAGGCGGAATCGAACCGTCGACACACGGATTTTCAGTCCGTTGCTC
>CAZGCS010000018.1:0-10831 GCA_964524395.1 uncultured Mageeibacillus sp.
CACCCAACGCCTTTATCGCGGCCTGTGACCGCTTTATCTATCTGGAGATCATCGGACAGCACGCCGAGGATGAGGAACCGGAAAAAGACAAGCCTGAAAAAGAAGCGCCCGCCAAACCGGCGTCGCGGACCCGGACCGCGGCCAGGAAAGAGGCGGATAAAAAGGAGGCCGACAAGAAGCCGGCCGCCGAAAAAAAGCAGGCAGGACCCAGGGACTCGGGCGGCATCCGCAAGGTCGACCGCGAACTGATCAAGCTGATCAACTCCTCGATCCGGGACGTGGAGGACGAAAACGGCTGGGCCTTCCTGGCGGAAGTCGGCAACCTGATTATCAAAAAACAGCCTTCCTTTGACTCGCGAAACTATGGCTACGATAAATTGACCACCCTGGTCCGGTCCATGGGCAAATACGACATCGAGATGCGGGATACCGGCAACCCCAATGTCAAGCTGGTCTATTTGAAGATCAAGGGCCGCTGACCCCTGTCAGTCGTCTCCATTCCAGGAAATCATCCGCAGCAGCAAGCCGGCCGGCAATAGCTTGGCGGCCAGCCGGATCAGTTTGCCTGTGGGGCTGGTCACGACCACACTCTTGTTCCGCCGCATGGCCGCCAGGGTTTTCTGCGCGACCCGGGCCGGATCTTCAATCCCCAGCCTCTTGTAGGATTTCAACAGGGCTTCTTTTTGTTCCGCCGTAAAAAAATCGGTCAGCATGGGGTTGGGACAGGTTACGGTCACCCGGATGCCCCGCCACTTCAGCTCGTGGTGGAGCGCCCGCCCGAAGGACAGGATGAAGGCCTTGGACGCGGCATAGGCCGCAAAGCCCGGCTGGGGCAGGAAGGCGGCCACCGAGGCAGTGAAAAGAATCGCGCTGCCCTCCTCCATATAGGGAAGGGCCAGGGATGTCATGGCCAGCTGCGCTTTTACATTCAGATCGCAAAGCTGGTCATGGGACAGGGGATCCAGGGAGCAAAAGCTGCCGCTGCAGCCCTCCCCCGCGTTGTTGACCAGCAGTTGCACCACGGGCTCCTCCTGCTCAAAGAGGCCGCGCAAGCGGTCAAAGGAAGAAGTGTCTGCCAGATCCAGGGCCACGATCCTGCTTTCATGGCGAAGCGAGGAGGCAAAACTGGCCAGTTTCTCTTCGTTCCGGGCAAGCAGCCACAGAACCATGTCCTCCGGCAGGGTTTCATCGAGCAGCCGGGTCAGGGCGGCGCCCAGTCCTGACGAAGCGCCGGTAATCAGGGCAATGGCCCTTTTTGTCTTCAAGCTGCCGTCTTCCTCACTCATCCCCCGCACCTCCGTGTCCCCGGGCCGCAGCCTTCTGCCGCCACACCCTTTTTATCATATCATCCGGCCGCCTTTGTGCTATCATAAATGCCGAATTAATCACCTGTATTAAATACTTCAATGATCACGATGAGGATTTTATGGCCAGAACATTTGTCATCGGGCTGACCGAGTCAGGAAAACAGACCACGGTCAATGAAGACACCTTCAGCCTGGGAGGGCGGGTCTACCCCGACATGATCACCGGAAGCGAGGAGCAGACCGGCAGCTCAAGCGGTTACAACCAGCTCTGCGTCGTGACCCAGGGAGTCGGTGGCCCCGGGGCCGGCGATCTGGCGGGCCGCATCATCCAGCGGACAGCCGGTGACCTGACCGACCTGCTTGGCCGCTACAAAAGCCCGGATCTCAATTTTCAGAAGTTCAGCCGCGACCTGGTCCGGGAAGCCCATGGCCGCGTCATCAGCCAGCTCAAGCCGCGTGGGGACGTCCTGGCCGGCGCTTCCATGGCGCTTTTGCTGATTGACGCCAATGTCGCTTATGTTCTCAATGTCGGCGAAACCGATATCTTTCTTTTTCGCGGCGGCGAGCTCTTCCATCTGTCCGGCCTCAATGGTCATGACCGGGACAGGCAACCCGCCCTGATCGGCGACAGCTCGGCCGCGGCACCACCCTCCCTGATGACCACCCAGAAAGTGGACTTGAGGCCGGGCGACCTGATTCTTCTGACCTCCAAGGGTTTTCGCACGGGCTACCATCCCCGCCACCTGATTGCCGATCTGTCCTCCCCCGATGCCTTTGCCGCCTCCATCCGGCAGGCCCAGATCCATTCACGCAAAGGCGATGATTCCGGCAGCGGCACGGTCCTGGCCGTCAAGGTCAGGGATCTCGAGCTGACTGAACCCGGAGATGAGATTCCCGGCAGCGAGCTGCGCAAGACCATTTATCACAAGGGAAACCCTGAGAACGAAGAGGCAGACGGAAGACCCGCAAGGTCAAAAGACAGGAAAGTGAATGGGGAAGACCCGATGGCCAGAGAAAAAAAAGTAAGACGCAAGCGAAACCTGAGAACCTTTTTCCTCTTCCTGCTTCTGGGCTTCCTGGTCGGCACAGCCGCCATCCTTTTTGTCTGGTTCCTGATCCTGAGATAAATGATCCCTGACCCAAAAAGAGCGGGCGCGCGCCCGCTCTTTTTTTGTCAGGTGTTTAACTTTTAGGGGACCGGATCATGGGGCGGTGCCACCACCCCGGCCGCTGCCTTTTTTACACCGCGCTTTTTCCTGCGCCGCCGGACCAGCCAGATGATCAGCAGGATGAGGGCGGTAAGCAGGATAAAGGGCGCCGCATAGACCAGGATGACGAGAAAGTACTGGATGGCCAGAACAATCCCGATTCCCACGCGCTGGACGGCGCTTTTCATCAGGTAGCCGACGTCGGACCACTTAAGTGTCTCCCAGGTCACTTCCGGCTTGGTGATGGTGGGATCCGTTTCCATGCGGATGGTAACGTCGATGGTGGATTCCCGGGTCAGGCTGTCCAGAAGATTCATCCGCCCTTTCAGGCTCTCCAGTGAGACGGTCAGCTCATCGATGCGCGCCTGGACCATGAGGGTATCCTCAATGGTTTCCGCCTTGGTCAGCATGGTCCGGTAATGGGCGATCAGCTCCTCGGTCGACTGGATCCGGGTCCTGGTGTCGTAGTAGGATTCAGTCACTTCCTCACTGGTGACCAGCTTGTTCTCCACCTTGGTGACATTCTCCGCCGTGTGCTCCATGAAGGCGGACAGTTGACCGAAGGGAACAGCCACCCGCAAGGTGATCCACCTGACATCGCCCGAAGTCAGCTGTTCATAGGAAACCACGCGCCCGCCCAGCTGCAGGGCCAGGGCAGTCAGTGATTCGTAAGTCCTGTCAATATCCGAGCTCCGAAGAGCCAGCTCACCGTTTTGGATAAATTTGCGCTCAAGCTCACCCGGGGGAAGGGTTTGGGGCTGGTCCGGCGCGGCGGATCCGTCCTTGCCGCCGCCAAAGTCATCATCGCCCCACTCGATACCGGAATTCCAGTCCTGGGGCGCCTCGGGAGCCCGATCCTTGGATGTTCCCATGGCGCAACCGGCTGCGATCAGAATGACCAGCAGGAAGGCTGTCATAAGGCTCGCTATGCGGATTTTCTTTTTCATCTTCTCTCTCCTTTTGGCCTGCCCCGGCTCCAGGCAGGGGCTGCGTCAACATAAGCGCGTTCTATCATCCAAGACGCCAGGGGATGGAAATGGTTACTCCAGGCTTTTCCCTGAATAGCGTTCGAGTTCCTTGAAGAGCTTCTCATTGCTCTTGTAAACCTTTTTGTAGATCCCTGTATAGAGATCCTGGTAGATGGCGACATTTTTGGCGTCGGGCCAGAAAACCCGCTCTTCACGGGTCATGGCGCTGACTCCCTCCTCATAGGTCCGGTAGAAGCCGGCCCACATGCCCGCATTAATGGCTGCCCCGACGGCGCTGACTTCCCCGCCGGCCAGGCGTACCGCAGGCAGGTTGAAAATATCGGCGGTCAGCTGCATGGCGGCATCTGACTGACTGCCTCCGCCGACAACCGTCAGTTTTTGCACCCTGGTTCCGCTTTTAGCCTCTATTAACTCCAGGCCTTCCCGCAGGGCGTAGGCCACGCTCTCCAGAATGGCGCGGTAGAGATCCACCTCGGTGTGGCGGTCGACCCAACCCGCGATCATGCCCTTGCCGTGGGGGTAAAGGCCGGGATGGATGGTCCAGAAGGGAAAGACAAAAAGTCCGTTTGATCCGGGCGGTACATGGACGACCTCCCGGTTCATGCGGGCCAGAAACTCGGGCATGCCACTCTCCCTGGCGTACTGCTGGCAGAACCAGGTCACCAGCCAGTAGCCGCGGTAGATGCTGTATTCCGGATTCCAGGCATCGGGAATACAGCTGGCAAAGGTATAGAACTTCAGTTTCTTGTCCTCGATATGGCGCAGGGTGGTGGTTCCCAGGGTGGCCATGGTCCCGTAGCTGATGACCGCCTTGGATGGATCAAATACACCGCCGCCCAGGGTTTCGCACTGCTTGTCACCGGCGGAAGCGATGACAGGCAGACCCACCGGCAGACCGCAGGCCTCATGTCCCGCCTCCGTGATCCTGCCGATCTCCTCTCCCGGGACAACTAGGTCGGGCAGCTGATCGCGGCGGACTCCCAGGAACTTGAAGACGCCCTTGATGCGGTACCAGTCCTGTCTTTTGGCCTGGTAGGGCACATAGCCCACCTGCATGCCGCGCGCGTCTCTGAAGACTCCGCACAGCTTCAGGTTCAGGTAACCCGTCAGGGAGACGTAGCGCCTGGCCCGGGCATAGATCTCCGGTTCGTTGTACTTGATCCAGTTAAACTTGGAACGGTAGGCAATCATGGAAAAGAAGGCGTAATCGTAAAGGTAAATGGCCAGGTCCACCCCGGTCAGCTCTTTCTTCAAGGCCTCCATGGCCTCGGGCGCCCGGCGGGTGTCCACCCAGGTGATCCAGTCGCGCAGCGGCTGGCCGTCATCATCCAGGGGGATGATATTGTCACGGTTGGCCGTCACCGCCATGGCTCTGATGCTGTCAAGCCTGTCACCGAGCTGGTCGAGAACCTGGCGGATGACCTCACAGGTATCGTCAAAGAACTGGTTGGCCGGCACTTCCGCCCAACCCGGCTCCAGACTGTAGTAAGGCTGGCTGATCTTCCTGGCCTTGGCGATCTGCTCCCCTTCACGATCGAAGACAATGGCCCGTACGCTTTGGGTCCCGACATCCACTGCCAATACAAGTTCTTCTTTCTGACTCATCTCACATCCCTCCGCTTGCACACCCATAGCATACCACCTGCGGGGCCTTTTGTTCTTTTACAAGCGCCTGTTTCCATGCTATAATGAGTCGCTCTCATAGGGGAGCGTACTGGTTTCGACGGGGTTGTTGAGATCGGGAAAGCGGGTAGAGGATTCTCGTTGGCCTCTTTAAAAAACGGGAAACTTTTATAATTGCCAACAAACCGGCACTTGCAGCGGCCTGACCGCTGCCGTCCCTGCGGCGAATCTGCTAGCCGCCAAGGGACGTCAATCGCAGACCTTTCCCCTTAGGCAGGTCAAAGGGGGCAACCGGCGGGCTGATGTCTTGAGGCCCTGCCGCGTAACATGAGACTACCTGACCGGCAAGACTGCCTGTGGACTTGAAGGATCAGGGAAATACGACCACAGGCTGCACCCGGAGATGTCCCTTTGGAGATGATTTCGGACAGGGGTTCGACTCCCCTCGCTTCCACCAGCTGGTGTAGAGAATAGACACAGCGAAAAGCCCGAATATTCGGGCTTTTCGGCATTTTGAAGGCCTTTGGAAGAATTTGCCGGGCAGTCAGTCATCCGCCTTCCTGCGGTGGCCTGTGCCCGTCACAATCGCCGCACCGCCCAGGCAGGCTGCCAGTAAAAGCAGGAATATTCCCGGCGTGACATTCTGACCGGTAGCCGGTACCGCCGACTCTTTGATGGTGACACTGATTGCCTGTGTCACACCGCTGGCTGTATAGCTGATGGTGGATAGACCTGACTTTTTCGCGGTAAAGGTGGCCGGGCTGTTGAAGCTGGCTGAGAAGAAGTCCCGATCCCAATGCCAGCTGCCGCCGTCAGGCTTTGGATTCCAGGTCACCTGCCCGCCCGTAAGCATGGTCCAGTCTGCCGGCAGGCCGGTGACCCTGACCTTGACCCGCACCATGCCGTCGTGTCTGGCATCGTCATAGACCAGAAAGCCCAGGTTGGCGCCCACTCCCAGGGAACCGTCCGCGGGATAGGGCTTCTTTTCCACCTGCTCACCTTCTTCTCCGATGGCGATATAGGTATCCGCCGCCATGATGGCTCCCTCCACGGTGACCAGGCTGCCTGTACCGCCGGCGGCTGCTCCCACGCTGCCCGCACTGGTCGCCAGCAGGTCGCCTTTCACTGTGATCTGGCCGCCATATAAGGCGCAGGCGCCATACAGCGTACCCTGGGCGCTGCCGTTCACTTCTACCCGGCTGTTTTCGAAATTGGCGCGCACTCCGCAACTGTCAGAGCCCGTGGCTGTAACTCCGGTTCCCGTTATCGTGATCGTGCTGCCATAACCGGCCCATGCGCCGGTGCCGCTCTCACCCGTCGCCCCGGCACTGTATGCAGTCGCACTACCGCCCCCGTCCGCGTAGATGCCCATATTTACACCCTGAACATGACCGCCCACAATGATGGTGCTGCCTTCTGCGGCACACACGCCCATGCCCAGTCTGGCCCCGCTCGTGGCCGTGGCATTGCCACCCACCATAATCAAACAGCTCCTGCCATATCCGGAAGCGCCGACGTTCCCGGCCAGTACATTGCCACCCACAATGACCGAACAGCCTGTGCCAAACGCATAGGCACCGCAAGTCACCCCCTGAGCATCGCCAACCACGGTGACCGTACTGCCTGAGAGATATGCAGACGCGCCGTGACTGCCCGGGTCCGTTGCCATGGCACTGCCTGCCTCGATGCTGCCGCCTTCCACCGCCCGTGCACCTGCCGAACCGCCCTGCGCCATGCCTTTCACCTTGACGCTGCCACCACCCGAGGCGTAGGCGCCATACAGCGTGCCCTGCGCGTTGCCATTCACTTCTGCCCGGCTGTCAACGCCGTCGGTGTATGCGCCGTAACTTGACGGGCCCGTCGCCGTGGCGCTGTCTGCCTCGATGCTGCTGCCGCCCCATGCGTATACGCCCTTACCTCCCTCGCTCGTGGCTGTTGCCTTGGTGACGGCGGCCTTGCTGCCGGCCATCGCTTCCACGCCACAGGTGGTGCCGGTCACCATGAGAGCGCCCGTGGTCTTTTCGAGACTCACGACGCCCCCTTCGTCCACTTGAAGCGCCACGCCGCCCGTATTGACGATGCTGAGCGCATGGCTGTCCACGTCAAAGGTGATGCTCTTGCCGGAAATGCTGATGCCACCCGTGTGATAGAGGCCGGTGAGCAGCCGGATGGTATCGCCATCCTCCACCACTGCCAAGGCCTCACTCAGGCTGGAGTATTTTTCGCTGGTGCTCACGATTTCACACACCGGCAGATCTTCCTGAATTTTTACGCGCACTTTGCTGCCTGAGCTGTCCATGTCAGTGTAGACCTGGTAACCCGCATCGTCCCCCGATCCGGCTGCACCTTCCAATTTCGTTTTGTCAATTTTGTCGATGCTGATATAGACAGCCGCGGTGATGGCACCCTCTACCGTGATCGTGCTGTCGTTCCTGGCGTATGCGCCAACATGCCCGCTCTGTACATCGCCAAGCACAGTGATCACACTGCCAGTGCTGGCGGCAGACACGCCGCGGCCGTCCGCGCCCGTGGCTGTGGCATGGCCGGCCACTGTCACGCAGCCGCCCTCAAGTACGCAGGCACCGGCAAAGGTACCCTCGGCATCGCCGGACACGGTAACTGTACTGCCGGTGCCGGTTGCATTCGCGCCTGCACCATACACGCTCCATGCCCTGGCATGGCCGGCCACTGTTACGCTGCCGCCGTATATGGCGAGTGCGCCAGAAGTTCCGCCCTGCACATCACCAACCACGGTGACCGTACTGCCGGTGCCGATTGCGTACGCGCCGCAACTGCTCTGATCTGTCGCCGTGGCATTGGTGACGGTGGCCTGACCACCGTCGACCGCTTCCACGCCACAGGTGGCACCGGTCACGTTGAAGGCGCCCGTGGTTTTTTCGAGACTTACGACACCCCCTTCGCCCACTTGAAGCGCCGCACCGCCTGTATTGACAATGCTGAGCGTATGGCTGCCCACATCGATTGTAATGCTTTTGGAAACAAGGCTGACCGCAGGGTCAATTGTATCTTCTTCCAGCGTGATATCGTCCGTGAGCCCGATGGTATCTCCATCGCCCCAAGCCGCCACCGCCTGCTTGAATTCATCCTCCGTGCCGACCAGCCAATTGGTGGCTGCCCGTGCCACCGATGGCAGCAGCATCAAGGCCAGCACCGTGACGAGAACCATGGCCGGTATCTTCCTTTTCATCCGTGTATCCTCCTGACTATCCGGCTCCGTGCAGTCGTTCGCCACACACACAGATGCCGATGAGGTCGATGGGTGTTTGCTCCCGGCAGAACCAGCCGCAGCCACCGCAGTCGCCGGGCGGCGGATCCCCCGGATCCCTGGGCCTGGCATGGGGACAGCTCTCCTGCGCCGACATGGCAAAAGGCCGGCCATCATCGGTATACTCGGGGAATTCCTCAAAGTCGGGGTAGGCCATGTAGTCCTCGCCCGTGCTATCGTCATGTTCGAGATAAACGGGAAAGCTGCGGCCCCCCGCCCGGAGCAGCTTATATGGCTTTTTTCCCTCTTCGCGCACTCTGCCGTGCCTCCTTTGGGAAATGGACACTGAAAGCCCCTCTGCCAGCTTGTCACCGCCAACATAAGGGAAAATCCGCCAATTGGGAAGTTACTTTTCGCTGCCAAAAGGTAACGTTTTTGTCTGAAAAATTTAAATGCTTCTACTCAAAAAATGTAATTTGCAAGCTCTTTCCTGTCCGAAATCAGCAACTTTCCATAGACTACCTGCATAATGTTTTTGAGCCTTCCCACCGAAATGCAATACTCCTGGGCGATCTGCGCATACGGGACACGGCGTGCCACAAGCCGGGCAATATGGTATTCCCTCAAGGTTAAAATGCGCGTGATCTTGTCCCGGGTAAACTGGTTGTGGAAGGTGATCCAGTTTGCGAAGGTACGCTTCCATTGTCCAAGGATGGCGTCAGCGCAGGCAGGATATTCCCGCCTCAGGCATTCCTCCATCAGCCCGCCCAAGGCAGTCACGATTTCCGCGAAGGGCGTGATGAAGCCGTGAGGCAGCGCGAGATGCATGGCCTCCAGCAACCAGCTCCGGGCCTGTTCCCCTTGCTCAAGCGCGTGGCAGGCCATGGCGCAGCACAGCCGCAGGTAGAGCCCGGTCTGGCTGATCCCGTGCTCCGGTTCGCTGAGGGACAGCGCGGCCTGCGACACGGCGAACATGGCTTCAAATTGATTCAAAGATTGAAAGTACTTGGCCCGCAGGTAGAGGGCGAAGGGCCGGAGCTGCGGCGAAAGGGCGCGCATATCCCCCTCCTGGAGCCATTTGGGGGCAATATCCGGGGCGATCACGCTGACAGCGGCGGTGGCAAGTGCCAACTCCGCAAAGGCGGAAACGTCACTGCCCGGATTCATTTTCACGCATCTTTTGAGATGCATTTCGATCGCCGTGTAGGCGGGATAATCCCCCAGGCTTATAGCTGCGGCGATGGCCGATACACTGGCGCGCAGCCTGGCCGCTTCATCGCCTTCCGTTTCGCGAAAACAGGACATGGTCTGCGCAAAGTCACCCCGCAGATAGGCGAGCTCCGCCTCGTACTGACGCCGCGTCCTCCGGCCGGCACCTTCCAGGATGGCATCGGGATCATGGGCAGGCAACGGTACGGAAGTGGTCGCGATAAGATGGGAGAGATCGGAAGCCAGGGTACTTGGGGACGGCTCTTTACCCCGGCGCGGGTCTGCGGGCTTTCCCGCGTCATGCGGAATCATCCACGACCTTCCGTATTTTTTGGCGTGAGGTATCCGGCCATCGGCCAGCAGCCGCTGTACCTGCCGGAGTGAAACACCCCACTTTTCGGCCGCTTCTGCGGTTGATATGTACTCCATACCGAACCGCCCTTTCGCAAAAGTATGACAATTGAATTGTATTCGCTTGAGCGAACAGATTCAACACTTAACACCATTCAGTATTAATAAGGGGATTGACAACCCGGCTTGAAGGTCTTCCTAGCTGGCCCGGCTTCTTTTACGGGCGCTTCGCCATATCGAAAAGAGCGCCGGCAAAAGGGCAAAGGCCGCGGCTCCAATGAGGATCCACCACCAGGGGCTGGTCGCAGACGTTTTCTCCAGGCTGACGATCTGGAAGCGGCCGAAGCGGCTGGTATCGAAGACGATGGAGCCGGGTCTGTCCCCTTCTACCAGCAGGGTCACGTCCAGGAATTCCGTTCCATCCCCATGTTCCAGGTAGACGGACAAGCTTTCCATCAGAGACGGATCCGCCAGCTCTTCCTGGCTCAAGCCGCTAAGCGGCAGGGTGATGCGGGCCGCAAGATCCGCCCCGTTAGTCTCAACGATCCAGGGTAAGCCCCTGACCTGGCCTTTTGCGGAATCTGAATGTGGCCTGCGGGCCAGGTCCTCGTGGAAGGCCTCTGCAGCCTGCCCGGCCTCTTTTTCGGCGGTCAGGACGCGGACATACAGGGTGTCTCCGTTTTGGGCGAAGGCTTCCAGGGAAGCCGCAGTAAAGCGGATGCTTCCCGCGGGACATGAAAGGGTCAGTCCCCTGCCGCTTTCAAGCAGAATTGACAAAGATTCCCGGGGGATTTCAAAGGTATAGGCATCCGGGGCAGGGATCCCGCCAGGACCGGCGGACACAAGCAACTGATCTGCCCCGCCCTGTCCGCTGAGCTCTGCCATGGTTTCGGGCGACAGGAAAAGATGGCCGGTAGT
>CAZGCS010000018.1:10931-14836 GCA_964524395.1 uncultured Mageeibacillus sp.
CCTGTCCGCTGAGCTCTGCCATGGTTTCGGGCGACAGGAAAAGATGGCCGGTAGTGCTTCCATCGCCCCAGGACGTCCGGTAAAAAGTGACCGGGACCGCGCTGTCACCCAACTGAGCAGTGGCGGCGCCTTCAAGGAGAGCGCGCCCTTGGCTCGCAAAGACACCCTCCTCTTTGACAATGAGCAGGAAGGTTCTGGTCACGCGGTGGCTGCCTCTTGAGAGCGTGGCGGTAATGAGGGTGTTGGCGTCCCTGCCCTGTGGACGCCTTACCATGCCGCTTATTTTCCCCCCTTCCGTTCTGATCTGCACCAGGTCCGTATTTGAGGATGACCAGGTCAGCTTTGTATCAAAGGCTCCCTGGCCCGCCAGCTCGAAATCGCCGGTCACGCATTCCCAGCGATCGCCCTCCGCAAAGCGGAAGGCTGATTCCAGGGTCAAAGCCATGGCCGCCTGCTGCAAGAGAAGGGCGTCATCAAACCAGCCCGCATACAGAGTCACGTCCCGGGTCACCGGGCTGTCGAAGTCGTAGAGCCGCGTCCGGGCTTCATCCGCGTACCAGGCGTCGAACAAATAGCCGTCCCGTTGGGGATCCTCCGGCCTGTCCGCCCTTTCACCGTGGAGAAGGGATTGGCGGCTGACCCGCCCGTCGCCCGGATCAAAGGTAAGGGTGTAGCGGTTGACCAGGTAGCCCGCGGTCACCCGTGTGTCCGCGGTGATCCTGCCAAAAGGCTTGTCCCAGCCGGTAAAGTCATGACCCGCGCGTTCAGGTCCAGCCGGTGCCGCCGCTCCCTTCCCGTGGGCGACCCTTTGTGTCTTGAGCACCTTGCCATCCCAGTCCAGAAAGGTCACGGTGTAGTACTCAAGAGCCCATTCAGCGTAAAGAACCGTATCCTCCCGGACCGGCAGGAGGTCATTCATGTCATAATGCGTACCGCCTTGATCCGGTCTTGTATTCCAGCCGGTGAAGCGGAAACCGGTCCTCAAAAGACCGCCCGGGTTACCCCTGACGCTCGCAGGATCACCCTTTTTATAGACCCCCGGGTCGGAAGGCGGGCTTCCCGCAGGAGCGCCGTTGCCATGGTAGCTGACCGCATAGGTTTTGATGGTATAAGGCAGGCTGACCACCGCGCTTGGTTCCCAACCCGCTTTCACGGCGATCGCCTTGATGGTGGTATCGCTGAACAGGGTGAGAGGCCCGGTGTAAAGTGTGGATGTCACCCCGGGCGTTTCACCATTGGTGGTGTAGTAGATTGCGGCGCCCGGTGCGGCCGCCGTCAGCTCCACGGTATGGCCGTAATCGACCGCTCCTGAAAGAGGCAGGGCCAGGGGAGCGGCAAGCTTGCCCAGGGCAGCGACCTTCAAGGTCAGCTCCGCCCTGGCGCTTTCCCCGTTGAGCCGGTCGGTCACCTGAACGGTGAAGCGCCTGTCCCCCGTCGCGGCAGGCCTGCCGCTGATCTCCCCGTCCGCGGACAGCTCAAGGCCTGGGGGCAGCGCACCTGAAACCAGTTGATAAAGAAAGGAACCGCTCCCGCCCGCGACCGCAAGCAGGGCTTGGTATTCCCCGCCATAGATGCCTTCCGGCAAGCTGCCGCCTGTGAAGACGACCGGAATCGGTGTCCATTGACCATAGAGGTTCAGGTCGCCGCTGACCTGGCCGTTCACAAAATCCCAGCGGTTGATCCCTCCGGGTTCCCGGAACCAGCCGGTAAATTCCCAGCCCGCCCTTGTTGGATCACCGGGGTCAGGGACGGGACTGTCGACAGCCACGGTGACAGGTGGCACACTGCTGCCGCCTTGTGAGTCAAAGAAAACTGCGCAGCCGCGCTCCCATTGCGCGTATAAAGTCAGGTTGACGCCCGCTTCATAGGGGTCACCCGCAGCGTAGGCATGACCCGAACCGTTGCCACGCGTATTCCATCCGTCAAACAGATAGCCTGTCCGGGTCAAATGGCCGGTGTTGCCGGCGATGGTGGCAGAGGTCGTGTGGGTTGAAGGAGGCGGTACCTCCCCACCCGTATTTTCGTTTCCCACGTAAGTGATGATGTACTCACCGGTCGCAAGCGCCTCGAAAACCGGCGCCAGGGTCAGACTTTCCGTCACCGTGAACCGGTAGGGATTGTCAGCGGAAAGGACGGCGGAATCCGCGACTCTGATCCAGTGTTTAAATTTAAACTCATGGTCAGGGATGGCGGTAAGCGTAACCTCTGCACCGCTGCCGTAGGTGTCGCCGTAGACCGTGCCGCCGCGTACGGTACCGCCTTCAACCGAATGGACCTTGACCATATAAAGCGCTTCAAAGACGGTCTCCACGGCACCCCTGGCAGGGCTTGAGGCTCTCCTCTGCCCGTTCTGGTCGGACGTCACCTCATAATCCCCGGAACCGTCGCCCACCAGGTCCACCCAGTCCCCTGCCGCCGGCCGGTAGCCGGCGACCGGCTCACCGCTTCCGTTGGTAAAGCCGGTCTTAACCCCCGTAAGCAGCGCCTGGCTCACCGGGCAAAGGGGAACGAAGCTGGTTGTCGAAGTTCCCAATCTGGCCAGATAGGGCTGGTAAACTGTTGCCGCGCCCATGACCTTGCCGTCCGCTCCCAGGACTTGTGACGTGGAACCCCCGGTAAAAAGCGAATCGTCCGAACCGTCTGCCACGCCCTCATACAGGACATTGCCCTCCCCGTCCACGGCCTGGCCATGAAACAGACAGAAACAGGCCTCCTCCGGCAAGACGTTAAAATCATTGAGCCGGTAGGATTCGCCCCCGTCACTCGAACTGAAGTTGTAGGCAAAAATGTTGTTGACCAGGCAAACCGTACCCGAGACCCGGAGGGCGCCGCCGCCTGAACTGCTGTAGTTGGCATTGCCTGTAAAGGTGCTGTTGAGAATGCAGGCCTCCCCGTTGTAGTTGTTGATGGCACCGCCGAGCTCGGTGCTGGTGTTGTTGGAAAAGGTGGAGTTGTTGACGTAGAGCCGGGCGGAAGACTTGTTCTCCCCTGCCCCGCCGCCGCCGTTTGAGCGCAAGCTCCTGTTCTCGCTGAAGGAGCAATTTTCAATGAACATGCCGGCCTGCGAACCTTCATTCAAAAAGCCGCCTCCGTAGGCCGCGCCGTTGCGGATGATGTTGCAGTGAACAAGGAAGGCGGTGCCGTAATTGGCGATACCACCGCCCTCGCGGGAGGAGCCGCCGCAATTGCTGACCGTGACGCCCTCCAATTTCAGGACAGCGCCAGCCTCCACACGCAGGCCTGAGCCGGCGCTTACTGCAGCGCCTCCCTTAATGGTCAGCTCTTGCATAGACAGGGTACCGGATGTCACCTTGAAGACGCGGAAAGGTGAGGGGGCCGTGTTGAGCGTTCCCGACTCGTCCAGGCCGGGAACCGGTACTGAAAGGGCATGGCCCTTACCCGCGATGTTCAGTGTCCGTTCAACGACAAGTTCTTCTTCCACCACCATATCCGCAACAATTTCGATGGTGTCTCCCGCTGCCGCAAGCCCGATGGCCGATTGCAGTTCAGCGAAGCTGGATACCTCAACCGTGGTCTCCGCATAGGAAGGCCCGCCATGGCCAACAATCATGAAGGATACCAGCATGCTGATTGCCAGTATGAAGGAAAAGATCTGACGCCTTGTCTTTTTTTTCAAGAGTTCCACCTCCGGCAAATCCTCCCGGCCGCAAAGAGTATAAAAATTATACCATGTATAAGCATAAACAAATACTTATAAAGATCGCACCTATCCCTCTGCATCGACAAAAACCCGGCCTTACTGTGATAAATCGGTCGCTCCGGATACCAAAATTCCATTTACCTGCTGGTATATTATTCAAGAAAGCGGGACACTTGTTCCCGGGAAAACATCGAACAAAGGGGGTGACCGGTATGGCCATAAAAGGAAAAAACATCAAGGCGGC
>CAZGCS010000018.1:14936-17642 GCA_964524395.1 uncultured Mageeibacillus sp.
CTGCTGTCCTTTTTTGTCTTCCTGGCCATCGGCCTGGCCGCAGGACTTCTGGTCCAGCTCATTGTATTCCTGGTCAGGAAATACAGGAAGCCCTAGAACCAGCCTTTCTTCTTGCAGAAGATCAGGCTGATCACGACAAAGACCAGGCTGACCCCGATGATAATCGGATAGGTGAGGGCGGATGCCAGCTCGGGCATGCGCAGATTCATGCCGTACCAGCCAACGATCAGGGTGAGCGGCAGGAATATGGCCGTGATAACGGTAAAGAAACGCATGGTTTCGTTCAGGCTGATGTCCAGCTGGTTCTGAAAAGCCTCCCGGACCTGGGTCAGATGCTCACGCAGGTTGAGCGTCCGGTTGATCAGGCGGTTGACCTTGTTTTTGTGGGCGCGAAAGAGTTGCAGCTGACTTTTTGTGAGAAGGCCGTTCCTGTTTTCCTCCAGCCCCTCCAGAAGGTCGTAGAGTGAATCAAAGTAGTGTTTGACCGTGGCCAGTTGTTTTCGCAGGGTGGCGATCTCTGTAGCGTGATCCTCCGGCTTTCGTTTGGAAGCCTCTTCCTCCAGGCGGTCGATGGCGTCATCCATGGCGTCGAGATCTGCTGTCTCCCCGGCCAGAAGCAGATTGAACAAATAGGCCAGGGCCAGGGCAGGGGTCCGGTACGGGCCGGCCTCCAGTCCCTGACGCAGTTTTTCGAAGACCCCGCCCTCCCCGACCGTCAGCAGCGCCTGACGGGTCAGGTAGCATTCCAGGGACTGCGGCTCGTTTTCCTGTGATGAGAAATCGGGTACATGAATGGACAGGTAGTCGTAAAGGGGGCGCGACTCGAAATGGATGGCAGCGTCCTCCGCCTCGGGAAAGCCCGGCTCCGGGCTGATCCCCGCCAGGGCAACCGCCGCCCCTCCCTCGTCCGGTGCGGCCAGGACAATGGCCTCGCCCGCCGGCAGGTGATCGGGCTTCTCCTTAATGGTAGCGTCTTTCAGGAAGATGATCATGACAGGTCCTCCGGCCGGCCTTCAGCTACACTCAATCTAGAGGAAAGAGGCAGGACATGCAACAGCCGGTTCCTTTCACTTATAATGATGCACAGGAGGGCCGGTATGCATTTTGAAACAGTCAACTGTCCCCAGTGTGGAGGCCCCCTTGAGGGCGTTGGAGCAGCCGGATTTTACGCCTGTCCCTATTGTCGAAGCAAGATCCGTGTTTCTTTTTCCAACAGCCATCCCAACCGCAGGCCGGACGGCCGGCTGACGGTTCATGACCGTCAGACAGGTGAGGAGCTCTGTTATGTGCTGCTGCCCAAAGACTGGACAGCGGAGGGGGGCATCTGCCCTTCCATGCAAAGCGCCAACTGGCCGCTGACCCTGGCCGTGACAGCCCAGTCCCCGGGACAGGAAGCCTGCATCGAATACGCGTCCGGTTCCGCCTTCAAGGACATCCGCAGCGGCATGATGCGCCATGTCGAAGGCCAGTTTGACCGCACCGACATGATGCCCATGAAGCGGATGGCAAGTCCCTGGCAATACGCCGATTCCATCTTCTCGGGCATGTCGGCCACCTTTCAGAATGTCCTGCTTCATGACACCCGCCCCCTGCCCAAGGAGCCTCCCATCGATTATGCGCTGAAGGCCAATGAAACAGCAGAGATCACGCGGCAGCAACTGGCGGCCCACACACCTTTCGGCATGTGGTCCCGGGTCGATGCTTCCTTCTATGATGGCGGAACCCGCATCTATGACTACAGCCATGATGGCAGGGAATGGCGCCTGGCAGTCGCCGTCCTGATCGACGGCATCCAGATCAGCGGCGGGGCAGGCGGCCTTCTTTTCGGTGCCGCCATGACCTACATCATCTGGGAGACGCAATACGTGCTCATTTTGAAATGCGGCCGCGACGTCTTTGACCGGTATTACGGCGATTACGTCATGTTCTGCTCAACCATGCAGTCAAGTCCCCACATGGCGACGCGGATGGAGATGGAGCGCAACCGCATCACGGGCCAGCTGCAAGAGCAGCAGTCCAGCTGGTTCAATGCTCATATGAAGATGATGCAGGAGCAGCAGGCCAGCTTCGATGCCTACAACCAGGCCTGGTTTGCCAATTCCGACCGGCAACACCGGGCCATGCGGCAGTCTTCCGCCGCCCAGAGTTCCGCCCATGACCGCATTTTTGACAAGTACAGTGAAGCAGTCCGGGGTGTTGACACCTACATCCGGCCTGACGGTACGGAAGTCGAATATTCGGTCGTCAATGAGGCGGCCTTTGCCAGTGCCACCGACAGCCAGACAACTTTTGCCACCCGGCAACGAGACTTTCAGTCCATCGACTGGGTCGAGATGAAGAAAAAGTACTAGGCCATCCCAAGTAATAAAGGCAGACTGTTACCTCCGGTACGAAGGAGGCAGGTCCTGCAGTCCCCGTCTATCATGATCCCATGATTTAGAACCATTCCAATTGTTTAAATTTATCAAAGAGAAAGGAAGTCAAGATGAAAACAAAAGATCCCATGATGAAAAACGATCTCGGCGATCTGTCGCCAAGCCGCAACGATGTCAAAGGTCCCCACCCCGGCATCACCAGAGAGAGCGGCGCGCCTGTCATCAACAACCAGGACACCATGACTGCGGGTCCCCGGGGCCCTCAAGTGGTTCAGGACGCCTGGCTGATCGAAAAGCACGCCCACTTCAACCGGGAGGTCATCCCCGAGCG
>CAZGCS010000019.1:0-16290 GCA_964524395.1 uncultured Mageeibacillus sp.
AAAATCTGTGCTATTTTCTAGGCACTTGTCTTATCCGGCCCGGTCAGCAATCCCTCGCGGATAGCCTTGGTCGGGCAGACTTCAATGCATTGACCGCAGTGGATGCACTTCAGCTGATCGATCACGGCCAGATTGTCCTCAATGACGATGGCGTCAACAGGGCAGACGCGTACGCAGCGACCGCAGGCGATGCAACCGACAGTACAGGCCTTTCTCACGACCTTGGGCGGCCAGTGATTGGAGCAGGTCACATTGGTGGCCAGCTCGTGTTTGGGAATCATGTGGATGATGTGTTTGGGGCAGGCAGTGACGCATTTGCCACAGGCGGTGCAGTTTTCATGGTTGACCTGGGCAATGCCGTCCTTCAGGTAAAGCGCGTTAAATTCGCAAACAGCGACACAGTCCCCGAAACCCAGACAGCCGAAAGTACAGGAGTTGGGTCCCGAGAACAGCCCTGCTGCTTCGGCGCAGTGAGTGGGTCCGGTGTACTCGTACCGCTTGTGTGTGTTCTTGGTGGTTCCCTGGCAGAAGACATTGGCTACCATGGGAATGACGGTGCCTGCCTCCACCCCCATAACCTCAGCAAGGGCAGTGGCCGTATCCTGTCCGCCTGCGGTGCAAAGGGTGGTCAGGGGTTCGGAGCCGTCCGCCAGCGCTGTCGCGTAGGCTGCACAGCCACTGTATCCGCAGCCGCCGCAGTTAATTCCCGGCAGGACCTCCTCCACCAGTTTCTGAAGCGGGTTGGTTTCCACCCGGAAAAAGCGGAAGACAAGCAGGATGACGACGCCCGCTGCAAGTGACACTCCCGCGCCGATCAGGGCCGGCAGGAGGATTGGGTTGGTTAGGAGTGACAAAATCATCAAAATTCCTCCGATCATGCCTGCTTAGCTGAATAAGTTCTCGATGACTCCCTTGAATCCCATGAAGGAGACGGAGACGATGGCTGCTGCCATCAAGGTCGAGGGCAGGCCCTCCATGAAGGCGGGGATATCGGCTTTGTCCATCTTTTCCCGGACACCGGCGAAGAGGAACATGGCCAGCATGTAGCCGACACCGGCACCCAGGGACGACATCATGGCGGCCAGGAAGCTGTAGGTTTCCTGAATGTTGATCAGCATGACCCCCAGGATGGCGCAGTTGGTTGTAATCAGGGGCAGGTAAATGCCCATGGCCCGGTAAAGGGGCGGGAAGGCTTTGCGGATGACGGCCTCCAGGACCTGGACGACCGAGGCGATGACCAGGATAAAGACCACCGTTTGCAGATAGCCCAGACCTACCGGATCAAGAAGACTCCAGTAGATGGGATAGGTGACTGCGGTTGCGACCAGCATGACAAAGATTACAGCGACACTCATGCCCATGGCGTTCTTAACGCTCTTGGTCAGTCCCAGGAAGGAACAGACGCCGAGGAAGCGCGAGAGAACCAGGTTATCGATCAGGATGACGCTGAATAAAATCAGTAAGAATTCTTTCATGAGTTGGCCTCGCTTTCAGCTTCTTGATCTTTTTTGGCAAAAGCGCCCGGTTCCTTGATTGCCGGCGGAACAGCGTCCAGGGCAGGTGTCTTGGAACGGCGCGGGCCATCCAGAATTTCCGTTTCATCAAAGACGGCATCGGTGCGCTCGCTGATGCTGCCGGGGTAGCGGTCACGGGTCAGGGTCCGCTGCGGCCGCTGGGCATAATATCTTTTATTGAGTTTTTCAGTAATAGCCACCATGATGCCGTAGAGAGCGAAGCCGCCAGCAGGCATGGCGAAGATCATCATGGGCTGCAGGCCATTCTCCCGGATCCAGGGCAACTGGACACCAAAGAAGGTGCCGGCTCCCAGGATTTCACGAAGCGATCCGATGGCGAAGAGGGCGAGGGTGAAGCCGACCCCCATGCCCAGACCGTCCAGGGCGGCGGTAAAAACGTTGTGGTTGTTGGCAAAGGCCTCCGCGCGGCCCAGAATGATGCAGTTGACGGTAATGAGGGGAATGAAGATTCCCAGTGCCTCGTTCAAGTCATAGAGATAGGCCTGCATCAGCAGGTGCAGGATGGTCACCAGGCTGGCGATGATGGTGATGTAGGCAGGGATCCTGACTTTGTCGGGGATTACCTTGCGCAAAAGTGAAATCACCACATTGGACAAAAGCAGGACAGCGGTCGACGCGATGCCCATGCCCAGCCCGTTGTAGGCCGATGTCGTGACGGCCAGGGCGGGACAGGTTCCCAGCATCAGAATGAGCAGGGGATTCTCCCTGAGAATTCCTTTGGTGAATTCGTAACCGGCTGATCTTTTAGTAGCCATCTTAGTTGCCTCCCTTCCCCATCATGGCATCGAACAGTGCGGATGCCAGCTTGACAGAACGGACAACGGAGACCGATGAAATGGTAGCGGCGCTGACGAAGTCAACGGAGAAACTGTCGTCTGTCGTAAGTCCGATGAACTGGTCAGTGAAGGCCGCGTCGCCGACTTCCTGACCCAGACCGGCTGTTTCCTCAGATGCGTCAACCAGCAGGCCGGTGATCTCTCCCTCCAGATTGATGCCTACAGTGACAGGGAGCGGACCGTGATAGCCTTTGCTGGCAACGCTGATGAGGATGCCGACCAACTGACCCTCGCTGTCAAGAGCCCGTTCGACACCCTGGACATTCTCGTAATCTTCGGCTGTCAAATCGATGACAACTGCGCCCGGGATCGCATTAATTGCCTCCTCGGCACTTTCCTCGGGGAATTCGGCCGCGCCGGGGAACAGTGCCTGCTTGCCTGAGCCCGCGGCACCCGCTTTTTGTTTGGCGATGGCATCCTCGGTCATGGTTGCGGTCAAGGCCAGCAGCGCGACGCAGACCGTACAGATGACCGCCAGGATCAGGATCGGCATGGGTCCGCGTTCGATGACGGCTACCTTGCCTGTCGGTTTCTCTTTATTTTTTGGCATGTTTAATACCTCCGAGGGCGGTTGGCGAAGTCCAGCGCTCAATATGAGGCGTCAGGATATTCATGAAAAGGATGGCGAAGGAGACCCCTTCCGGCATGGCGCTGTAGATTCTCAGGAGTCCGGTGATCAGACCGGCTCCCACCCCGAAAATAATTTTGCCCGGGATTGTTGTTGGTGTTGTGACGTAATCGGTCACCATGAAGAAGGCGGCCAGTATCAGCGCTCCCGACATGAGATGAAGCAGCGGGTCGGCACCGGTGGCCCAGGTGAAGAGGACCGTGGTACCGATGAAGGTCAAGGGCGCCCAGATGTCGATGATTCCCGTTACCAGCAGAAAAATGCCGCCGGCCAAAAGGGCGGCGATAGATGTCTCGCCGATACAGCCCGCGTGGTTGCCCAGCAGGAGATCCAGGAAGGAGGGAATGGCCTGTGATCCTTCCTTGGCCACCATGAGCGGCGTTGCCTGAGTGACCAGGTCAATGCCCAGGAGCTTGTCCGCGACCGAGTAGCTGGCGATCTGGCCGGCAAAAGAAACGGACAGGACAATACGGGCGGTGACAGCCGGGTTGGCGAAGTTGTCGCCCAGACCCCCGAACATCTGCTTGATGACAACGATGGCGACGAAGTTGCCGGTAATCAGAATCCAAAGTGGTGTATTGGCAGGAAGACTCGCCGCCAAAAGCAGGCCCGTCACAAGAGCTGACAGGTCGCCGGCGGTCTGTTCCCGTTTCATGATGACACGGGCGAGCGCCTCGAAGCCTACCGAGACTGCTGCGCTGAATAGAAACATCATAGGCCCGGTCAGGCCGAAGACGAAGAAGGAGGCGATGATCACCGGAACGAGCGCGATGATGACATGCAGCATGATCGAACGCGTGGTGATGCGATCGCGTACATGCGGTGAGGCGGAGACGTGAAGCATTACGATTTCCCTCCTTTTTTGGACGCCGCTGCGGCAGCTTGCACCAGCGCTTTTCCGTTACGGATGTTCTGGACAAGATAGCGTTTGGCGGGACAGACGTAGGAGCAGCTTCCGCACTCGATACAAGTCAGGACATGGCGTTCGTCCAGTTCCTTGACACTGAGCGCCCGGGCAGCTTTATCGAGCGCCATGGGCATCAGCTTCATGGGACAGGCCCGGATGCAGCGGCCGCACAGGATGCAGGCCGATTCTGCCGGCAGGACGGCATCCTCCTCATTGAAGATGAGGATGGCATTGTTATGCTTGACGATGGGTCGTGTGAGTTCGTCAACGGCGATGCCCATCATGGGTCCCCCCATGATGATTTTGCCGGGGGACGCTTTTGTTCCGCCGACTTTCTCAATGACCTCTTCAATCATGGCGCCAATGGGAACCTCGAAGTTTCCGGGTGCCGCGACGGCGCTGCCATCCACCGTAATCACTTTTTTGATAAGCGGCATGCCGGTTTTCAGGTAGCGGGCCAGAAAATGGAGGGTGGATATGTTATGAACGACGACACCGACGTCACAGGGCAGGCCCCCTTCAGGAACGACCCTGCCGTTCAGCAGGTGAATTAAAACCTTTTCAGCTCCGGTCGGGTAGGCGGTCTTCAATATTTTAAGGCTCATGCCGCACTTGGGCCAATCGGGATCATCTTTCTTCTCGTCAATGGCTTGCAGCAGGGCTTTGGCGCCACTTTTCTTGTTGTCCTCAATGCCGATGATCACCTGATCAAAGCCGCACCATTTGGCTGTAGCCAGTGCCCCCTCGACAACTTCTGCGGCATTGTTACAGCAGACGGCGCAATCGGCCGTGATGTAGGGTTCACACTCGGCCGCATTGACAATCAGGGTATCGACCGGCTTGTCCGCCGGAGGATTAAGCTTGATATGGGCGGGAAAAGCCGCGCCGCCGAGGCCGACCAGGCCGGCATTGCGGACGGCTTCCAGGAAGCTCTCCCTGTCGGTTACGACGGGAGGTTTGACGTCAGGGCTGACGGTATCCAGGCCGTCAGGAATAATGGTGACGTATTTGGCCAGGCTGCCATCGCTCCAGATTTCGTCACTGATGGAGGCGACCTGGCCGGAAACGCTGGCGTGGACCGGAACACTCCAGGGTCCGGTCGGCTGGCCAAGCGGTTGCCCGACATCGACGTGATCACCTTTGGCGACGATGGCCTCGCATCCGGGGCCGATCTGCATATTAAGCGGGATGGTTATTTTTGAAAAGCCTGAAAGCGTGGTGATCGGCATTCCGACCGTGTTCTTGTTGTCCTTGGGGTGGATGGCCCGGGACAATCCAAGCAAGTTCATTTTCATCTTACTTTTCCCTACTCCTCTTTGCCGTGCGGGTCATCTCTCGGTCTATCCGGCATGGTGGCACACGCACTTTGGTACTGTGAAAATCTTTTCAATAGTCTATGACAAGTATAACGCTATTTCAATATCGATTTGCGCCGGAAGGCTTGAAAATGCGGGCACTATGCTAGAATCAGTTGAAATTATCCCTTGTGAAGTGTGACCCGTGTCAAAAGAAAAAGAGCTTGATTTACTTAAAGGCCGCATTCTGCCGACGGTAGTGAAGCTGGCCATGCCCATCATGGCCACTTCTTTCGTAGGGCTGGCCTATAACCTGACAGACATGTTCTGGGTGTCGTCTCTGGGCGAGCGTGCGGTCGCGGCTGTCGGCTCAGCAGGTATTCTCTTCTGGCTCGTCGAGAGCCTCTTTGCCCTGCCCCGTATCGGTGGCCAGGTGCTGGTGGGGCAGTCTTTGGGTGCGGGTGACCAGGCCGAAGCGCGGGGCTGGGCCCGTACGGCGCTTCGGATGGGCTACCTGATGGCGGCAGCCACCACGCTGGTTTTTGTCTTTCTCCGGACTCCGCTGACAGCGATCTTTCACTTCAATGACAGGGAGACCGTGGTCCGGACGGAAACTTACCTGTGGATCGTCGGTCTGGGTATGGCCGCGTACGTCGGCGGCAGGATTTTCAGTGCCATCCTGACCGCTTCAGGCAACAGTTACACCCCCTTTCTCATTTTTGTCACAGGGCTGGTGCTCAACATGCTGCTTGATCCCTTTTTCATTCTTTTCCTGCACATGGATGTCGCGGGTGCCGCTCTGGCGACACTCCTGTCGCAGACCATTGCCTTTATCCTGATGCTGGCCGCCGTCCGGCGCAATGCGCATTTTGCCCGTTTGCGCCTGTTTCGCAGCCCGCTTGAACTCCACCGGCTCAAGCCCATTGCCAAGCTTGGGGCTCCGGTTACCATGCAGTCGGGTGTCCACGCTATTGTCACCATCCTGATTTCACGCCTGGTTGTCCGTTTCGGCGACCTGGCCGTCGCTGCGCAGCGCCTGGGCGCTCAGATTGAAAGCATTTCCTGGATGACTGCCGATGGTTTTGCCGCGGCAGTCAATGCCTTTATGGCACAGAACTTCGGTGCGGGAAAATACCTCCGGGTGCGCAGAGGCTACTGGTCCGGTTTCTGGCTGGTATCCCTTATCTGCACGGTCACCTCCCTGATTCTCCTGTTTTTCGGGGCCCCTGTGATGGCCATCTTCTTCAAAGATCCACTGGCACTGGGATACGGTGCCGATTACCTGCATATCCTGTCGGCCTCCCAGCTCCTGATGGGGATTCAGCTTCTGACCAGTTCCGCCTTTGCGGCGCTCGGCCAGTCCCTGGTTCCTGCCATCGTGGTGACCGGATTCATGGCCTCGCGTATCCCGCTGGGGACCTGTCTTTCAGGGACAGCTCTGGGAGTCAGCGGGATCTGGTGGTCCTTTTCCATCACAACCAACCTGGCCGGGCTGACCCTGGCCGTGGCCCTGCCCTTTTACATGAGACACCTTGAGAAACGGCCGGTCACCGCCCTGGCCTCGTACGAACCGGACCTTTAGAACTGCTTGCGGCTCAAGGCTTATTTATGCTATGATTGTCCGGCGTGCGACGCCAGGGGGAGGAAGAGCCATGAAAGCTGCGCAAATCACATTCATCATTCTTGATATCCTGGCCTGCATCGGCCTGATTGTGACGGTCATGATGCAGGAAAGTAAATCCAAGGGGCTTGGAGTGCTTTCGGGGGATTCCGGAGGCTCTGATACTTTTTATGGCAAGACCAAAGGCCGTACCAAAGAAGGTGTCTTGAAGAAGCTGACCACCGGCTTCGCCATTGCTTTTGCTGTTTTTACCCTGGTTCTCTACCTTTTGACGGGGCGCGGCGCCTGACCGGCCCGGCCTTTCACCGGGAGACCATAAGGAGAGCCTTGCGGCTCTTTTTTTATCCAGACCTTTGACCGGAAGAGTGGAGGAAGAGAGGGAATGAGGTTTGCTGTCACAGCCCTGGGCTGCAAGACAAATCAATACGAGATGGACGCGCTCTCGGAGAGGCTTCGCGCCTTGGGGCTGACACTGGCCGGACCGGGTGAAAAGGCGGATCTTTACGTTCTGAACACCTGTACGGTGACGGGAGAGGCGGAAAGAAAATCCCGCCAGCTTCTGCGGCGGTTCCGCCGGGAGAATCCCCATGCCCTGATTGTTGCCTGCGGCTGTTATACCCAGCGCAGCGACCTGACCGGCCTGGCCGACCTGATAACGGGAACCAGCCTGCGCCATCAGTTGCCGGAATTGATCCTGCAGGCACTCGGGGAAAAGACAGCTGTACCGGCCATCTACACCCAGGACTCCCTGGCAGGTGCGGTTTATGAGGAACTGGGCGCCACGGCGGTACCCCGGGAGACACGGGCCTATCTGAAGATCCAGGACGGCTGCGACAACCGTTGTGCTTATTGCGCCATCTGCCTTGCACGGGGACCGGCCAGGAGCCGGACCCTGGACGGGATCATCGGAGAAGCGCAGGATCTTGCCCGGCGGGGTTTTTCCGAGGTTGTCCTGACGGGAACCAACATCAATGCCTACGGAATTGATTTTCAAGGCGGGGAAAGGGGGGCCGGTTTGGCGGATGTCCTGAGTTTGCTGGACAGAGTGGACGGGATCAAAAGGATCAGGCTGGGCTCGCTCGAATCAGCAACCGTGACGCCCCGCTTTTTGGAAGGGGTGTCCGGACTCCGCCACCTTTGTCCCTCCTTTCATCTTTCCTGTCAAAGCGGATCGGACAAAATACTGAAGGCCATGAGGCGCCGGGACACCAGGGCAGAGTTCAGGGAAGCGGTCGAGGAGATCCGCGCGTGCTTTCCAGGGGCTGGCATCACGACCGACCTGATCGTCGGCTTTCCGGGGGAAACAGACCGTGATTTTGAGGAAACGGCAGCCTTCTGTCATGAGATCGGTTTTTTGAGGATCCACGTCTTTCGTTTCTCGGCGCGGCCGGGTACGGCAGCCTCGGCCATGGCCGGTCAGGTTCCGGGGGAAGTAGCCGCCTTGCGATCCCGGATGCTGCGGGAAACGGCTTCCGAATTGGCCATCAAGGCCATTGAGACCCGGATGGGCCAGATCCGGGAGGTTCTGGTGGAGCAGATTGACGAAAAAGGCAGAGCGCTTGGTTATACCCCCGAGTACATTCAGGTTATCGCAGAACCCCGCGAACTCCAATCCACCGGATTACGGCGGGGGCAGATCCGGGCCGTGCGCCTGGTCGGGGTTGAAGGAGAAGCGGCGCTGGCAAGGTTCGTTTAGGCGGTTTTTGGCTTTATGACGTGGTAAACTGGAAAAGGAGGTAGCTATGGACGAACAGGATACGAATCGCTTTGAAATCGGCAGCGAAAAACGGCTTGCCGCACATCAGATCATGGCCGAGGTAATGAAGGCGCTGGAGGAAAAAGGTTACGACCCGATTAATCAGCTGGTCGGCTATTTTCTTTCCGGAGATCCCACATACATCACCAGCCATCTGGGTGCCCGCGGAGTGATCCGCCGTCTGGAGCGCGATGAGCTGCTGGAAGTTGTCATCAGGGATTACGTCGATCGACTCTGAAGCGATGCGTGGACGTGTCCTGGGCATCGACTTCGGAACGCGCCGGGTCGGCGTGGCCATCAGCGACCCCACGCGCCTGCTGGCCGGACGGCTTCTAACTTTGGATCGGGTCCGCGGTGACGGTGAAGGCCCGGTCGATGAGGTCGCGGCCTTGTGTGCGCAATACCAAGCCGACACCATCGTGGTCGGTTTTCCTGCCCGGACGGACGGAAGGGACTCTGAAATTGGCGCGCTCGCGGCCGCTTTTGCCCATGCCTTGCGGGAAGCAACGGCCTGCCGGGTGGAACTTTACGATGAACGCTACACCTCACTTCTGGCCTCCCGCCTTATTATGGAGACCGTTCCCAAAAAGAAAAAGAGGGGTGACAAGAGCCTGGTCGACCGGATCGCGGCGGAGATTTTGTTGCAGGACTGGCTTGACCGCGAGAGGGGCGGCCTGACTGCGGGTCCGTGAAGATCGTGATATAATTGCCTTCGATCATGGCCTTGAACAGATGCCTGATCGTTTGTGTAAAGCAAATAATCCCTTGGAGGAATCAATCAATGAAGAATTTTCAGGTACTCTACATGTCGGAAGATGAGCATGACTGCTGCTGTGAAGAAGGCGTTGATGAGCTTTTTGACGAAGATGCCTACGTCGTGCTGACCGATACGGAGACAGGAGAAGACTACTCTTTCATCATGGCAGATACCTTTTCCCATGACGGGGAGGAATATTGTGTCCTGGTCGACCCGTCCGAAGGCGATGAAGACGAGATGAGCTTGTTCTTCATGAAATTTGTGGTTGGAGACGAGGGGGAGGAAGTTCTCGTAGGACTTGATGACGACGAGGACGAGGCGGTCTACCAGGCCTACCAGGCCCTGCTGGAAGAGAGCGACGATGACGGAGACCTCCCGGAAGCGTAAAGATCCCCGCGAACGCCCGCTTCGGGAAGGTAACCGGAGGCGTGCGGGTGACGGCGTTCTGGCCATTCTGGTGGATGAGCGGAGCGGCCGCGAATATTACGTGTCGCTCCTGGACAGTTTTTCGATCGGGGGGCAGACTTACACCGTCATGTATAATTACGAACCCGATGACGGCAGAAGGGCCAGCCCTGAGGTCGTCATCATGCGTTCGTGGAAAGATGAAAACGGCGAGCATGTTTTTTCTTCTGTCACGAGCAGGAAAGAACTCGATCGCGCCTTTGACTATTTTTTTGAACGGTATACCGGCTCGAACGCCCGCCCCTAGCTGACCTGTTACCTTTAACCGGGGTTCTGGATGGAGCCAGCCTGCCATGAAACACAAGGAAGAAAAGTACATCCATCTCACAGAGAATCCTGTGGACCCCGGGACATCGGCGGGCCGTTTAAAACGGATACGAGCCCGCACCTTTCTTGCCCCCCTGATTTTCATGGTACTGCATCATGCCGTCCTGAACGGAATTTCGCTTGTCCGCACCTTCTCGTATCTTCTGGCCAACCCGGCACTTCAGGCCGAGCTCCAGGAGAAGCCCAACGATGGCGCGGTCATGATGCGGATTCTGGTCGAAAGCGATGCCATCGTTTATGCCTCGCTCTTCGGCATGGTCATTCTGATTCCCGCCTACCTCTTTTATCTTCACCGGCGCCGTAAAAAGCAAGACCTGCCTTTTGTCCTGGAGCGGGTGAACTGGATCCAGTCCTTGAGCGCCGTGGCTGTTGTCCTGGGAGCTTTGGGCCTGACCCAGCTGTGGATGGCCATCCTGGCTTCCTTCGACCCGTCGTCGGCTCTGGGCCGCCTCTTTGCGGATTACATGGAGAAGATGATCCTGTTTGATGCCGCATCTTCGGTGTCCGCCCTGGATTTCATTGCGACGGTGCTGCTGGTTCCGGTCGGTGAGGAGCTGCTTTTTCGCGGCATCATCCAGGGAGAGCTGCGCCGGGCCTTTTCACCGGCCGTTTCCGTGGTGGGTACCACCGTTCTGTTCGCTCTCTTTCATCTTGATCTGATCCAGGGTTCCTATGTCCTCATTGCTGGCCTGGCTCTGTCCCTGGCCTATCATCTGACCCGCAATATGGCCATCCCGGTCGGCATGCATGCCATCTTCAATTTCATCGGTTCCGGGTGGCTTATCCGCTTGACGGGGGCAGGCGAGCAGGCGGAGGAAATGATTGTCTACACGCTCTACGCGTTTATCCTGATCGGTCTTGCGGGGATGCTGATTCTGCGAAACATAAGCAGAAAGCCAGAGAAGGCGACGGTTTGAGGTGGTACGATCCCGCTTGATTCCGGGAAGCCTCAGGCGGAGGACTGTCCTCACAGCCGCCATCATTCTGTTGGTGATCGCACTTGTCGCGCTCTCTATTGTCTGGCAGGCGGCGGGTATTCTCGGAAGCCGCCCCGCGTCTCTTGTCCGTGTCAGCGACAAGGCTGCCAGCCAGCTTGTGCTCACCGGGACCGGCATCAATTTGACCGGAATGCCATCAACCAACCTGGTGACCGGCGGATCGTTCTCTCCTTTATCCCACCATGCGCACTACTTTGCCAATGACGGCAAGCCGGGAGAGTTCCGCATCAAGATGACAGAAGCCAGATCCCATGTTCCCCTGGCAAAAGACTATTACGCCGGTGCCAGTTTTTTTCTCTTCCGTGAATCCCTTTCGGAAATGACTCTGATTAATACAGGCCGTATTACCGGTTATGAAGCGGGGATTGTGTCAGGTAAACGCCAGGTTTCCATCCTGCCGGAGCCCGAAAATACACACTGGACTGATTTCGCCGAAGCAGAGGGGACTGTTTACGCCTGCGGAACGGGAGGAGCTCTTGTCAAGCTGCCGCGAGACGGAGGTCCGGAACAGATGGCTTTTCGTTTCAGCGCGGATCTGACTGCCATTGCCGCCGGACCTGGAGGATTACTGGCCGGTGACTCGGACGGCAAACTCTATGCGTCTCCGGACGGGATCAACTGGAACCTGATCACCCAATCCTCTCCCGGTTACGCCATCCGGTCCATCGAGTACGTGGATCTGCCCGATTATGAAAATGGTTTCTATCTTGCGTCGGGCGGACCGGGTGAACTTTTTTTCGGTCATCCCTGGGGCATGGAAAAGCTGTCCTTTCCGCTTGATGATCAGGTAACCGCCCTGGTCAGGGCCGGTGACGGAATTCTTTACGCATTGGGGGACCGGGGGAATGTCGCCTCTTCCTCGAACGGCATCCAGTGGCAGACGGAAGAATCCCTGCAGGCAAGGCAAGGCTGGCTGGCCGCCGAAGCGGGGGGCGGGGTGACTCTCCTCACCGGCAGTGGGGGCCAGGTGGCGGTCAAGCCTGACAAGGGAACGGTCCGTTTCCTTGACGGAAGCGATCTGCCGACCGGGCCGGCCGACCTGACGGAGGTCATGGTCATGTCCTCGGATCGGTTCGTGGCATTGACAGCGGACGGCCGCTTGATTCACTCCAGGGATGGTGGCAGATCCTGGAGCCTGGAGAATCCTTTCGATGAAAGCAGGCTTGAGCGGTTCGCTCTTTTCCCCGCAGGTGATATCTTTTTAGCCAAAAGTGATGGAACCATGATTCAAGCGGAGTTGACTGCCCAGTTCCGCTTTGAGCCGGCTCTGGAGGGTGACAGCGTGGTTTCGGGCGATCTGATGACCCTCTGTCTGCCCGATTCACTGGAACTTGATACAGGGCATGTGAGCTATGTCTTGCGGGAGGAAGGCTTGCGCGCGGGAGAATGGGCCATATCCGGCGGCACTTCTTATATGACCTCCAGTGACGCCCGTGAGGGGAAGGAAGGCTACGATTCCGGCGGCTCCTGTGCCCTGTCCTTCGAAAAGCCCGGGATGGATTCGCAGGCCGGCCAGGCGGATCAAGACCAGCTGCCCCCCAAGGAAGCCCTGTTTTCCCTGCGGCAGGGAACCGCTGCCATGGCCCCGGTCAACAATCCAGACCGGCCCTATCTGAATGCCAGGTTGACACAGAAGCTCGATTTGTCGAGGCTGGTTGTCAGTGATGCCCTGCCCTTCTACCGGCTGGAGTTTGACGTGCGGGTCACTGGCCAGATCGAAGGTCCCATCGAGGTGTGGTTCGCGGGGTCTCTGCCCGTCGTGGGAGAATCGGTCAGGATCCAGGGGGAAGCGTGGCAGCACCGCCGCTTCACCCTTCTCCTCCCGCGGGGTTTGAGGCTGGATGACGAAGTTTGGATCAATTTTGGTTTTGCCGGATCGGGAACGCTTTACCTGGACAATGTCTGGTTTGGAAGAAATGATGACACGCCCGGTGCCTTGTCCTCTTTTCTTGCGGATGAGAAAAAGGGATTGCCGGACGTGATCCGGCTTGACACCGTACCGGTCGGCCGCCAGGGGTACAGGGAGGAGTCCTGGTGTCTTCCCGAGGGAACGGGGAGCGCAGGCAGGGATGATACCCGCGCCCACAATCTGGGCGCAGCCCTGCAGTTTGTGGAGGCGCAGGGCGCCTTGCCCTGGCTGGTGGTTGATTTGCATGCCACACCTGAGGAGCTGGCCCACCTGATTGAATACCTGGCAGGTTCCCCCCTGTCCACCTACGGCAAGCTCCGTTCAAGGGATGGCGCCATTGGTCGCTGGACCGACACCTTCAATCTCATTTACATTGAGGTGGCTGACAGCGGCGGAATTCTTCCCAATGACGCGTCACGCGCCAATTACGTTCACTGGATTATGGATCAGATCAAGGCCGCACCGGACTTTCCGGGCATACGAAATCAGGTCTTCTTTATTGATTCCATGCAATACGATGACGGGCGAAGTCATACAACTGCCGATTACCATGCGGGAGACTTGCGTCTCAGCCAGACCCTTGACTCGGAGGAGGCACTGGAGGAGATTCTCAATGACTGGATCAACAGTATCCCAAGACGAGGCATGTCTGGCGGGGTCCTTGTCCCTGAGCTGATCCGGTCACTATCCTTCGAGCCTGAAGGCCAGCCGCTCCGGCTGGTTGACGCGGTGGGGGCAGTACTTGCCGATCTGGGGAATAACACAACGCTTGCCCTGATGGATCTGAATTATACGGACCCCATGGTATTGTCAGGCAAGCAGATGACGGGACAAGCGCTTCAGGCGCTCAGGGGTCTGTCCGGTCTGCAGCTTCTGGAGGAGCCTGTCCTGGTCCGAAGCGGCCAGTCCGGCAGTGAACAAACTGAGGATTCCGGCCAGGAGGGAGAGGGCGGGAAGACTCGCCGCGTTCTCTTTTATGCCTTTGGCTCACGGGATACGACTCTTGTTTTTGCCCTGAATCTTGACCGCTCCGCCCATGTCGTCTCAATTCAGGGACTGGATCAGCAGGAATCGCGGTTCGAACTGTACGATCATCGGGGCAACACCATCAGCGAGGGCAGTTTGGGGCGCAAACGCGACGAATTTACGCTTTTACCGGGCGGTGTCCTGGTCTTGAAGCAAGGAAAATGAGGGGGTAGCAGGATGGCATGGCTTGATGTCTTGAAAAGTGTTTTATACGGAATCGTTGAGGGTGTAACCGAATGGCTGCCCATCAGCAGCACGGGGCACCTGTTAATCCTCGAACGCTTCGTGCCTTTTACGGCGGGCGGAGATGTCATCAGCAACCGGCTCTTCTTTTCTTTTTTCCTTATTGTCATTCAACTGGGAGCGGTCATGGCGGTGGTTGTTACTTTTTGGAAACAACTGTGGCCATTTCCGAGAAGGAAAGATGCCTTTAACCTTGAAAAAGAAGGGCAGGCAGCCAAACCGGGCACCTTCCCCCTGGCAGTCGATCACAGGATTCTGAAGATGTGGATGATGATCCTGATCGCCTGCGTTCCCGCAGCCATTGTCGGCGTACTTTTTGATGAAAAAATCGAAGCCATCTTTTACAATCCGTGGACCGTGGCGGTCATGTTGATCGTCGTCGGCCTGGCTTTTCTGGTAATTGAATTCTATCTCCGCTGGAAGCACCGCCAGCCTTCCATTCAGTCCACCAGCCAGATCGATTGGAAATCGGCACTGCTCATCGGTCTTTTTCAGCTGATTGCCGCCATCCTGCCGGGGACATCACGTTCCGGCGCCACCATCGTTGGCGGGCTTCTGATCGGCATGTCCAGACCGGTTGCCGCAACCTTTACTTTTTTCCTGGCGGTTCCCGTCATGATGGGTGCCAGTCTCCTGAAAGTCCTCAAAATCGGCCTGGATTTCAACCTGATCCAGTGGCTTTCCATCCTGGTCGGCATGGGGGTGGCCTACCTGGTTTCCATCCTGATCATCCGCTTCCTGCTCAGCTACATCCGGCGCCACGACTTTCGGATCTTCGCCTTCTACCGGATCCTGCTCGGCCTTGTCCTGATCGCGGCGGCCCTGACAGGGTTCCTGAATTAAACAGGCCATGAAAGCTTACTCAAGGGCTGATTTTTTCCTGGAATTGTCCGGGCGGATCGAAGCGGACCAGGGCAGAGTGCGGGAAGCCTCGGAACGGTGGGCCCGCCAGCCTGGTCCAGCAAGTCTCCTTGCGGCCATCCACGCCCGTCTGGCCGGCTGGATCGGCCCGGATCCCTTCGATGTCAAGCGGCGCGCTCTCTTTCTTTTCGCGTCGGACAGCGCGCTGATGGAGGAAGGTGGCCTGTCCGCGGGCCAAATGTCAACGGCTGAATCCGTCCGGCAGCTGGCGCAGGGCAGGCATCCGGCCAAGGGACTGGCCCGCTTGACAGGAACTCAGCTTGTCACGGTCAATATGGGCACCCGGGGACTCGACCCGGTTGAAGGGATCATCCATGTACCGGTTATGGCGGAGGGATCCCGGAATATGGCCAGGGAAGACGCATTGACGGAAGAGGCCATGATGACGGCCATCAGGGCCGGCATGGAACTGGCTTCACAGGCCCGTGACCAGGGGATGACCCTTCTTGCCGCCGACGGTGTAGCCGAAGGCGGCAAACTCGCCGCCATGGCTATGCTGGCAGCCTTTTTTGACCGCAAGCCGGAAGATTTAATGGGAAGGGACTCCCGGCAAGCCGGCCAGCTATTTGACCGGCGGGCTTATGTGCTGAACGCAGCTGTCGTCCAAAGGGAAGTTAACAGACACAATACCCTGGATGTGTTAATGAAACTGGGGAATCTGGAGCTGGCCGCCATGACCGGCTTTTACGCGGGAGCGGCCCTTTTTGGAATCCCCCTTCTGACCGGCAGCACAGTCTCCCTGACGGCTGCCTTGACGCTGGTCAGGCTGATTCCCGAAACGTGCCCGCTTTTTATCGCCGCACACCAGGCAAGCGACCCGGGCGGGGAGCTGGTGCAAAGGGAGCTGGGCATGACGCCTGTCATTGACGACAGGACACCGGGGCCCGGAGAGGGGAGTGCCCTTTATCTGGCGCCCCTGCTGGACCTCACCTGCGCCTTGTATAATGAGTTCAGAGATACGACTCTCACAGGAGATTTTTGATTTGACAAAAGCGAAATGACACTGATATCATTCAGTGTGTTGCGCTGAAGACGGCGGTATAGCTCAGTTGGCCAGAGCATTCGG
>CAZGCS010000020.1:0-16219 GCA_964524395.1 uncultured Mageeibacillus sp.
AATTCAATCTGGCGCGTTTTGACTGGAAGCGAACAATGATTGATGACCCAGTCAAAAAGAGGCCGGTGATCCTCAAACTCAAGCGAACAAAGAGAGTGGGTGATCTGCTCCAGAGAATCACTGATGGGGTGGGCGAAATCGTACATGGGGTAGATGCACCACCGGTCTCCCGTCTGGTGGTGGCGGGCGTGCTGGATACGGTAAATAACCGGATCCCGCAGATTCATGTTGCCGGAAGCCATATCGATCCTGGCCCGGAGCGTATAACGGCCGTCAGGGAATTCACCTGCCCGCATGCGCCGGAAGAGATCCAGGCTTTCCTCTTTGGGCCGGTCCCTCCAGGGACTTTCGCGGCCCGGGGAAGTCAGGGTGCCTCTCGATTCGCGGACCTGCTCCGCCGTCTGCTCACAAACGAAGGCAAGGTCTTTTCCGATCAGTTCTTCTGCGTAGCCATAAATCTGTTCAAAGTAGTCGGACGCATGGAAGAAGCGGTCGTCCCAATCGTATCCGAGCCAATGGATATCGTCCTTGATGGCCTGCACAAACACTTCATCCTCCTTGACGGGGTTGGTGTCGTCCATGCGAAGGTTGCAAAGGCCGCCAAAAAGTTCGGCAGTTCCGAAGTCGATGATGATGGCTTTGGCGTGGCCGATGTGGAGATAGCCGTTGGGTTCGGGAGGGAAGCGCGTGTGAACGGGAAGGCCTTCGAACCGGCCTCCGGGTGCCATGTCTTTCTTGATTTCATCAAGAATGAAGTGCGAGATGGCATTGCCTGTGAAGGTTTCCTCTCCGGGGGTTACACCTGACACAAGGCCGGGCAGCCGTTTTGCTTCTTTGTTTTTCATGCTGATCTATGCCTCATTTAGAAATTTTAGCACCCTTTCAAGCCGTTCAAGAGATTCGCTGCGGCCAAGAATAAGCGCAGTTTCAATGGCTCCGCCCGGGGTAACCTGCTGGCCTGCAAGCCCGGCCCGGAGCGAGCCCATGAGCTGGCCCTTTTTCAGGTCAAGTGCCTGGCCGGTATCTTCCAGCAAATCGTGAAGGCCCGTTTCGCTCCAGTCCTCCTGCTCCCGGAGCCGGGGAAGGAGAACTTTAAGAATGTCAGCCGCCCTGTCGGCGTCGAGTTTGGCCCGCTTGTTGAAGAAAATCTCCCTGGAAAGTGGCAGGCGTCCGGTAAGAAAGCGGATCATGGCGGGGATATCAGACAGTTTGGTTACCCGTGGTTGCAGGACTTCGGCCAGTTTGTCCAGATCGAAGGGTCTGCCCTCGAAACAGGGATCCGCCATCTCTTTGACGCGACTCTTCCACACGTCAAAGGGCAGGGCCCGGATGTATTGTTCATTCATCCAGTTCAACTTGTCGAATGAAAAGACGGCTGGTGCCTTGTTGATGCCTTCGATGCGGAAGCGTTGTTCCAGTTCACCGAGAGAAAAAATCTCGCTCGTCTCCTGGCCGGGCGCCCAGCCAAGAAAAGCGATCATGTTGACGATGGCGCCAGGCAGGTAGCCGTCTTTGACCAGGTCATCAAAGCCGGTGGACCCGTGACGTTTTGAGAGTTTCTTTCCGTCCTCGCCGATGATCAGGGGAAGATGGACGAAATGCGGGATCTCCCAGCCCAGCGCCTGGTAAAGAAGGCAGTACTTGGGTGTGGAGGACAGGTATTCGGAACCGCGGACGATGTGGGTAATCTCCATCAGGTGGTCATCAATCACATTGGCAAAATTGTAAGTGGGGTAGCCATCCGATTTCAGGAGGATCTGGTCTTCCAGCTCCTTGTTCATGACGGTGATGGTACCGTAGACATCATCGGTGAAAGAGGTCTCTCCCTCCAGCGGCATTTTTTGACGGATGGCACAGGCCTGACCGGACCGGATCCTTTCCCGGGCGGTCCCGGGGTCGATCCCGCGGCAACGGCGATCGTAGCCGAAGAGTTCGCCTTCCTCCCCCTCGCCGTCACCGACTACCGTTCCGGAATCACAGAAACAGGGGTAGGCGTCTCCCTGGGCGACCAGCTGTTCCGCGTACTTCCTGTAGAGAGGGAGCCGCTCGCTTTGCGTGTAAGGACCGTTGGGACCCCCGATGTCCGGGCCTTCATCATGGTGAAGGCCGCATTGATTCAAGGTTCTGAAGATTATTTCGATGGCGCCTTCGACATAGCGTTCCCGGTCCGTATCTTCGATCCTCAGGATGAAAGCGCCCCCCATGGACCGGGCGATCAGGTACTCATAAAGGGCAGACCGGAGGTTGCCGATGTGCATGGTGCCGGTCGGGCTTGGCGCGAATCTGGTCTTGACTTTACTTGTTTTCATGGGCGGCTTTCAGGCATGTAATTCGTTTCCTCAAGAACTAACCCTGATGATAACATAGAGAGGGACGAAATCAGGGTGGTGCCACCCATCCGAAAGGAAAAAACCGGACCTATGTTTGGATACGTCAGGCCGGAAAAGCCGGACTTGTTAATACGTGACTTCACCGCTTACAAAGCCATCTATTGCGGGCTTTGTAAAACCATCGGCCGCCGTTGCGGCCAGATCCCGCGGGCGGCCGTGACTTATGACATGACCTTCCTGTCCCTTCTTTTGCTGGCCTTGTCACCCCAACCCCTTGACCTGAGCCTGGAGTCCTGCGTGCTGAACCCGCTGAAGAAAAAGCCGGTGGCAGGATCCTGTCCGGTACTGGACTTCGCGGCTGACCTTTCCTGCCTGCTTGCCTTCTATTCCGCCAAGGATGACGCCGCGGACGAACGGCCAATCCGCGGGAGGATGGCCACCCTGCTTCTGGCCCGCGCCGCCCGGAAAGCAGGGCGGCGACATCCTGAACTGAACACCTGGATCAGGGAAAAACTGGAACTGATGAAGCAAAGCGAACAGCAAGATTCTCTTGATGAGACGGCCGCCTTATTCGGGGCCATGCTGAAGAGGATTTTCCTTGAAGGAATAAACCTTCTGCAAAGAGAGGACGACCAAGGGGTGACTGCCCTGCTTCTGGGTGACGCGGCGGAGGCGCTCGGACGCTGGGTCTATCTTCTTGACGCCATCGACGACCTGGAGTATGACCGGAAAAAAAGGAACCGCAACCATTTCCTGGCCATGTCCGAAAAAGAGGCACTTATGACCGCCCGGACCCTCTTGATTGAGGCGGAGGAGCAGGTGGACCGCAACCTTGCCCTGCTCACCTATGAGCAGTTGGGGGGACTCGTGTATAATATCGTAACGGTCGGATTGCCCGCCACCAGGCGGCGCGTTTTGGCAGGTGAGCGCCTTCCCGTACTATGATGGAGAGCCGGCAGCATGGAGGATCCTTATGAATAACAACCCCTATGAAGTCCTGGGTGTCCCTCACGGGGCGTCGGAAGAAACGGTCCGCGACGCTTACCGCGAACTGGTCAAAAAATACCATCCGGATCAATTTGCCGACCCCCGGGCCAAAGAACTGGCCGAGGCCAGAATGCGGGAGATCAATGCCGCCTACGATGCCATCACCCTGGGCAACCAGCAGCAGGCATCGCGCCCGGCTTGGGGCTTCGGACAGAATCCCAGCCAACCGCCTCCTTATGGATCGCCTTACGGCGCACCAAACCAGTCACCCTACTACCGTTCGAGGGGCGGTACGGACTCCTGCTGCAGGACCATGACCTGCCTTTGCTGCGCTGACTCATGTTGCGAATGCATGGGCGGGGACCTTTGTCTTTGCTGCTAAGATCCCGGCCATGAAAACACAAAAAGGCGGCCGTTCCAGTCCTTCATACCGAATCGCGGCCGGCGCCATGTTGACAGCGCTTTGCTGGCTCCTGCTCCTGGGTGCGGGTTCCCTGCCCACCGGCAGACTTTTTGTGCTCATGATCGCTTCTTTTATCCTGGTGGTTGCGGTCCGCGAAACGGGGATGGGGGGCGCCTTTCTCGTCTACCTTCTTTCGTCCCTGCTCGCCCTCCTGTCGCCGGGGCTCATCACCGCAACACAATTTGCGCTCTTTTTTGGGATATTGCCGCTTCTCATCCTGTGGCTGAGAAGGCTGGGCCGACCCCTCGCTGCCCGGATCATTACGCATGTCCTGATGACTGCCCTGCTCTTCGTGCTGATTTTGCTTTTCGGATCTGAGGTTTTGTCTTTGAAATACGCGCCGGCTTCCTGGTTGATTACGTCCGGTATCCTGGCGGTCCTGCTTCAACTTTTTCTTCTGATCTACCAGTACGCCCTTGGCCAGTTTGAATGGTTTTATGAGGAGCGGATCGCTCCCTTGACGCGTCGCAACGACTGAGAGTCAATCGCCTTCCTTTTTTCCCATGAGAATGGTACGGGCACTTTCCACCGTCTGTTCCACCTGATGGAGCCGGTACCAGTAGCGGAGTTTGACCGATTCACGAACAACGATGACAAGGAAGCCCGCGCACAGGATCAGGGTGAAACCGAGGATGGTATAGGCAAGGTTGGGGTTGTTTTGCAGGAGAAGGAGGCCGCGGCTGATCAGGTTGCTGTCGGCGAGAATGTCGCGGTCTGAGCCGACACGCACGGGAATCCGCACACCATCCCTCAGGGTGAAGATCACCTGCCCCGTCATGGCGCCTTTCTGGACGGGGATGGGATAGGGGGCATTGCCAAGATAATCGAGCGTCTCTTCCAGAAAATGATCGGCTTTTGGATGGATGTAGTCGACGGAATCAAGGTAGACCAGATCGAAAAGTTCTCCGTTGGCTGCCTTTTCGGACGCACCGGGGTATTTGCCCCCTGCTTTGGTGAGCGAAGCCCTGTTGTAGAAAAGATCCAGAGCGGAGTAGAGCTGCAGCGTCGACTGAACAAGACCTGTTTGATGCAGATGGGCCACAACCGTTGTCACCGGAATGTTGGCGGGGGTTACCCCCCAGCAGCAAAGCAGTGAATAGCGGTCGGACAGAGACAGATAGGCGACGTTGATCCGGTTTTCGGAAAGCGTTATCAGGTGGCTGGCGGGAGACCGGATGGGAACGATTTGAACCACACCGCCGGAGGTGATCTGGACCAGCTCATCAGTGACACTCAGGATGGCCTTGGCCCTGGTGTTGTTCAACAGTGCGGTGACCAGCCGCATGGTGTCCCGCAAGGTTGTCCTGGCCGTTTCGACGGCCAGGCCTGCCTCCGGGAGGATCAAGGGCTGGGCATCCTGGGAGTCATGATGCTGCTGGTAGGTTTCCATCGCCGCCGCGATCTCTTCCGGCACTTCAGATTCGCGTTCAGCGCGGGCGACATCCAGGGCGTGAAACTCCGTTTGATTCATACCCAGAAGCAAGGCAGTCCGTTGCATTTCTTCGACGAAGCTGAACCGGGACCCGGAGATTTTCTCGGCAATCGCGACAGCCGCCGCGTCCGAGTTGTTGAAGATCATTCGCAGGAGCAGGTACCTGAGCGGCAGTGAATCACCGGCATTCATGATGTAGCGGTCCTGGCGTTCCTCCCTGTCGTACTGGGCGGCAAAGCCGCTGATGGGTATCAGTTCATCCGACGGGAGTCTCTCCAGGGCGATATACAGCGTCATCAGCCTTGTCACGCCGGGTATTTCAAGCACGAGATCGCTGTTTTGCGCGTACAGTTCGGATGGCTGGAGGGCTCCAATTGAGAATACAGCGGGGAGTTGCGTTTCCGGATCAAAACCGTCGCTCATTCGCTGGGCATTGACTGGAAGAGAAACGAAGACAAAAGAAGCAAGAAGAAGGACAGCGGCAACAAGAAAGAAGCGCCTGGCCACTCCACGGTGAAAGCTGTCGTGAAATCCTGTCTTCATGGCCGTTTTCATGCCTGAATCATACCATAAGGCGCCTTGTAGCGGCCGGGAGCAACCTTTACACTGTGCTATAATTGCGGAGGAAAAAGTTGCCGGTCAGCGCTTTTTCGGAGAGGTCAAGGTGATTCAAAAAGCGACATATCATCGAAGCGGCCGTCGGCCAAACTTTCTGCTTAACCGCCTTTTCGCGAGTCTTTTGGCACTCCTGCTCTTGTTTCCGGCGCTCACCGCCTGTTCGCGGGATAAGGAGGAAGAAACTTCTGAAATTGCCGCTTACGGTGAGGGGGGCGCGCAGTTTGCCCGCAAGCTGGCTTCCTCGTGTCCGCAACGCTTCCCCTATTCAGACCAGGAGTCAAGGGCGGCCGATCTCATCATGGAAGAGTTGAGAAGCTATGGCTACATGCCGGAAAAGCAGACCTTTTCCGTGACCGGCCCGGAGGGCTTGCTTCAAACGTCGGCCAATGTCATCGCGCGGCTGGAAGGCCGGGGATTCCGGCTGGCAAAGAAGCAGGATGAGGCGGATCCGCAACAATTGCCCGATGAAGAAAATGATCTGATCATGATCATCGGCGCGCATTATGACACGCCTGTCCCTGAGACGACAGGGGAGGCCGGTGCGGAAGAAGAGATGGTTCTGCCTGACGGAATCCACAACAATGCGTCCGGAGTCGCTTCCGTTCTGACGGTGGCCCGCATTTTGCTCCAGGAGCAGCCGGGCTACGATGTTATCTTCGTTTTTTTTGGCGCCGGTACTGATGAGTATCAGGGGGCCAGGCATTACCTGTCTTCGCTTTCCGCTGAAGATCGGCGCAGGGTCGACGTCATGGTCAATGTCGGTCCCGTTTTCGCGGGTGACAAAGTTTACGCGCACGCCGGCCAGAACTCCGTCCGAAGCGGTGAATACAAGGACTACGCCAAGAGAAGAAAGCTTTATCAGGTCACGGATATCTTTTTCGAGGCCCAGCTCAACTCACGAAACCGTTATGCCATCTACACAAATCAAGCCTCTTTCTTCGTGTCATTGGACTCGGGGGCAGAGGCGGTCTTTCGCGAATGGACCAGCAAGCTGTCCGATCACACTCCCTTTGACCGGGCAGGCATTCCTGTCGTTTTTATCGAGTCGGGCGACTATCGCGTCAAAAAAATAGAAGAAGTCGCCATTGAAAGCCGTAACCCTTACTTCCAGGACACAGGGGGCGTGATTTCGGCCACCAAATTTGACCGGACCGATATCCTGGAGGACTTGTTCCGCCTGATGGACGAGCAGACGGTCGGACAGACGATCCCCGTCATTGACCAGGATGGCTTGCCGCCCGATGAGGTTGATTCCGGGACGGCTGCCGGAAATAAATCAAAGCAGACGATTGTTCCGCGCCTGATTCAACGAATCAATAACACGGCTTTCGTGCTGGTTCAACTGACCCGGAAAGGACCGCTCAATTATGATTTCAAGGATTAGCCGGATGCAGAAAGCCCATCCTGAAACCGGGTTGAAAAGGAGGATGTGATGGATCCATTTGTGATGGTATCGGTAATACTGGGCTTGTCCGCCGCTTTATTCTGGGGCCTGGTGCTGGCGATTGCGGCTGTCGTCGAGCTGGTTACCTTGAACCTGGTTTCCATCTGGTTCGCGGTAGCCGCCCTGATCGCCATGATCGCCGCCTTGCTGGACGCGTCCCCCATGGTTCAGTTCATTCTGTTTGGGGCCTCTTCCATTGCCGGATTTTTGGCCTTCATCTTTCTGGTCCGTCCAAAACTGGGAAAACGCGTTCTCACGCCGACCAATGCTGACCGGATTATGAACAAGGAAGGCGTGGTCACGGACACGATCGACTCCACAACGGGCACCGGTCTGATCCGCGTTGAAGGTCAGGTATGGAGTGCGCGTACAGAAGAGGAAGGCATGCTTGCCAAGGGAACGCCGGTCCGTGTCATCGGTCTGCGCGGCGTCAAAGCCATCGTCGTCGCCCTGGGGGAAGCAAGTGAACCTTTAGAGTAGAAGAGCGGTACGAGGCCGCTCATCCAAAGTTAAGAGAGGAAAATTTCGATGGAATTATTCATTACCATGGCTGCCCTTGCAGTCTTTGACTGGGGTCTTCTTGTTATTGGCATTGTTGCCCTGGCCATTCTCGTCCTTTTCATCCGCAATATCCGCGTCGTCCCGCAGGCCATGGCTTTTGTGATTGAACGGCTGGGCACCTACAAGGCGACCTGGCAGACAGGCATCCACGCCAAAATGCCTTTTATCGACCGGATTGAGCGCCGTGTTTCACTGAAAGAGCGCGTGGCTGATTTTCCACCCCAGGCAGTGATCACCAGGGACAATGTCACCATGCAGATCGACACGGTTGTTTTCTACCAGATCGTTGATCCGGTTCTCTATTGCTATGGGATTGAGAACCCGATCATCGCCATTGAAAACCTGTCTGCCACAACTCTGCGTAACCTGATCGGTGATCTGGAGCTTGACGAAACGCTGACCTCGCGTGATGTCATCAACACGCGTATGCGCCAGACGCTGGACGAGGCGACCGACCCGTGGGGAATCCGCGTCAACCGGGTTGAATTGAAAAACATCATTCCACCTCGTGAAATCCAGACAGCCATGGAACGCCAGATGAAGGCAGAGCGTGAAAAGCGTGAAAATATCCTGATTTCCGAAGGTCAGAAAGAGGCCTTGATCCGAGTCGCCGAAGGCGAGAAGGAAGCGGCGATTTTGCGTGCCGAGGCAAAAAAAGAACAGGCCATCCGCGAATCGGAAGGAAAGGCGGAGGCCATCCTGAAGATTCAGGAAGCGACTGCCAAGGGACTTCAGATGATCAAGGACATCGGCGCTGATGAAGCCCTGATCGCCATCAAAAGCCTGGAGACCATGGCGACTGTCGCCGACGGGCGGGCAACCAAGATCATCATCCCTTCCAATATGCAGGGACTGGCCGGTCTCGCGGTTTCATTCAAGGAACTTCTGTCTGATTCCAACATCGACGTGACTGGAAAAGATGACGGCAAAGGTTCCTGAACCGGCAGGCAAACACTTTGAGGGGGGCGAGGTGACCCATGCCGCCAGGCAGCCGGTCACCTCGCTTTATATTCATGTGCCTTTCTGCCGGAGCAAATGTTATTACTGTGATTTCTACTCAGTTACCGACCCGTCAGGTATCCTGATTGAAAGATGGCGCCGGGGTGTTCACAGGGAACTGGAACGCCTGGCGGAAGAGGCCCCGCTTCACGGAGTGCGTACGGGGCCGCTCCAAACCATCTATTTCGGCGGAGGGACGCCATCGGCCATACCACCTCAACTTATTGGTGAACTGATTGAACGGGCGCAGTCGCTTTTCGCCTTAGACACCCCTTGTGACATCACCCTTGAAGCCAACCCTGAAACCTTTAAACAGGAACAGGGAACTAAATCGCTCGGCGAGCTGGTTGCCATGGGTGTCAACCGCATCAGTTTCGGCCTGCAGTCCTTTTCGGATCAACTCCTGGCCGCCATCGGGCGCCGCCATCGGGCGAAGGACGGGATCGCAGCCATTGAGGCGGCGGCAGAGGCAGGCTTCCAACAGGTCGCCCTTGACCTGATGACCGGCCTGCCCGGCCAGACCCTGCAGGATATCGATGAAACACTCAAGCTGGCGGTCAGCCTTCCGGTCAGCCATGTCTCATGCTATGCGCTGACCATTGCCGAAGGAACCCCTTTTCATTCACTTTACAGGTCCTCGCCGGCCATGTTTCCCGATGATGAACTGGAACGCGGGATGACCCGCCGGGTGATGGCTTCGCTCAGATCGCACGGCTTTGAGCATTACGAGATCAGCAATTTCGCCAAACCGGGTGCCCGCTCGCGCCATAATCTCACCTACTGGCAAGCCGGCCCTTACCTGGCGGTCGGACCCTCCGCTGCCAGTTACATGGGGGGCATCAGGCGCTGTAACCCTTCTTCGCTTGAAGACTGGCTGGATCAGGTGGAAGACGCGGGAGAGGGCCCCTTCGGGGAGATTTCAATCGAAGAAAAAGTCCATGAAGCATCGGCCCGCGTTGAGACCATGATCCTGGGGCTCCGCCTGCTGGAGGGTGTCACACGTTCCCGGTTCATGGAACGCCATGGACTTGACTACGATCAGGTGTTCGGTGACCGGCTCCGTTCACTTGAAGCGCGGGGCCTGCTTAGCTGTGAAGAGTCCCGTGTCCGCCTGACGGAAAAAGGGCTCGATTTCGCTGATCTTGTCTCCCGTGAATTGCTCTGACAGCGGTTCTGGCAAGAATTCCGATTATTTTCACTTCTTTGTCACTTTCGTCACACCCCTTTGATTGACAGCCTTACACGGAGGTGTTAAAGTCGTATTAGCACTCGACGCGCTCGAGTGCTAATACTTGAAAGGGACGATTTCATGGACGAGCGCAAGAAGCAGATCCTCAAGGCGATTGTGGACGATTATGTCGAAACGGCCGAACCGGTCGGATCCAAGTCGCTCGTCGAACGCCATCAGCTCAAGTATTCGTCTGCGACCATCCGCCATGAGATGGCGGAGCTCGAGGAAATGGGTTATTTGGAAAAACCCCACACCTCTGCAGGAAGGATGCCTTCTGACTTGGGTTACCGGGCCTACGTGGACAATATGCTGTCACTGCCTGAGATCTCCCACAAGGAAGCTGAGGGGATCCGCAATTTTCTTCTGAAAAACCTGGACGAAGCCAGGGAATTGATCGAACGGGCAGCGGAATACCTGGCCGGCAAGACCAACTACCTGTCGGTTGCCCTGTCGCCGCAGTACTCGGATTCCAGTCTGGAGCAGATCAAGATCATGATGATTGAGCCCGGCAGGGCGATTGTGGTGCTGGTGCTTTCTGCCGGTGTTGTCCATGACCGCCTGATCCGGATTCCTGCCATGATTGACGAGAAGCAGCTGAGCAGCATTGGCCGCGCGGTTGAGCGCTGCCTGGCCGGCAAAAAGCTGGACGATATAACCCTCGTCACCATTTCATCAGCAGCCGGGGAGACGGGACTTCCTGAAGCCCTGGTCAACCAGGTGCTTTTTGAGGCTTACGTGGCCATCAAACAGACCGAGAAGATCGAGATCTTCATGGATGGCAGGCATCACCTGCTCAATCAGCCCGAATTTCGGGATCTGGATCGCGCCAATCGTTTTTACAAAGCAGTTCACCAGGAGCAGATGGTTGCCGGCTACATGATGGAGATGAAGCAGGCTCAGGAGGAGCAGCTGGCACAAGGCTGCGACTGGGACCTGGATTGCCTCGAAGCGGTTGAAAGTGAAGAGGAGTCAGCTCTTTCAGTACGGCGGACCAGACCCTCCTACATGGTCCGCATCGGACAGGAGATTGCCCTGGAAGGCATGGAGGATATGTCTTTTATCACGACTACCTATCGGATCGGACAGAAAATTTCCGGTCAGATCGGCGTGATCGGGCCAAAGAGGATGCAATACGGCAAGATCATCTCTCAGATCAGCTTTGTCAACAAGGCCCTGATGGAAGCTGCCGGAGAACATTACGGGCGCCAGGATCAAGATTCAGGGATGTCCGGTCAAGAAGAGAAACGAACAGAGGGACAGTCATGAGCGATCGAAAAGAAAAATCAAAGAAGAGTGAATCCGCCCCCGTGGAACCGGCGGAGGAATTCGAAGTGACCGTGGAAACCGAAGGGGAAGGAGCAGAGGAGAAACTGCCCGAAGATGAGTTGCGGGAGTTGAATGACCGTTACCTTCGTGTCTGCGCTGACTTTGATAACTTCAGAAGGCGGACCCGGCAGGACAGGGCAGCAGGCTATGAGGAGGGCATCATTGAGACAGTCCGGGCCCTCTTGCCTGTGGTCGACAGCATCGACGGTGCCGTCAAGGCTGCCGGGGACTGCGTGACGGACGAGACCCGGGAGTACGCGGAGGGCGTAAGCCTGATCGCTCAGCAGTTGGCGGAGGCCCTGAAAACCCTTGGCGTGACGGAGATCGACGGCGAGGGCTCTGCATTTAATCCCGCCCTTCATCAAGTGGTCATCCACGGTGAAGATGAAGAGCTGCCCGAGAACCATGTCATCGAGGTCTACCAGAAAGGCTACCGCAAGGGGGACCGCGTGATCAGGCACAGCATGGTCAGGGTGGTCAACTAAAGCCATGACGTGAAAAAAACAACTGACGGTCCCGGCCTGCCGTGCCGGTACGGGGCTGATTTGGGAGAAGGCGCGGAAATAATGAATCAGTTTTATGAAAAGAGGGAAAAAAGATGAGCAAAATAATTGGTATTGACTTGGGAACGACCAACTCGGTCGTATCGGTCATGGAAGGCGGCGAACCGGTTGTCATCGTTAACGCGGAAGGCAGCCGTACCACACCATCGGTTGTCGCCTTTACAAATACAGGGGAGCGCCTGGTGGGGCAGATCGCCAAGAACCAGGCCCAGAAAAATCCGGAGCGCACCATCATGTCGATCAAGCGTGAAATGGGCACGGATCATACGAACACCATCGACGGCAAGTCCTACACACCGCCGGAGATCTCCGCTATGATTCTGCAAAAGCTCAAGCATGACGCGGAAGCCTACCTGGGAGAGACAGTGACCCACGCCGTTGTCACGGTGCCGGCATACTTTTCCGATTCGCAGCGTCAGGCGACCAAGGACGCCGGCAGGATCGCCGGGCTGACGGTGGACCGGATCATCAATGAGCCGACCGCAGCTTCGCTGGCCTACGGCCTGGACAAGGAGCACGACCAGAAGATCGTCATCTTTGACCTGGGTGGCGGGACCTTCGATGTGTCCATCCTGGAGATTGGTGACGGTGTCTTTGAGGTCAAGGCGACATCCGGCAACACACGCCTGGGCGGCGATGACTTTGACAACAAGATCGTCGACTGGATGGTCGATACCATGAAAAAAGACCAGGGTGTCGATCTTTCATCCGACCGCCTGGCCATGCAAAGGTTGCGTGAAGCGGCGGAAAAGGCCAAGGTCGAGCTGTCGAACGTCTTGACTGCCTCCATCAACCTGCCCTTTATCACGGCCGATCAGGACGGGCCCAAGCACTTGGATCTGTCGCTGACCCGTGCCAAGTTCGACGACATGACAGCCGACCTGATCGAAAAGACCAAGGGTCCGCTCAATGCGGCCATGTCGGACGCCGGGCTTAAACCCGGGGACATCGACAAAATCCTGCTGGTCGGTGGCTCGACGCGGATTCCGGCCGTTCAGGACATGGTCCGCCAGTATTTCGGCCAGGATCCTTTCAAAGGCATCAATCCCGACGAATGTGTGGCCATGGGCGCCGCTATTCAGGCGGGCATTCTGGCCGGTGACATCGATGACATGGTCCTGATCGACGTGACACCGCTCACACTCGGCATTGAAACCCTGGGTGGCGTCATGACCCGCATGATCGACCGCAATACCCGGATTCCGACCAGCAAGAAGCGTATTTTCTCGACGGCGGCCGACGGGCAGACCCAGGTCGAAGTCCATGTGCTGCAAGGTGAGCGTGAGATGGCCGCGGGCAACAAGTCACTGGGACGCTTCGTCCTTGACGGGATCGCTCCCGCGCCGCGCGGCATCCCCCAGATCGAGGTCAGCTTTGATATCGATGCCAACGGCATTGTCAACGTCTCGGCCATCGACAAGGGAACCAACCGGACCCAGCACATTACCATCACTGCTTCGTCCAACCTGTCGGATGCCGACATTGATCAGGCAGTCAGGGACGCCGAGCGATTCGCGGAGGAAGACCGCAGGAAAAAGGATGAAGTCGACACCAAAAACCGGGCCGAGACCACCATCTATGAAACGGAAAAACTCCTGAAGGAGTCCGGCGACAAGTTTGAGGATGCCGATAAACAGGCCATTGATGAGCACCTGGCCAAGCTGCGCGACAGCCATGGCAGAGGCGATCTTGAGGCCATGAAGCAGGACATGGAGTCGCTCAGCCAGGTTGTTTACAAGGCTTCAGAGGCCATGTACAAGAAAACGCAGCAGGAGGCTTCGCCTGAGCAGGAGGAAGCGCCGCGCCAAGAGGAGCCTGGCACCTATGAAGCTGACTTCAAAGACGTGGGTGGTGACGAGAGTTAACTGACCGGCGCAGTTTGCCGGGATCAGGAGAGTGAGCGCCCCGGCGGCGCCCGCTCTCTTGGTCGTGAAGTGGTAGGATGGTAAGCGGTCGGTCATGACCATGGAGGATCAAGTGGCGGCTAAACGCGATTATTACGAGGTATTGGGCGTTCCGCGCGACGCGGATGACAGCACCATCAAGAAAGCCTTCTGGAAGCTGGCGAAAAAGTATCATCCGGATGTCAATCCGGATGACAAGGACGCGGAAGCCAAGTTCAAGGAAGCCAACGAGGCCTATGAGATTCTGTCGGACGCCGACAAGCGCTCCAACTACGACCAGTTGGGTTTCGCGGGCGTCGATGAATCCTTCGCTGCCGGCCATCAGGCAGCCTATGACATCAATCTGGATGATCTCTTTTCAACCCTTTTTGGCAGTTTTGGCGGTTTTGGCGGCTTTGGCGGTTTTGGCCAGCAGACACAGGCGGCACGGCGGAGGACAGGACCTGCACGCGGTGCCAACCTTCGCTACCGCATGAACCTTGATTTCATGGAGGCTGCCTTCGGAGCGGAGCGCGAGATCACCATCAATAAGGCGGAGCGCTGCCCCCAATGCAAGGGCAAGGGAACCGCGGATGGATCGGATCCCGCAGTCTGCCCTGTCTGCGATGGTTCCGGCCAGGAATACACCCAGCAGCAAACTCTTTTTGGCCAGGTCATGACGACACGGACCTGTTCGCGTTGCGGCGGTACCGGCCAGATGATCGAAAACCCCTGTTCGAAATGTCACGGCGATGGGGTCGTCATGAAAGAGAAGAAGCTTCTGGTCAGTGTGCCGGCAGGCATCGACGACGGAGAGATGCTGACCTTGCGGGGTGAAGGGGAACCGGGCCGCAACGGCGGCCCTTACGGGGATCTTTACATCCAGATCTTTATCCGGCCGCACCCCATTTTCACACGGGAGGGTAACCGGACCTTCAGTGAATTGCCCATCACCTACGCACAGGCAGCGCTGGGCTCGGAGATCGAAGTCCCGACCATTGACGGACCGGCCAGCTTCAAACTGCGGGAGGGCACCCAATCCGGCGATGTCTACACTCTTCGCGGCAAGGGCATTCCCTATATCGGGCGGCCGACGGCCCGGGGCGATCACCAGGTCAGGGTGACTGTTGAGGTGCCGGGTAATCTGTCCGCTGAACAAAAAGAATTGCTGCAAAGGTTCGAGGAAATCTCAACCGAACAAAACTATGAACGCCGCAAATCGTTTTTCAAGCGGGTCAAGGACGCCTTTGGTTCCGCCAAATCGCGCTAGACCCCATGCGCAATCTAATCGTCATCGACCTTGAATGGAATACGGCAACGCCCAAGGCGGAAGTTGATCCGGAGCTGTCCGCAAAAATGCCTTTTGAGATCATTGAGATCGGGGCAGTCAAGCTGGATGACCGGCTGGGGGTAGCCGGCACCTTTCACGGCCGCGTCCGCCCGGTTCTCTATACCCGGATCCAATACCACATCGCCCGGGTGACCAGGCGAACCCAGCAAAGCCTGGGTGACGGCAAAGCTTTTGAGAGGGTTGCCCGGGAACTCTTTGACTTTGCCGGTGAGAATCCCGTTTTCGCCTCCTGGGGGACATCCGACCCGGAGGTTCTGATTTCCAATCTGGCCTTTCACGACGTCAGGCCACTCGTGCCTTTCAAGGGCCTGAACATACAGGCTGTCTTCTCGAACCTGGCGGAAGGGATGACCCGGGGCAACCAGCGTTCCATTGAGTACGCGCTTGATTTTCTGCGGCTGGATAAGGACCTGCCCTTTCACGAGGCGCTGTCTGACGCTCTTTACGCGGCCCGCATCCTGGAGGCCACGGTCAGGCCGGAGCCGGACCATAAAGCCGGTTACAGTCCCATGTCCCTCCTGCGGGGCTTCATTTACGATCCCTTCCTGGTCAGCCAGTCGGAAGAGCGGGTTGAACTGGAGAAAAAAGACGATCCGCTTCACTACCTGAAAACCCGGTCTTTTCTATGCCCTGCCTGCGGCCGCCCGGTTGCGGGTGACTGGCGGGTCATCAATCCTGCAAAAAGCTGGTTCGCCGCCGGCCACTGCCCGGAACACGGTGACATCGAGCTGACCGCAAAAAGGACCAGGCGAACGCGGACTCCCGCCGTCATGATCCGGGTCCGCATCCCCCAGGGTCCCCTGGTTATTCCACAGCCGGTGATAAAAAAAGAGCCGCTGGTCTGGGTTGATCCCGACGCCTGAATCTGCATACACTTACAAAATCGTTTCGTAACCTATTCTCTTTCCTGACGTCGTAAGAAATAAGGGTTTCTTCGAAAGGTGTGAGTTTATGAGTATGAAAAAAATGATCATATTCCTGATGGCTTTGGCCGTCCTCTTGACCATTCCCCCGGGATGCGAAAAAGCGGG
>CAZGCS010000021.1:0-16198 GCA_964524395.1 uncultured Mageeibacillus sp.
GAAGAAAAATGGATGCAGCGGGTGAATCAGCTGGATCTGTCATCCGCTACGGAGCCGGAGCAGGACCTGGCAGAGCTGGTTAACACAGCCTTGAAAGAAGAAATCAGCCTGCTGGACAAAAGCAGGGGCCTGGCCGAAAATCACAAGCCCCGGATTAAGGGTAATCTCTATTTCAGAAGTTACTGGAAGAAAAGGATCAAAGCCTTGAGATCCCGCAAAGGGTGACCGGGCTGCCCTTATCAGAGACTCTGATGAATTATTCAATGTATGATTCATCAGCATATTCACTAAATATGCACAACTTTGGAATCCCAAATGCGTCATTTACTGACGAATAACGCATTGATTCCCTCTTATTACTCTCCTATGATTGTCGCTAATTAGTTTTATTCACAACCTTCATCCCTTGATGCCTTGTGATCGAAGCTGATAAAAATTAAGACAGGAGATTAGTAAGATGAAGAAACTAATGAGTCTGCTGCTTGCAGTCCTACTCGTTTTCACGGTAGCTGCCTGCGGACCGTCCGAAAAACCTTCTGCCCCGTCGAACTCAGCTGAGGCGGGCGGGGCACTCCCCGATGAGATTATTATCGGCGGCTTGGCGCCCTTGAAGGGTAATGTCGCACAGTACGGCATTGCCGCGGACAACGGGTCGAAACTGGCCGTGGACGAGATCAACAAAGCCGGGGGCATCCTGGGCAAACAGATCAAGTATATCTCATATGATGAACGCGGGGATGCGACAGAAGCGACCATAGCCTACGACCGTCTGGTCAACGAAGACGGGATTATTGCCCTGATTGGCGATGTCACAACAGTTCCTACCACTGCCGTGGCGCAAAAGGCTGTTGAAGATGGTATTCCCATGATCACGCCCACAGGCACGGGCGCGGCCATCACACAGGTGGGAGCCAATATCTTCCGCGCCTGTTTCACCGACCCTTACCAGGGTGAATTGATGGCCCATTACGCCAAAGAAAAACTGGGCGCGTCAAGAGTAGCCGTCTTGTACGATACAGGCGACGACTATTCCAAAGGTGTCGCCGATGCTTTCTGGGCAATCGCTGAAACGCTGGGCCTGACTTTGACGGACAAAGAAGGCTATCAGTCGGGTGCGACGGATTTCAATGCGCAATTGACAAAAATCAAGGCAGGGAATCCTGATGTCGTGATGGTGCCCGGTTACTATGGTGACGGCGCCATGATCCTTACCCAGGCCCGTGCGCTTGGCATCACGGCCAAGTTTCTCGGTTCTGACGGCTGGGATGGTTTGCTTAACCAGATCGACTCTTCCAACTATGATGTGCTGAATGATGCCTTTTACTGCACACAGTACGCGCTCCGCGAGCCCGGTGAAAAGTTGAAGAGTGTCATGGATGCCTATTTGGAGTTTTATGCCAGTTCGGATCCCAAAGGTGAGTACTTGAACATGTTTGCCATTCTTGGCTACGAAGCCGTGCATATCATGGCGGCAGCCATTGAAGCAGCCGGCAGTACCGAGTCTGCGGCGATTGTCGAAGCCTTGAGGAATCTGGATTACGATGGTGTATCCGGCCGCATCGCCTATAAGGGAGGGCAAGACCCGGCGCGTGAGGCCTACATTGTCGAATTTGTTGATGGGCAGGAAGTCATGAGAGGCGTTTTCTCCTTCTGAATAATGTGAACTTTGTGCCTGAGTGGAAGGGAGCATCATGCTCCCTTCCATGTCACTGTTTCAGCAAGGAGTGACAATTTCATGTATCTTCTAACGCAGATGCTGAACGGCCTCGGTGCCGGCAGCATTTACGCCTTGATCGCGCTTGGTTACAGCATGGTCTACGGCGTTGTCAAACTGATTAATTTTGCCCACGGCGATCTGATCATGGTCGGCAGTTACACCATCTTCCTGACCATGGGTTCCAGCCTGCCCCTGTGGGCGGCCGTTCTTGCTTCCATCGCTTTTACGGCCATTACAGGTGTTGTGATCGAGCAAATCGCTTACAGGCGCCTGCTCAGCAGCGGTGCGCCCCGGATCGCACTTCTGATCACTGCCATTGGAGCTTCCATATTTCTTCAGAACCTGGCTCAGCTCTTTTTCGGTGCCAACCAGAAATCCATGCCCAGAATGTTCACGCTCCCTCCCATTTTCGTAGGCGATATGAACGTCAGCAATACGCTGCTGAATATCGGGGTCGCCCTCGCCATGATGCTTTTCCTGCAGGTGCTGGTTCATGTGACTAAAACAGGCAAGGCCATGCGGGCGACGAGTGAAGACGCGGGGGCGGCACAGCTCATGGGTATCAACATCAACCGGATCATTGTTTTCACATTTGCCGTCGGTTCGGCACTCGCCGCTGTTGGAGCCGTGCTTTACACCAATACCTACATGCAGATTAAACCCCTGATGGGCAGCATGCTGGGCTTGAAGGCCTTTGTCGCAGCCGTCTTCGGTGGGATCGGCAGCATCCCCGGTGCCATGCTGGGGGGGCTCCTGCTCGGCCTGGCGGAGAGTCTGTCAGTAGTTGCCGGTCAGTCCCTTTGGATGGATGCGGCTGTTTTTGCGCTGCTGATTGTTATCCTGCTCGTCCGGCCTTCCGGCCTGCTCGGCCGGAATCTGAAAGAGAAGGTTTGATATGGCGGCTCCCGAATTTAAGAAAAGAACCGTTGTCAGCCTGATCGCACTTCTTCTGACGGCAGCCCTTTATCTGGTGCTCCACCTGCTCATTGGAGCAGGTATCATCGGGCCCTTCATCCGCGGCATCCTCAATATTGCCTGCATCAATATTGTAGCCGCCGTCAGCCTGAACCTGGTGACCGGTCTCCTTGGGCAGCTTGTTCTCGGCCATGCGGGTTTCATGCTGGTGGGTGCCTATACTGCTTCCCTGATTACAAAGAACAGCGCCCTGGCGCTGGGATTCTCACTGCCGCTCTCCCTTCTTGCGGGAGGCACCCTGGCGGCAATTGTAGGCTTGGTCATCGCGCTGCCGGCGCTTCGCCTGCGAGGTGATTACCTGGCCATTGTGACGCTCGGGTTCGGCGAAATCATTCGCGTTGTGGCCAATAATCTGGAGTTTACGGGGGGGCCTGCCGGTCTGTCAGGCATTAAATCACTGACAACAAAACTGAACCCTGCCGGTATGTTCAACTTGATTTTCCCGGTCACGGCATTTGTCATCTATTTCAGCTACACCTTTGGCACTTCACGCCACGGCCGTGCCATCCGAAGTATCCGTGAGGATGAAATTGCCGCGGAAAACAGCGGAATCCACACAACCTATTATAAACTGATGGCTTTCACACTCGCCGCCTTTTTCGCCGGCATCGCAGGTGGCCTGTACGCTCACCAGATTGGTGTAATCGCGCCGTCACGCTTCGATTTCAACCGTTCGGTCGAAATTCTCATGATGGTGGTCCTGGGCGGGATGGGATCGATTACGGGCGCGGTTATCAGCGCGACATTCCTGACGGTACTTCCGGAGCTTCTGCGCAGCCTCGGCAAGCTTCTCTCGAATATCCTCCCGGATCTGATGACCGGATTCTTCAATAATTTCGATCAGTACCGGATGTTGATCTACAGCACGCTTTTGATCGTGGTGATGCTGTTCCGCCCCAAGGGTCTGCTGGGACGTTCGGAGATGCGCCTCATACCGCTCGTAAATCTGGCTTCCGGGAAAAAACACAACAGAGGTGCTCCATGAGAGCCGTTGTTTTGCATGTCGAAGATCTTACCATCCATTTTGGAGGTATTCAGGCGGTTGAAGGTGTCTCCTTCTACGTCAAGCAGGATCAGATTGTCGGCCTCATCGGCCCGAACGGCGCGGGAAAGACAACCGTCTTCAATCTGCTGACCGGCGTTTACTCGCCGGACCGGGGCGATGTCTATATGGAGAACACGAGTCTTCTTGCCAAAAAGACCTATCAGCGCTGTCGCATGGGGGTCGCCCGCACCTTCCAGAATATCCGTCTTTTCAAGGATCTGACTGTTGCCGATAATATCAAAGCGGCCATGAGTCATCAGTTTCGCTATCCGCTCATTTCCGGCATTGTGCGCGGCAAAGGCTACCGGCGTGATGAGCGGTCAGCTGCCGAACGTGCGGATGAGCTCATAGACCTGATGGGCTTGAACGGCAGTGCCGACCTGCATGCAGGCCAGCTGCCTTACGGCCAGCAGAGAAAGCTGGAGATCGCCCGGGCCCTCGCATCGCGGCCAAAAATTCTCCTGCTGGATGAACCTGCTGCGGGGATGAGTCCGGCAGAGACGGAAGAATTGAAAGACATGATCCGCATGATCCGTGACAAACTGTCTGTACCGGTTCTCCTGATCGAGCACGACATGAATGTTGTCATGGACCTTTGCGAGTATATCTTTGTGTTGGACTACGGAAGGATTATTTCGCGTGGAACCAGTGAAAAAGTTCAAAATGATCCCAAGGTCGTTGAGGCCTATCTTGGAGGAGAGTTGAATGGCGACAATGCTTGAGGTCCGGGATCTTTCCGTCTATTACGATGCTATCCAGGCCGTGAAGAATGTTTCATTTGAGATCAGGGAAGGCGAAATTGTCAGTCTGATTGGTGCCAACGGCGCCGGTAAAACGACGATTTTGCATACCATCTCAGGGCTGATGCGACCACGAACAGGTTCAATAGAGTTTTGTGGAAAGGATATTACTCAGACCAGGGCGGATCGAATCCCCGGTTTAGGCCTCGCTCAGGTTCCCGAAGGACGGCGTGTTTTTTCGCGTCTGTCCGTTTCAGAGAATTTGGAATTGGGCGCTTATTCCCGGAAAGATAACTGGAAAGCGGACTACGGGCATGTGCTTGCACTTCTTCCCCGTCTCAAAGAGCGGCACAGTCAGATGGCAGGAACCCTGTCAGGCGGCGAACAGCAGATGCTGGCCATTGGCCGCGCCCTCATGAGCAAGCCCAAGATGCTCCTTCTTGATGAACCGTCCATGGGACTCTCTCCCCTTCTGGTCAGCGAGGTTTTTCGTCTGATCCGCGAGATTAACGCAGAAGGGGTGACAATCCTGCTTGTCGAGCAGAATGCCAAAATTGCCCTGACGCTCGCCTCGAGATGCTATGTTCTGGAGACAGGCAAGATTACCATGGAAGGTGATACAGCTGATTTGATTGATAATGAAGCTGTCAAGCGGGCTTATCTGGGCGGCGGATAAAAGATTAGACAGGCCACAATCGTGAACCTGACTTAGTCCAGGTAAATGACCTTGATGCCTTTTTCCCGAATGACATCTCTGGCTAAAGGCGTGATGATTCCACCAGGACTGACATAGATGTGGTCGGTGGCACTGGCTGCCATTTCTTCAGTGATGAGTGAATATTCTTCCGGGTGTTTCGCTTGCTGCTTGCCGGAACCCTGGGGTATGCCCTTGCCCGTCCGCGGTTCAAGAGGGATGTGCGCCAGTGTGACCATGTCGCCCTGCTTCAGGCCCGCAGCGTTTGCTTCCTCAAAATCAATGTGGAATTCGAGCACGTAGTTCGGATTTACCCTGACGATGACTTGGTCAAAGACGAGTGAACGGTCTCCCTGACACTTAATCGCAACAACGTCTCCATCATTAACCTGGAACAAATCGGCATCTTCCGGTTTCATGTGAAGATGTCGTTTCGCAACAATAACGCCTTCAGCAAGCTGTACAGAACCGCTGGGCCCGATCACTGTGATTCCGGGAGTTCCCTGAATATCGCCGGACTCTCTGACAAGAGGTTTGAGTCCGAGTTTGTAAGCATCGCCTGCCGACAGCTCGATTTGACTGTTTTTTCTGGCGGGACCCAGAACTCTCACTCCCTCAAGCGTCCCTTTCGGTCCGGCAAGAATGACCGTCTCAGAAATGACGAACTGGCCGGGTTGAGAAAGATCTCTCAATTTGGTGAAGCCGCTCTTGAACAGCTCGTCCATATGAATCTGGGACAAGTGAGCGTGACGGTTTGACACTCCAACAGGAATTGCGGCGGGATTTCGGTCTCTTTGGCTGAGCTCAGCGAAAACCATGGCTGAAATATTGTCAATTAACTCTTGATTCAATTCGCATCACCGCCATAATATATTGGCTTCCGGAACAAAAACACACTGAAAACATTATACACAACTCGCTTTAAAACGTAAGGTCTCTCTTTGACACCTTCCAAAACATCAATATACTCATCAGTTCACCATATAAGGCGTCCGGACACAATTGTTTCTTTGCCGATTATGTTGCTTTTACCAGGCGCACGGCTGGACGGACGTAACAGTGGGCGGGCAGTCTTTTCCGTAAGCGCCAACCTGCCGCACAGGAGGGCCGGTAACTGTGCAAGTGCTGCGTTTACAAATACAGGCAGGGATGATAGGCTGTGTTGCAGTTCGATCGAAGGGAGTTCATCTTGCAATGGTCGTCCATACTAGTCGTCGGTTCAGAATTATTCCAAAAGACAGAATAATCGATACAAGTATTCTCCGGCCAATAGCGTGGCATGGAGGCGATTGAGCGCGTGAGGCCACCGATTGGACCGGGGTCACATAGTTATACGTAATGCTTGGAAAGTTCGGCAGAAAATGAGAGAATGGAGGGAGTGGGAATGCCAGTTGGAATCGATGTGGAAGTTCTCGCTTCAGTCTTTGCTGGTCAAAAGAAGTTGAATTGTGCTTCTGGCTTATTGCGCGATTTCGTGCTTGAGATACAAGAATGGAGTATTTTGAAGGGAGCCCCCGGATGGAAATATATGAACTGATTAAAAAAATAACAGAAGAGGTCCTCACGCAACTCGATGACAGCAAGTCATCACAGGCTTCAGTTGTTGCGTGTGAGTATCCGCCTGAATCGCTGGCGAAATACATTGATCACACAATTCTCAAAGCCGAGGCCTCTGAAGAGGATATCCGAAAAACTTGTGAAGAAGCCAGAAAACACCAATTCGCAAGTGTTTGTGTCAATCCGGGCAACATTAAGCTGGTAGCTGACCTGCTCGCTGGAAGCGGCGTCGCGCCATGTGTCGTTGTCGGCTTTCCTCTCGGAGCGACCGCACCCGAGATCATTGCGGAGGAAACTCGCGCAGTCCTGTCTTTGGGAGCGAAAGAAGTCGATATGGTTGTCAATATCGGCGCCATTAAATCCAATAACTGGCAACTCGTCAAGAGAGGAATCGAGGCAGTCGTGGAGGCTGCAAAAGGACGGGGGCTGGTGAAAGTCATTATAGAGACATGCTTGTTGACGGACGAAGAAAAGGTCAAGGCATGTACGATCGCCAAGATGGCCGGGGCGGATTTCGTCAAGACGTCCACTGGTTTTTCGAAAAGCGGGGCAACGGTTGAGGATGTCAAACTCATGCGCCAGACTGTTGGTCCGCACATCGGGGTAAAAGCATCCGGCGGGGTGCGTGATTATGCGACTGCAGTATCCATGATCAAAGCAGGTGCGTCGAGGTTGGGAACAAGCTCCGGTGTGGCCATTGTGACCGGTGGCGGGCTGGCTTGCCTCGACTGTGGACAATGTGCCACCGGCAACTGCCCCATCGGGAATGTATCGGTAATAAAAGACACTTACTAGTGATAAGCGGATCAAGGAGTTGAGTATGGCTAGCACGATGAAGGCAATCAGAATGTACGCGCCCAGGGACCTGAGACTGGAAAATGTCCCAATCCCCCGGATAGAGAATAATGAAGTTTTGCTCAAGATAATGGCTGTTGGCGTTTGTGGTTCAGATATACCCCGTATCAATCAATATGGAGCCTATATCGTGCCAATTACACCCGGTCACGAGTTTGCGGGTCAGATTGTCGAAACCGGTCCGGATGTACGGAACTTCAAAAACGGTGACCGTGTCGTTGTTGCCCCCTTATTGCCATGTTTTAAGTGCGAGTCCTGTCAGCAGGGCAACTATTCACTCTGTTCCGATTACAAATATTTTGGATCCAGGAACGATGGGGCTTTTGCGCAATACCTGGCCGTTCCCGAGGCCAATCTCATTAAGGTCGCGGATAATGTCTCCTATGAAGCCGCGGCAACAGTAGATCCCCTCGCAAATGCTTTGCACGGTATCAAACGAGGGAATTTTGCCGAGGGAGACAAGGTGTGCGTTGTTGGAGCCGGGCCAATCGGACTTTACGCGATCCAGTACACGAAGGCAAAGGGCGCGTCAAAAGTTGTGGCGGTGGATATCTCTGAGGACAAGCTGCGCGTCGCGCTCGATTGTGGAGCAGACGTCGCGATTGACGGCAATGCCGCTGATGTCGTTGACCAAATAATTGAGGCAACGGATGGAGGAGCCGATCTTTGTTTGGATGCTTCGGGCTTTCCTCCTGCTCAGCACAATGCCATCATGGCAACCGGCAGGCATGGCAGGATGGTCTTGCTTGGCATCTCTCACCAGCCTTTGAATCTCTCGGAAAAGTGCGTCGATCAGATCATGCGATTTGAGAAAAAGGTTATTGGCTCATGGAACTCTTTCTCAAAACCCTTCCCCGGCTGGGAATGGACCCATGGGGCAGAGAGCTTGTCCGATGGCACCGTTGATGCCGAAAAGATCATCACTCACCGGCTGAAGCTTGAAGATGTGCCGGATACGTTTGAGAAGATCCACAGGAATGAACTGTTTTTTAACAAAATCCTGTTTTTACCCTGGATGGAATGAACTGAAAAACCATGAAAGCTTACGTATACTTTGGAGAAAGAAAATTCTCCGTCGATGACGTCGAGAAACCAGTCGCAGGGCCCGGTGAGGCTGTTGCCAAAGTTTTGTGCGCATCGATATGCGGTACAGATCTTCGCACCTATCGATTTGGGAACAAAAAACTGAAATTGCCGATTACGATCGGCCACGAAGGATGTTATCAAATAGAAGAGGTCGGCGAGGGTGTGGAGCTCACGCCTGGGCAGCGGTATATTATGGCACCAGCCATCGGTTGTGGTGAGTGCAAGAGCTGTAAAAGCGGGCGCACCAACATGTGTTCTGACTTGGAAACGATCGGTTTTGAATACGGCGGCACATTTGCGGAATACATCAGGATTCCCCGGAGAGCGATCGAACGCGGCCATCTGATCCCGGTTTCTGACGAGGTGGCCTCCGAAGTTGCCTGCATCGCTGAACCAATTGCCTGTGCCATTAACGCACAGAATTTTGTGAATATTCAGAAGAATGAAAATGTGATGATCTACGGGGCAGGCTACCTCGGATGCATACACGCCGAACTCGCATTGATGAAGGGCGCAGACAAGGTGATCATCGGGGAGGTTTCCGGGAAACGTCTTGCCAGCGCAAAGAGGCTGGTGCCGGATGCCTGTGTGGTTGACACAGGCGACAAAGAGTACGAAGCACAAGTCCGCGAAATTGTCGGGGAAGATGGCATTGATGTGGTGATCACGGCGTGTCCTGCGGGGATTACGCACAAGCAGGGCCTGGCACTGTTGAGTAATAATGGTCGCATGAGTTTGTTCGGCGGGCTTCCTGGCGAGAACAACTATTTTCTCGACAGCAATCTCATCCATTACAAGGAACTGGGTGTGTTTGGTGCCCATGCGTCAACCGTTGTCCAGAACAGGGAAGCACTCGAACTGGTTACGACGGGAAAGCTGCAGGTTGAAAAATATATAAGCAGGTTTAGCTTGGATGAGATTGAGCAGGCTTTTGAAAGTCTCATCAGCGAAGACTCCGAGAAGGTTGTAATTATCCCTTCATGATGGGATGATGATAAAAAATTTCAGGAAATGAAAAGGTAATGGGAGAATCATAATGGAAAAACAAGCACTTGGTATGGTTGAAACAAAAGGTCTGGTTGGAGCTATCGAAGCGGCCGACGCCATGGTTAAGGCAGCGAATGTTTCGCTCATCGGTAAAGAACAGATCGGCTTTGGTCTTGTTACCGTGATGGTGAGAGGAGACGTTGGAGCAGTCAAGGCGGCAGCAGATGCCGGGGCGGCTGCAGCGAAGCGCGTAGGTGAGCTGGTGTCGGTTCACGTAATCCCGAGCCCTCACGAAGACGTGGAAGGCATCCTGCCAAGATCAGTTTGACCGGGAGGGACACCTTCCATCAGGCAAGAGCTGACAAGGGAGCATGCTGTTCTTCCGCTTGCTGTGACATGACGGAACCCGGTGGCAGACAGGGAATCTTCGTGTTATGAAAACACGAATAGATACCCTCTCCTGCGGCCAAGCCCGTCATGGATGCCCATCGCGGGTCAAGGCAACGAATGTAAAAGGAAGGGCTGCCCCAGTCGCAACCGCTGATTGAAACACGAATTATGAGCTACAGCCAACAGGAAATTCAAGAAATTGTGAGACGCGTCGCCGACGAGGTGTCCGGGATCATGGCTGGCGAGCAAAAAGGTGGGCTGTCGATCTTCTGTGGAGACGTTTATGATCCACAGGGAGTGAGGCGGTATTTCTCTGACAAGCTTACGACTTGTGTGCTCCCTGACCATGTGCCCCCTTTCCTTGAAAGTTGCCGTGCCTTAAAAATGGACGCCGATAAGCAGAAAATCCTGGAAGAGTTGAACATGTATGAGGAAATCGTACTCGTCACGCCACCGCTGTCCTTGCTGTCCGCAATCGCAGCTTTGGATGATTCAACTTTTCTCGCGTCACTGATTATCAGACCCTTGCTGTGGGGCAAAACCATCAAAGTCCTGCTGGATTTCTGTGTCTCGACAAACAGGCGAAATACCGCCATGGGCAAGATCGCAGACAATCTGGACGGACTCGAAAAGATGGGAGTAACTTTCCTCGCTCTTGGGCAGAGCAATGTTGAGGAAGATGCGGCGGATCTTGTTACCGAACAAGAAGTCAGGGCAGCCATCAGGGAAGGGCGGAGGACCATCTACATATCAGCAAACGCGATTGTGACACAGCTCGCAAGTGATGTCGCGAAGGCGCATGGCGTAAGTATTGAGCAGGGATAGCAAAACAGGATATTCCCAGTGTCTTATGGCGGCTCAGCGCCAGCACTTAAGGAGAGAATTGTATGCAGATAGCAAGAGTTAAGGGAAGTGTTGTCAGCACCATTAAGACTGACAAGCTCCACGGTTTGAAGTTGCTGGTTGTGGTGCCAATCGAACTTGCTACTTTTGAGGAAAAAGGCTCCCCGATTGTCGCGATCGATACCGTTGGTGCGGGCGTGGGCGAGGTCGTGATGCTTTGTGGAGGGAGTTCCTCAAGACAGACCGCCCTGACCGAAAATAAACCTTCGGACATGGCGATCGTCGCCATTATTGATTCGATTGAGATTGGTGGCCAAGTCGTCTTTCGCAAGTTTGAGGAATAGTTCAGAGGTGAGTGAACATGAGTTTAACGGAGCAACAGATTCGCCAGATAATTGAAGATACTGTCAAGGATATTACGGAAGCCCCATTGACGACCACTCAGGCAGGTGGAAACTGGCTCTGTGACACGATGGATGAAGCAATTGCTTCCGCGAAGATGGCTCAGCAACAGCTTCTGGCCATGTCGCTTGACAAGCGGGGAAGACTTGTGGAATCCATGCGAAGAGTCGCAACCGACCACATGCAATACCTTGCTGAACTCGCGCACAATGAAACCGGTTACGGGAAGATTCCGCATAAGGTTCTCAAGAACAGGCTTGCGATTGAGAAGACGCCGGGTACCGAGGATCTCGTGCCTCAGGCCGTCTCGGGCGATTACGGGCTGACTTTGGTGGAGCATGCGCCTTATGGTGTAATCGGCGCGATCACGCCTTCAACGAATCCCACGTCTACCGTGATTAATAACTCGATCAGCATGATTGCCGCGGGCAATGCGGTCGTATACAATCCGCATCCCGGAGCGGTGAAAAGCTCCATTGAAACCATGCGCATTCTCAACGAGGCGATCATTGCGGCGGATGGACCATCAGCGCTCATCTGCACCATCAAACAGCCTTCAATCGAAAGCGGGAAAACCCTGATGGAGCATCCGGATGTCCCGCTTCTTACCATTACCGGAGGTGAGGCTGTCGTCAGAGTCGCCATGCGCACAGGGAAAAAGGTAATCGCGGCAGGCCCGGGTAATCCGCCGGTCATTGTGGATGATACAGCGATTATTGAGCAAGCGGCCATTGATATTGTCAACGGCGCGAGTTTTGACAATAATATCCTCTGTGTTGCTGAAAAAGAAGTATTTGCCTATTGCCATATTGCTGACCGCCTGATGGAAGAGATGCAGAAACACGGCGCCTTCAAAATTTCAAGTCAGGATGTCGAACGCGTTGCAAAGGTGGTTCTGGAAGAGAAAGACGGCCGGAAGCTTGCCAATAAAAATTATGTCGGCAAGGATGCAGCCAAAATACTGACAGACAGTGGAATATCTTTCACGGGCAGTCCAAGACTCATCATTGCCGAAGTTGAGGAGAATCACCCCTTTGTCACGATCGAAATGATGATGCCTGTTCTTGCGATTGTCAGGGTTCGTGACAATCGCATCGATACTGCCATACAGATGGCCATCAAAGCAGAGAACGGATGCAGACACTCTGCCATTATTCATTCTCAAAACGTAAGCCACTTGTCGATGGCGGCCAAAGCGCTCAATACAAGTATTTTCGTGAAAAACGCGCCTTCCTATGCCGGTCTTGGTTTTGGTGGAGAGGGATTCACGACTCTGTCAATTGCGACGCCGACGGGCGAGGGACTCACAAGCGCCAGGACATTCACACGTGAACGCAGGTGCGTTCTGTATGGAAACTTTAGGATTGTCTGAGTGGATAAGCGATCAATTCTGGAAAAAGTTAAAAACGCAGGAATTATCGGCGCAGGAGGTGCCGGTTTTCCGACGCACGTCAAGTTATCGTGCGATGCGGATATTGTAATTGTAAACGGCGCGGAGTGTGAACCCTTATTGCGCACAGACCGGCTATTGATGGAAAAATACCCGGAAAAAGTCATGGCGGGCTTAAAAACAGCAATGCTTGTCACAGGTGCCAGCCGGGGCGTAATCGCACTCAAGAAGAAATATGAGAACGCGGTGAAAGCGATGAGCAATGTGCTTGAAGAGGGTACAGAGCTCTATTTAATGGACAGCTTTTATCCCGCGGGTGACGAACAGCAAATTGTCTATGAAGTGACAGGTGAAGTTGTACCCACAGGCGGGATTCCCATTGACCTGGGGGTAGTGGTTCAGAATGTAGCCACCCTGATTCATCTGGTTGATTCGTTGCAGGATATCCCTGTTACAGAAAGATACCTGACCGTTACCGGTGAGGTTTCCGCGCCTGCAGTTTATAAGGCGCCGATTGGCATGTCACTCACAGAATTGATTGCGACTGCGGGTGGCCCTAAAGAATTCTCGCGCCACAGTGTGATTATCGGTGGTCCGATGATGGGGCGTGTCGCAACTGATTTAAGTTCTGAAGTTGTTGAGAAAACGACAGGCGGAATTATCGTCATGCGCAGCGATCATCCGCTGATTTATGATAAAACAGGTGACCTGGCAAACGACATCAGGCTTGCGAGATCGGTATGCTGCCAGTGCAACTACTGTACACAGCTATGCCCGAGAAATGCCCTGGGTCTGAGAGTGGAACCTCATAAGATCATGCGGGCTCTGGCTCTGAATGCCGACAATTTCGGTGAAGTGAACGGTATCTTTTCATGCAGCGACTGCGGCATATGCACCCACTTTGCCTGTAATTTCCAGCTTGCACCCTCAAGATTGATGGCCAAGGTGAAGCAGGAGCTGACCATGGCCGGCATTAAGCCAAAAAAGCAAGTTGCTTTTCCCCCGGGAGACTACATTGAAGATATTAAGGTACCCGTGTCAAGGCTGATGATCAGGCTTGGAATTGACAGCTATGATCAAGATCTCGAACTCAGGGAAGAACGCCTGGAGGTCAACAGCGTCCGGTTGCCGCTCAAAATGCATATCGGGGCACCTGCTGTGCCGATAATCAAAACCGGTGATATGGTCGTCAAGGGTCAGAAAATTGCTACGGTAGATGAAGGCGTAGGTGCCAGCCTGCATGCCAGTTTGTCGGGTACAGCGACACTCGCAGAGCAATATATCGAGATAAGGAAGCAGTGATTATGATACGTTCACTCGGAATGGTTGAAACGAACTGCATCGCCAAGGGCATTGAAGCTGCGGATGCGATGCTGAAGACTGCCGTTGTTGATCTGCTTTCTGCACAGACTTCCTGCGCAGGGAAATTCATCGCAATGGTGGCGGGTGAAGTCGCTGCGGTCAGGGCCTCGGTCGAAGCCGGAAAAATTACAGCGGCAGAAACCCTGGTAGACAGCATGGTAATTCCCAACCTTGATGAACAGGTGTTGAGGGCGGTTTCCTCTTGTAAAGAACCAAAAAACTTCGAGGCACTGGGAATCATTGAGACATTTTCACTCGTGTCAGCTTTATTATGTGCCGATGCCGCCGTGAAGGCAGCTGACGTTGAATTGATCGAAATACGACTGGGAAGAGGACTCGGAGGAAAGTCTTTTCTTACTTTGACCGGAGATGTCGCTGCGGTTCGACATGCCGTGGAAGTGGGGAAATCTGACGAGGGGGTCCAGGGGATGATCACACGCACTGTCGTGATTCCCTCCCCTCATCCGGATCTCAAGCATTCGATTTACTGATGCCTCAAGGGTGCATCAAATTGAAATAGTGACTCATAAGGAGAGAGTAGAATGGAAAAATTGGCACTTGGAATGATAGAAACAAAGGGTCTTGTTGGTGCGATTGAAGCTGCTGATGCCATGGTTAAGGCTGCCAACGTTTCCCTGGTCAACAAAGAGCAGGTAGGCGGAGGCCTGGTGACCGTTATGGTCAGAGGTGACGTAGGCGCGGTCAAGGCCGCGGTTGATGCGGGAGCTGCCGCAGCAAAACGTGTAGGAGAACTCATATCCGTCCATGTCATTCCGAGCCCCCATCAAGACGTCGAAGTCGTGTTGCGTTCCGGGAAGTTCTCCCGCAAGGCCAAGCCCGTAGCCAAGAAGGAGTAGGATGTTCACTGGTATTGTCGTGGGTTCAGTTGTAAGCACGAACAAGGACGAGAACCTGCTGGGAATCAAATTGCTCGTGGTGGACAAACATGAGAATGGCCGCTCTGTCGGCCTGATTGTGGCTGCTGACGGTACGCGCCAGGCGGGTCCGGGGGATTTCGTTTATCTGATCGAAAAAAAAGAAGCTGCATTGGCGTTTCCTGAATGCAGAATAATCCCTGTTGACTCATCCATCGTCGGCTTCATCGACCGGATCAACCAGACACCCATCGAGCGCTAGCGGATTTATATATTGAAAGGCAAGAAAGGATAGGCGATCACGCAAATGTTTATGTTGATCTGCCGATAGAGGAGAATGTTGTTAGCTAAAGTGGTCGGCAATCTGGTGTCGACGATTAAGCCTCCATCGCATCACGGCCGCAAGCTGATGCTTGTGGAATTGATCGATCTCGATAAAAAGCCGTTCGGCGCGCGATTGATCGCGATTGACACGGTTGATGCGGGGGTCGGTGACACCGTGCTGATCAACGTGGACGGAGGAGCTTCGCTAATGATTCTCGGCGACAGCAAAGCGCTTGTTGATATAACAATCTGTGGCGTCGTTGATCGCTTTGATGTTGAATGAAAGGTGGATGGTTACCTTGGAAATGCAGGATATCGTAACTAAAGTAGCGGATGAAGTAATGGCCCGCATGGGAGATCATATGGCGGCAGGAGCAAAATCTGATGTCGCGAGCACACTGGAACACAGCTTGCTTAACCCCGATACCACAAAAGCTCAGATTATCCAGGGCTGCAAAGACGCGAAAGCTTACCGGATGGCGAATATTTGTGTATCTCCCTACTATGTGACACTTGCCGCCGACTATTTGCGTGGCAGCGGCGTAACGGTATGTACGCCGGTCGCATTTCCTCATGGGGCAGCCTCGACAGAGGCCAAGGTTGTCGAGGCGAAAGAAGCGATCAAGAACGGTGCCGGGGAACTCGATGTTTCGATGAATATTCTCGCCATTAAAAACGGAGAATATCAAACAGCGCTCGATGACCTGTGTGAGCTGGTTAATGTCGCAAAAGGAAAGGCGCTCGTCAAGGCCATCTATGAGCAGGGCCTTTATACCAATGAAGAAAAAGTCGCTGCGCTCACGATCGCCAAAGAAGCAGGCGTTGACTTCATCAAAATTTCAAACGCCCTGACAGGTAAAAAGGCGATTGCGGATGATGTAAAATTCGTTCGCCGTGTTGTTGGAAACAACATCGGTATAAAAATTGATGGCGGAATTTCTACAGCTGAAAAAGTC
>CAZGCS010000022.1:0-15921 GCA_964524395.1 uncultured Mageeibacillus sp.
CAGCCTGTCAGAAACATTGACAGCTTTAGCGATTATGTTAACATAATCGTATAGTCAACACGTTCTATTGGCATATTTATCAGGAAATACAGGAGGTTATTGCTATGGAAGGAAAAATGCGCGCAGCCGTTTTTGAGGGCGAGGGCGTCTTGAAAATTAAAGAGGTTGATATACCTCAAATAACGAAACCCGATGATGTGATCGTCGAGGTCGAAGCCTGTTCCATCTGTGGAACTGACGTTCATATCATGTCTGTTCCCCCCGGTTACATCGCGACGCCCGGTACAATACTCGGTCATGAATTGGTCGGCAAGGTGGTAGAGACAGGCAGCGGAGTTAAGAACCTGAAAGTTGGAGACAGAGTCGTCTCGAACCCGAATGATTATTGTGGCGTGTGCTACTACTGCCAGCACAACTTACCCAATCTTTGTGAAAACATCATCGCCATGGGGATTGAGGCGGACGGGGGCTTTGCTGAGTACGTTCGTTTGTCCGAGAAAGTTGCGCACAAAATAGCTGACGACCTTCCCGCTGAAATTGCATCTTTTGCGGAACCATTGGCCTGTCTGATGAATGGCAAGAATAAGATTCCTGTCAACCCCGGTGACAGCGTGCTCGTGATGGGAGCGGGTACGATTGGACTGCTGTTTGTTCAAATCATGAAAGCAGCAGGCGCGTTCCCGATCATTGTTTCAGAACCGAAAGCATTGAGAAGAGACTTCGCGCTTAAGTCCGGCGCCGATTTCGTCGTAGATCCGCTGACTGACGATCTGGAACAATTTGTACTGGACAAGACCGGCATTGGTGTTGATTACGCGATCGACGTCGTTGGCTCACAAATCTGGGAAGGCATCAAAGCGGTTCGCAAGGGCGGTACTGTGTTGTTGTTTGGTTTTGACGGGAAGGCCAAGCCCTGTTTTGAGCAGTATCATGTAACGAATAAAGAAGTCTCCGTACTTGGTACCTGGCTCGCTAATGCGTCTTTCCCTCAGGCGGTCAAGATACTGGAAAGCGGCATGCTTAATCTGGAACAGTTAATAACCCACAAACTGCCCTTGGAAGAAACGGAAGAGGGAATTGCAATATTGAGGCGGGGTGAAGGCATCGAGATGCTGATCTACCCAAACATGTAGTCATCCCCGGTACTTAATATGTTTGGTGATGGTAAGGGAGAATTCTAATGAATCGCTATTGTTTTGTAATCGAAATTAACGAAGATCAAATGGAAGACTATGTCGATCTTCACAAGAACCCTTGGCCGGAAACACTGCAGGGACTGAAAGACGCAGGAGCCGAGGAGCTTCTGATTTACAGGTACGGGAATTTCTCGATACTCTTCTATGAGTGTGAGGATATCAACGAAGTGTACCGCATCTGGGGAGCGAATGAAACATCAACCAGATGGAATGCCCGCCTCGCCAAGGCTTACAAGGTATCCCCCAGTATTGATGGTTCGGAGGATGTTGAAACACTCGAGAAGATCTTCGACCTCAACCAACAGCTCAAGGGCAAGCTCGAGCAGTATTGATCATACAAAGGCGCACCGGCTCCGGGGGAAGATCCCCCGGAGCCGGTGCGCCGTAACAGTCTTTTTTTTTGTAAAGCAATCGCAGTTAAATCAGCTCGTCCAGCATAAGCCCGTCTTTGGGTATGGACTTTCTCCAGTAGGCAATCGACTCTTGCAGATCCTTAATGATCTTCTTTGGCGAATCTGTGATCCCGAAAAATATTTCGAAGGTCAGGTAGATGTCCTTAACCATGGGAGGCATCAGTTCCTTTTCCTCACTTTCATAAGACCGGGCAATCGCTTTCAATATTGCCTCCGGTTTGATGATCCCTTTCTCGTTGTAGGCATCAATAAAAGGCCGGTGGGCTGAGTAAGTACCATCGGTCTGTTGGAGATGAACCAGGGGTGAGTAGCAACCCAGGGCAGAAAACCATTCGAACACATCCCTGTCAGACGGGCTGGCGAACCAGTACTCATAAGTCTCCAAGGCTTCGAAGATCTTCTCCGGATCCTGTCCACCAAGCACTAGCTCCTCAACGGCCGCTGGAAGCCTGAATGGATCCGTATGGCCAACACGCTGCATTTCCATGACCTCTTCCAGGGAGGGTTTCATGAAAAAGCCCTGTCCCGCCTGGTGGGCAGTATCGATCGTGACGTACATGGGGTACCCGGCCGCCTGGTATACGGATCGCATGCATTCCATACAACCCTCAATTGTCCACATTCCTTGCGTAGGTGTATACATTTGCTCGTAACTGAAGGGAACGCCTTTTTGAGCGGCATACCTGGTCATGTGAACCAGGCTGTCCTCAATATGCCGGTTGACCGTCTCGTAAAGAGCTGGATCCTGCAGGGTGTTTTCGCTGAAGGCACTCAGCGTATTTCCCACCTGTGCCCCCAGTTTCTGAGCAATATCCACAACAGGTTTGAAATAGCGGTCGATCATGGCTCGCCTTTTACTTTCCATTTGGCTGGCGATGCCAACAGTTCGATAAGTTGCATACCCTGAATAAAGACTTACAAGCTCTAAATCAAACTCTTTTTCGTATTTGTTAACTTCTGCGATCCAATAGTCACGAAACTCTTCTGTATTGTGGGACGGATCGATTTCATTGTCAGTACTCGCCTGGATCAGGCGGATATCGCCCAGATCCTTGACAAGCTTCATCCATTCTTTTGGCTCAATCCATCTCTTTATGGCAAAGCAATTATCAACGGCCAAATGAATTCTCGGGTATTTTTCCATATAATTTCTCGATTCAACCATTAACCAGATGACTGCCCCTGGCGGCATACTCATCCCAGATCGCCGGTTCTGAGGGATGGTATTCGATGGGCGTCGACGAAGCCGCAGAGATTTCACGACCTTCAGCTAAGCTGTGAATCTCGCCATTTGCCTTAAGCTGCATGAGCAGATTTCCGACAGATGTTGTTTCGGCCGGACCTGCCAGGACAGGGATCCCGAGGGCATCAGCCGTCCATTGGCACAAAAGACTATTTTTGCTTCCGCCACCGACAACATGGAGGAGGTCGATCTTGCGCTCTGTGAATTTTTCAACGTTTTCCTTACAGCTTCGAAATTTCAAAACCAGGCTTTCAAATACGCACCTGGCGATCTCACCCATGCCCTCCGGTGCGATCTGGCCACTTTCGATGCAGTACTGTTGAATCTGCAAGGGCATATCGGGACTGGGTTGAGCGAAATCAGGAGCATCGAGATTAATGAACGCTTTTCCACCCCGAGCGGAACCCGCAGCTTCCGCAACAGCGTCCCAGCCGATATCCCCGCCAAAGTCGCGGCACCATTTGTCATAGCATTGCTGGATCACCCAGAGACCGGTAAACAGGTCGACAAAATTCGTCTTGCCTTCACACCCTCCCTGGTTGGCGAGGCCTGAGGCAAAGACCTCTTCGCTGACATATTGCTGATCCGCCTCAATTCCGAAAATAGCCCAGGTGCCCAGGCTGATAAAGGCCCAGTTCCCTTCGGAAGCCGCGATCGGTATACCCGCTATGGCGCTGGCTGTATCATGAGAAGCAACATTGACAACCGGGATGGGATGAATCCCGAATTCTTCACAAATGCTTGCTTGCAGATCACCCAATACGTGACCGGGCATCACGATATCCGAAAAGAGATCTGGTCTGATACCAAGCGGTTCAAGAATTTTCTTCTGCCATGTTTTATTGTCCTGGTCAACCATCAGACTCATGGTGGCGTCAGTATACTCATTGACAGCGATTCCCGTCAGGTAATAGTTCAGCAGATCCGGCACCATCAAAAACTTATGTGCGTATTCGAGTTCTGTGGTTCCCTCCCGCAGCATGCCGAACAGATGGTATAAGCCCATGATGGTATTGGTGTTGACTCCTCCCAAACGGAACAAGTTGTATTCGCCAAAATGTTCATCAAGGACAGGCTTGTACCGGTACCTTAGCCCGTCGCGGTAATTCACCGGGTTCGCCAGCAACTTGCCGTACTTGTCAATGAACCCGAAATCGCAACCCCAGGTGTCAATTCCAACAGATTCGATGCGCGGGTACAAGGCAGATGCTTTTTGCATACCGACTTTAAGTTCGGAAGCCAGTCTCAATAGATCCCAGTAGAGTGTTCCGGCGAAGTTTACGGGACGGTTGTCGTACTCGTTCACCTCTTCCATCTTGAAAATGCGACCGTCGTATTTGGCAATGATACAACGTCCGTGGCTTGCCCCATAATCGAATATCAAATAATTCTTTTCCACGATAGAACCTATCCTTTCTTAAAATACAACGAATCCTGCTGCCGCCCGGAACCGCCTAATAAGCTTTCTATGAAAAATTGGGTTATCGCGCAAGGCAATAACCCAATTAGTCAATCGATCGCAGACAATACTTTACTTGATGTATTTGTCAACGTTGTCCTTTGTCACGGCTTCCAGATCAACAGGAAGGAGATCCGGCAGCGTTTCACCGTTCAGGAATCTGGCAGCGGCTTCTACAGCGGTATAGGCTTGCAGCCAGAAGTTCTTGTAAACCGTGACCTCCATTTTGCCTTCCTTGATGGCGGCCAGAGCGTCCTGGTTTCCGTCGATGCCACCGACGACCACATCATCGAGCTTGCCGGCCTCTTCAAGTGCCTTGAGAGCGCCCAGAGCCATTTCATCGTTACAGCTGAAGATAATCTTCAGGTTTGGATGAGCCTGCAGCATATTTTGAGTTGTCGTAAACCCGGTGGAACGGTCAAACTTGGCATCCTGGATATCAACCACTTTGATGCCCGGATACTTGGCAAATACGGCTTGAGCGCCATTGGAAAGGTCAATTGTAACCTGGCCGCCTGAGGGGCCTTCCAGGATAAGGACTTCCCCTTCTTCATTTGCCAGTCTGACGAGCTCCTCTGCACACAGTGTTGCGCAGATTGTATTGTCGGCAACAACAAAAGTCTCATACTGCGCGTTGCCCGTTTCTTTACTGATTCTCGTGTTCAGATTGATGACTGGAATACCTGCGGCATTTACCTCTTCAATTACCGGTACAATGCCCGTTGAGTCCGCAGGAATCATGATCAAAATGTCTTTTTTCTGAGCAATGACATCTTGTGCCAGCGCAATTTGCTCATCGTTATTGTTCGACTCAACCGGCGCGACACAATCGATTTCCAAACCGAAGTCCGCGGCAGCAGTTCTTGCACCATCGGCAGCTTCGATCCAGACAGGGTTTGTCAGGTCTTTAAGGATCAAAGTAGCTTTCTTACCGACTGCGCCAGGGTAAAGAGCATCATCTTCATCGTCAGGTTCGGTTGTACCCGGATCTGCCGGTGCAGTAGTCTTGGCCGGCGCTTCAGTTTTTTCAGTTTCACCACCGTTGTCTTTTGCAGGACTGCAACCAACAACCAGGGCAAACAGCATGAGCAGGACCAAGATCAGACTAAGAGCTTTTCTCATTGTTTTCTCCTCCAATATTGTGTTTTATATGTAAAAGGCAATCGCCTAACACATCAATCATTATAGAATAGATTTACATTTCCAGCAAAGCAGAATATTTTTCATTACTCCTGTTCATCAGGGCAGCAAAGATGATAATGACACCGAAAACGGCTTGTTGCCAAAGGTGTGAAACGCCCGTCACGGCCAAGGCATTGTTCATGAAGACGATGATAAGCACCCCCATCACTGTATTGCCAACACCCCCTTTACCCCCCGAAAGCGGCGTGCCGCCGATTAAGGATGAGGCGAGACCCATCAGTGCGTACTCATAACCCATATTAGGCTCTGCGCAGTCAAGGATGGATGCGTACATCAGCCCAGCCATCGCTGCCAGGATGCCGGAAATAATGTAGACACTGATTGTAACCGTCGAAGTTCTGACACCGGTAATTCTCGTTGCATTTTCATTCGCGCCAATTGAATAGATATTACGCCCAAATACCGTCTTCCTCATGATGAACAGCAAAATGAGGAAGGTGACGGCAGCGATCACAAAGGGATTAGATATCTTCATGGTTGGAGTAAAACGAACAATGGCTCCGCCCGAAATCAATTTGAAACCCGGTACAAAACCGAATATTTTCTTCCCCGCGAGTACAAACAGAACGAGTCCTCTCGTTACCCAGTCCATGCCGTATGTCGCGATAAAGGGAGGTACTTTTGCCTTGGAGATGAGAACCCCGTTAATCAGGCCAATTCCCGCTCCGATCGCGAGTCCGACGACGATGCCGAGAAAGACTTTGCCTGAAATGATTAGCATGGCTGCAACGTATGAGGAGAATGCTGCTACGGAACCTATGGAAAGATCCAGGCCGCCTCTGATGATCGCAAGCGTCATCCCAAGGCTATAGACAAGCATAAAGGGCGCCTGGCTCATCACAACAGTAAAGATATTTTGCAGGGGGTCATTCGCCTTGAGACTGGCGACCAGGACGATGGCAATCAGGAGGATAACCTTAGAGTATCTAAACAGTAACGCCAACAGCTTTTGTTTCATTGTTCAACTCTCCGCATTTCTTCTAATTTCCTCCGCTCATTGATGAGTACATCGACAATGATCACGATCAGAATGACGAGTCCGATAATGACATACTGCAGTGACGGAACAATACCCATGAAGCGCAAACCGTTCTTCAGTATCGAGATGAACAGTGCCCCGACAAGTGTGCCGACAAGACCACCCCTTCCGCCCTCGAACGGCGTTCCACCGATCAAGACCGTGGCAATCGCGCTGAACTCATATCCGTTTCCAATCGTCGCATTACCGTTGTTCGCCTTACTCGCCAGCATAATGCCGCCAATTGAAGCAAGGATGCTGCAAATGACAAACACAGTCATGAAGATCGATTTTGTTTTCACGCCGGCTAACTCCGCGGCTTGTTCGGATCCACCAATCGAGTACAACTTATAACCGAATATTGTCCTCGACATGACGAAAAGCATGACTGCGAGAATAGAAAGTACAATCCAAATGTGTACGTGAAGTCCAAGAAAGATGCTTGAGCTGTGACCGATCGCTTTCAGGTGATCGCTGTTAGCGTTAATAATGTCCCCATCGCAAATGACAAGAGCCAGGCCTTTCGCCAGACTCATTGTCGCGAAGGTTGTGACCCATTGGTTCAGCTTCTGGATGCCGACAAGAAAACCGTTCAAGAATCCAAAAACGGCCCCGGTCGCAATGCCGGCCATCAGTGCCAAGACAATGTGAACACCCGCCCGCAGGAGAATGGTCACGACAATGGCAGTCAATGACATGACTGAACCGGCGGAAATATCAATTTTTCCCACCAGAATGACCAATGTCATGCCTAAGGAAACAATTAAGAGAATCGAGGTGTCCTTGAGAAGATTATGTATGTTATACCACCCGAAAAAATTCTCGGTGGAAATACTCATCACGATGAACATCAAAATGGTCGCAACTACCAAGCCCAGGCTGTCTTTTCCTCGAAACAATCTTGTTCTCATCCCTCTATGCCCTCCTAAATACTATGAGCCAGTAGTTTTTCCGGGGTTGCCTCGTCTTTACTAAACTCCGCTGTGATGCGGCCGTCTTTCATGACATATGTCCGATCACACATTCCGAGTAGCTCAGGCATATCCGAGGAAATCATCAAGACTGCTTTACCCTGCTTGACCAATTCGTTGATAAGTTCATAGATCTCTTCGCGGGCACCTACGTCAATACCACGTGTAGGTTCATCGAACAGGATCAAGTCGCAGTCTGCACAAAGCCATTTCGCGACCACAACTTTCTGCTGATTTCCTCCGCTCAAAAAACGGACATGTTTTCTGATGGAGGGTGAGACGATGTTGAGATCGTCCTTGTAGCGCTCAGCAGTGCTCGATTCAATCTTCCGGCTCAGGACCCCCCGTTTGAAAAGATTACGCAGGGAGGCATGAACAATGTTTTCACGTATGGGCATATCGAGAATGATGCCTTCGTCCTTCCTGTCTTCAGGTACCAGTCCGACCCCCAGTCTCGTCGTGAGAGCAGTATTGAGGCGTGTGTACTTCTTCCCGAATAAGGTGACGCTTCCCTTTTCAAACGTGTCAAATCCGAATATCGACTTAATTGCTTCGGTTCTACCTGCTCCAACAAGCCCTGAAATACCGACGATTTCTCCGCTTCGGACGCACAGATTCAAGTCTTTGAAGCGATAAGAAGAAAGGTTTTCCACCCGGAGCACTTCCTCGCCCGGAGTGCAATAATCGCGCTTATACTGATCTGTGATCTCACGGCCGACCATCATCTTAATGATCAGATCCGTCGGCGCCTGGTCGGCTTTCAGGGTGCCGACCAACTTCCCGTCCCTCAGCACACTGATGGTGTCGGCTATTTCCTCCAGTTCTTCAAGTCTGTGAGAAATATAGATGATCGAAACACCGTTGCTTTTCAATTTCTCTATTGTTTCGAATAACCGGTCAATTTCTTTTCTAGTCAGGGTTGCTGTCGGCTCATCCATGATCAGTATTTTGGAGTCGACAGCCAAAGCCTTGGCCACCTCAACCATTTGTTGCTGGGCAATGCCAAGACTGATTGCTTTTGTCTGCGGGTCTATTGACAGGCCCACAAATCCGAGTAATTCCTTGCTTCGTTTATCGATCTTCTGTTTGTCAATTGTCTTGAAAAACTTGTTCTTTATGGGTTCCCTTCCCAAAAAGAGATTCTGACCGATCGTCCGGTATGGAAGCAGGTTAAATTCCTGGTGAATGATGCTGATTCCCAACTCGTGTGCTTTATGGATATCCATCTGCGCAATTGGATTTCCCTCAAAGATGATTTCACCCTCGTCTTTTTCATACACACCGGAAATGATCTTGACTAAGGTTGATTTTCCGGCACCGTTCTCACCAACAAGGACATGCACCTCACCCTTCTTCACAGTCAAGTCGACACCGTGCAAGACCTGCACACCGGAAAAACTCTTGCTTATATTTTTTAGCTCAAGTATATTTTCTGTTTGCACTCAGCTTTATCTCCTTTTTCGGTATTCAACAGGGAAAGGACGAATTCGAGCTTCTCCTCTGCAAACCCACGCTCAGGTTGACCAGCTCTGTCCATACTTCCCTGGCGGTACATGCAGAACCATGTGTCTGTCATGTGCCGCCAGAAAAATGACACCGCTTTTCAACGTGGAGATGAAGTCAACATCACGGAAGCATCGAGGGTTCAACAGATCGTTACTTGAACACACCCTCCCTGATGACGTTCACCATTTCATTGGGATCGCCATTATTAATGACATCTGTCAATTTATCAAAACCAATCAAGTCAATGATTTCGTCGTATTTTTTCATGTTGAGAACACTTTGCCTTGTCGCTTCATACTGATCCTCGCGGTAGGGGAAGATGTCGACAGAAATAAATCCGTCGTAATCATGCTTCCTCAAGGCGTAGAACATCTCGATGTACTCCGTCAAACGCAGGGCCCCGACAACAAGATCGTCGTCCCAGAGGTTATAGTTATCGTTGGCATGCATCATGAAGAGTTTGTTATGTCGCGCGGCCACCTCAATGTTTTGAGCCACATTCTGTTGCGACTGGAAAACGTGACCGGTATCAATGGCAACTCCCACATTATCCCGATCGACTTCCATGCACATAAGGAGAGCAGTCATGGTTGTATCAACAAGGCAACGATTCCTCGGTTCCCGAATTTTCCCTTCGAGCGTCAATTTAATACTGGGGTTGTAGTCCGCTAATTCACGGACTGATTTGATCAGATAATCCCATTGCTTCGCATAGTCGGTCTGCAACGGATAATCAAACCCATCCTGGCCAAGCCACAGGTTTACACTCGGATTACCGATCAATTTTGCGTTAAAGTCTATGTTCTGTTTGATCAGCTTCATGGCAGCCTTCCTGACCTCGGGATCAGCGGCTGTGATGGAGCCTTTCTGCCATATTCTTTCACCAAATACAAGCGGCAATACTGAAGAAGCGATCAGTCCTGATGCCGACAAAATCTCATTAACCCTGTCAGGATCGGACAGGGGCCCTGTCGGTGCTTGGTAAAGGTCTGCGCCCTGCAATACTTCCATCTTTTCCAGGCTTTTAATTACGTCAGGAAATTCCACTTGATCCAGCTCGGGATCCTTGTAGCCACAAGGCATGAATCGGTCGTATGTTTGCCCAAGTGACCCGATTATTGCGCTATATTTGATTTTACTCATAATTATTCTCCTTTCGAGTTTGGAACTTTTAATTCATTCTAGAAGTTATCCCCCAGTGAGTCAAGTAAAAATTTGGTCACTTGACTATAAAACAGGCAAGAGAAGCAGCGTAACGACTGGCAGGATCGCGATCAATCTTCGCATGACTCCATTTGCGGAGCGGCGGTGTTTTTTGGCGAAACTTCGAAGAAATGAATGGGAGATCCCTTCCACAAACAGAAGGAGATGGGTCCAACAGAGCTTCGTCCCCGCTTCCCAAAGCCAGCGATTTATTAGCTTTCCGGAAGACACCTGGTCACGAGGTGACTTGAGGAGGACCTGGGTTTGGGGCGTTTTGCCCAACATGCACTTCTTTTTCCGTGGTGGCGCGCTGCGTGGCTGGATGTGTTTTGGAAATTTTGACACGGATTCTCCCAATGGCGAGCTATTGGAGAAAATAGAATGTCTCTATAGTCGTCTGCGCCTGTGGTAGAGCCACTTCCCTTGTTTAAGATGCAATTCAAGCTGTATCGAAAACAAATATGTGTTATATTTAACTGGAATTTGATTACACAACTAGTATGAAATGCACAATTTCGATGTGTAAATGTAACTCAGCTAAAGCATGTCGGCACCGGAATTTGGGCTGAACGCGAGCACATGGTTATGTGGGTCGGGCACAGAGCAATAACCTTTTGATTCCTGTTGCCTGCGCCTAAGAAAGCTTGGAGGCCAAAGTGGAAATACTCCTGCACGCAGAGAATATTTCAAAGTCCTTTCCCGGCGTAAAAGCGCTCGACAATGTCAGTATTCAAATATACAAAGGAAATGTCCTTGGCTTGCTTGGGGAAAACGGTGCGGGCAAATCGACCTTACTCAATATCATCAGCGGCATCTATCAACCGGACTCAGGCCGGATAATCAATGAAAGCCAAGAGGTGGTTATTGAGGATCCCAAACATGCGCGGGAATTGGGGATCGCGATTGTCCACCAGGAACTGAAACTGATACCAAACATGACCGTGGCCGAGAACATTTTCCTCGGAAGACTTCCTGAAAATCAATTCGGCAAAATTAATTACAAAAAGCTGTTCGCCGACACAAAACAACTCCTCAATCAATTCAATTTCGATATCGATCCCAGGGAAGAAGTTCGTTTCCTGTCTATTGCGTCCCAGCAAATGGTTGAAATAGCAAAAGCCTTGTCTGTTCAAGCCAAGGTAATTTTAATGGATGAACCAACTTCGTCACTTACGACTGAAGAGACGGTTCAGCTGTTTAAAATCATTCGCCGGTTGAAAAGCAGCGGCGTAGGTGTTGTTTTCATCTCACACAAGCTGGAAGAGATTTACACATGTTGCGATACTGTCCAGGTGCTGAGAGATGGTCAGAGTATCGGTGTCCACAGTGTCAACGATATCTCTGAAGATCAACTCGTCAAAATGATGGTCGGAAGAGAGATCTTCCAGCGTTATCCCAAGAAACATTACAAGCGCGGCGAAAAGGTGCTGGAGGTCTGTGATGTTTCACGGGGCAAACACGTCCAGAATGTAAGTTTCGATGTCTACGGCGGTGAAGTATTCGGTATTGCAGGTCTTGTGGGCTCGGGCCGGAGTGAACTCGCGCGATTGCTGATAGGTGCCGATAAAAAGGAAAAGGGAGAAATTCGGATCAAGGGCGAAAAAGTTGAAGTTCGACATCCCAAGACGGCCATCAAGGAAGGCCTGTTTCTCGTTCCTGAGGACAGAAAATCGCAGGGCCTGATACTTGGTCAGACGATTGAAAAAAACATCACCTTGCCTTTGATTAATTCAATCCGTAAATCATTAGGATTTCTTCAGCCCAAAGTTGAAAAAAGAATAGCGGAAGCGGGTATGAAGTCGCTCCAGATTAAGTCAACCGGAAGGAACCAGGTCGTTGTAAATCTTTCTGGAGGTAATCAGCAAAAAGTGGTTCTGGGCAAATGTCTTCAGACAGAGCCCGAGATCATGATTCTCGATGATCCAACACGAGGCATCGATATTGGCACAAAAGTTGAAGTCTATGAAATTATTAATCGATTCACTGAGCAGGGGAAAGCGGTCATATTGATTTCTTCTGAGCTGCCCGAAGTAATTGGCATGAGCGATCGAATCGGCATTATGAATGAAGGCAAGATGTCGACTATTCTTGCAAATGAAGACTTGACGCAGGAACAAGTCATTAAATATGCGATTGGTGATCTTTCAGACCGGAAGGAACCATCATGAATAGAGTCTGACATAATGACAATGGAGGAGGCAATTATGAATGACGACTAGAAAGAGTTTAAAAACTAATCCGGTATTTAGATTTTTCTCGAAGAATGTAATTTTACTGGTTCTGATCGTACTGGGCATCATATTATCTCTTGCGACAAAAAGATTTCTCGCGGTTAACAACATCACTAACGTATTGCTACAATCCGCTACCACTGGATTGGTTGCTGTAGGCATGACTTACGTCATTATTACAGGCGGCATTGATCTGTCTGTAGGCTCTGTTGTTGCTCTCGCCTCTGCTTTAGGCGCGGGCATGATGAAGGGCGCAATGAAGATCATGCCGGTTGGCTGGGCAGTGATGGTCTCGATTGGCTTCATGCTGTTGATTGGTGCCATTATCGGACTTATTCAGGGGCTGCTTATAAGTAAGCTCCGGATGCCGGCTTTCATCGTTACGCTCGCAGGTCTGTCTATTGCGAGAAGTTTGACAATGGTTTATACGGGTGGCAAAACAATTGCTGGTTTACCCGATACTTTTGCGGCTATCGGCTGTCGAAGATTGTGGGGATGGCTCCCCATGCCTGTGATCATCCTCATAACCGTCTTTCTGGTTGCCTTTTATATACTCCAATATACAGCGTTCGGCCGGAGTCTTTACGCGATTGGTGGAAATCGGGAAGCCACTAAGCTGTCGGGGATTAATACGGTACGCGTAGAAACTTTCACCTATATGATTTCGGGTTTAACCGCGGGTATGGCCGCGGTTGTGCTGACGGCGCGGCTTGCGACAGCAACTGCGACGGCAGGAGAGGGATATGAGCTTGAAGCGATTGGTGCCGTGGTAATCGGCGGTGCAAGCCTTGCCGGAGGACGTGGCACCATGCTGGGTACCTTTATTGGTGTGCTGATTTTGGGAGTCATCAATAATGGTCAGAATCTGCTCAATGTAAACCCCTTTTTCAAAGGCAGCATCCACGGACTTGTCATTCTCATGGCAGTCCTGATCGACACTTTGAAACGAAGGGCGGAACCTTCCTGATCACCGGGAAATGAATCTCTAATGTTTGGTTTTAACAGGTACACGGATAGAACTTATTCAGAAGATGAAGGAGAAAGGTTAATGAAACGAATTATTGCAATCTTATTGATGGTACTAATGGTAATTAGTCTGTCAACTGCTTGTGCTCCCAAAGAGGACCCCGGTCCAACTGGTGGTACAGGTGAGAAGCCGAAAATTGGTTGTAGCCTGAGTACGCTTACAAATGCTTTTTTTGTAGGCATGAGGCAGGGAATAATTGATAAGTGCAAAGAACTGGATGCTGAGCTCATTGAGGTAAATGCTGACGGAGACATTGCGAATCAGGCCTCTCAGATTGAAGATCTGATTTCCCAGGGTGTCCAGGCTTTGATCGTGAATCCTGTTGACAGTGACGCAATTGTTGCCTCCGAGCTGAAAGCAAAAGAGGCGGGAATTCCCGTTATCTATTGTGACAGGGGATCCACAGGAGAAGACTACACCGCTTTTATTGCGACGGACAATATCGCGATGGGCGAGCTCGCCGCCGAGAAGATCATTGAGTTCCTTACAGATAGATACGGCGCACCTAAAGGAAATGTTGTTGAAATTGAAGGATTGATTGGAACTTCAGCTGCCCGGGATAGAGGCGAAGGTTTCAATAAAGTTATCGTTGACTACCCCGACATTAAAATAGTCGCCCGTCAAGCAGGTGATTTCAATCAGGAAACATCCTTAAACGTGATGCAGAATATTATTCAGGCTAACGATGAGATTGACGCCGTATATGGCCACAATGATGACTGCATCCTGGGAGCCCTCAAGGCAATTGAAAGCGCCGGACTGCTCAAACCTGTTGGTGAAGATGGACATATCTACATCATCGGGATTGACGGAATCTACGACGCACTCACTGCGATCAAGGCAAACAAGATTGACGTTACGATTTCACAAACACCCGTTGTCATGGGTGCCAGTGCTGTGGAACTTGCGGTCAAGATCATCAAGGGCGGAACCGTTGACAAGAGCATCGATAACCCCTTCTATGTCATTGACTCATCGAATGTGGATGATCCTGAGAACTGGGCAAATGCGACGCATAACTAAAGCCATTTAATATTCCGTGTACTTTTGGCTATCGTTATCAGCTAATTGTTCTACGATGACAATCAAAGGGCTGCCCCGGAACTTGACAGTCACCGGAGCAGCCCTTTCCATTGAGAATGAATCATGTATTACTGAATAGATCCTGAAGATGGTATAGATCATCATTTTGATTTATTCAAAGCATATACATGAAAATGGAGCGGGTATGTGAATAAGGCGGACAAAGGTAGAGTAGTTATGTCGAATCATTTCTCTACGCTGCCCCTCATTGGGACTAGAAGTTTCAATTCGCATGCCAACACTTTCGGTGAATGTCTCTCCATAAACTTCACTTCTGAACAGGATCTTCAAATTTTCTAATTCTAATATTTTGGATGCAAGTATTGGTGTTATAAAAAGAATTTGCCTGTGTTTTCGAGTCAGGAAGAGATCACACGATAAAGTAGAATAAGTTTCGCACAAATGAATAAAGAGGACATGGAACCTCTCCTCACTTGGTAGAATTGATTTTTGGAAAAAACAAACCAAGGAGAAAGAAGAACCATGTCCGAAAAAATTATACAGCTGAACGAGGGAATCATCAAAGAAGAGCTAAGCGAGATGGTGCGTCAAAGTGTGGAAGATACCTTGAATGCGATGCTGGAAGAAGAGGCCGACCGGCTGACCAATGCCAAGCGCTACGAGCGAACCGCTTTGCGAAAGAGCACGCGAGCCGGGCACTACAAGAGGAAACTACTGACGCGGGCAGGCGAGGTGGAACTCAAGATGCCCAAGCTTCGGACCTTGACATTTGAAACCGCCATCATCCAGCGCTACCAGAAACGCGAGATAAGCGTGGAGGAGGCTCTGGTAGAGATGTACCTGGCCGGAGTCTCCGTACGCCGTGTAGAAGACATCACCGAGGCCTTGTGGGGCACCCGGGTCAGCGCAGGGACCGTCAGTCGCCTTAACCAAAAGGCCTATGGTCAAATCGATGAGTGGCGAAAGCGCCCCCTTGAGATGAGCTACCCATACGTCTACCTGGATGGGATCTACCTCAAGCGAAATTTTGCTGGTAACTTCGAAAATGTGGCCATCCTCATTGCGATGGCAGTCAATGAAGAAGGTGAGCGTGAGGTCATCGGTGCCTGTGAGGGGTTACGGGAAGACAAGGAGTCCTGGATGAATTTTCTTCGAGATCTCAAGGAACGGGGACTTCGCGGCACCCAGCTCTTCATCGGGGATAAGTGCTTAGGGCTATTGGAAGCGGTAAATACCACTTACTCTAACGCCCGCTACCAGCGGTGTAGCGTGCACTTCACGCGCAATGTACTGTCGGTTGTTCCTCGCGGGAAGATGAAGCTGGTTGCAGCGATGCTGCGGGCGATCCACGCTCAGGAAGATCGTCAGGCGGCTCTTGCCAAATCGAGGGATGTCATCGCTCGATTA
>CAZGCS010000023.1:0-1443 GCA_964524395.1 uncultured Mageeibacillus sp.
AGCTTGCCGTGCTATAGTAAAAGCGCCTGTTAAGGATTTGAAAAGGAGTTGTCTGTCCGAGCCTATGGCAGAGGGAAAATCAGCGACCAAGGAATCGGGTTCCCGGCTGATTGCCGTGCTCTCTTTTTTTTGGGCCCTGATTTTTATTGCCGTGGTCCTGCTCCTTTTCATTTCGCGCATGCCCGGGCAAGTTGTTCAGTCAAAGGATTCGCTTCTTCTCGGCAAGGCTTTTCCTTTGCGCGGGACTTCGCCTGACTCCTATGCTCTGGTCGGGTCGTCGCTGGTACGCATTGAGGAGGAAGGCCTGGCCGTGCTTGACGCGTCGGGCAGTGAACGCTCTTTTATCCCATTTCCTTACCGCCAGTCTCAGGTGAGATCCATGGGACAGGGCCTCCTGGTCACTCCGGTGCAGGGATCCACCTACATGGCGATTTTCCCTGATCTTTCCACCTATGAATCGGATACCGGGGAAAATATCTTCGGCGGTGATTATCGCGATTCTCTTCTCTTAACGTTCGGATCCTCGCTCAAAGGCAGGATGGTGGCGTCACTCTTTGATACCAGGACAGGAAGCTACCGCGCTGTCCTGACCTTTTCCTCACTGGAGTGGCCGCTCAGTCTCTCTTTCATTCCGGGAGCAGACCAGTTCGACGTACTCATGCTGGATCTGTCACAGGGGAAAACATGGACCCGTTATCTTCGCTGCGACTTTGATGGAAAACTGCTTGCTGATGTCACCGTATCGTCCGACGATCTCCTCCCCCTGAGGGCTCATCTTGGCGGGGGCAGGGTTCTTTTTTACAATGAGCAAAAGGCGGTTCTTTTCGATCCCCTGACGGGAGTCAAAGAAGGTGGCTCCCTGCCAGGAATTCCGGTTCAGGCAGAGGCCGGAGGTGACCGCCTTGCCCTTCTGGCAGAAGGAGACGGGGACAGGCACCTCTTTGTGACTTCATGGAATCAGGCGGACGGTGAGGGCCTTTTTCAGGCCCTGGAGGCGGCGGGCGGGGTCTCCTGTTTTGCCCTTACCCCGGAAGGCGGCTTGATTCTGGCCGCAAGCGGGAGCGAGTTGCTGCTCTACGATACGGACGCAGGCCGGCTCGTAACGCGGCAGGATATCGATACCGGGGTCACCCGGATTCTGGCCTTGAGTGATCAGCACTTCCTTGTTATTTTGGACAAAGAGGCGGTCCTGGTAACCGTTCGTTAGGAGGTCAGCGCTTGCCCGAACATTATGATCTGATCGTTATAGGCGGTGGCGCGTCGGGGGTGCTGGCGGCGCTTGGCGCGAGGCAGGCCGGCCTGACCGGGCCGCTTGCGGTCATCGAAAAGGAGAAGCAGCCTTTGCGCAAGGTGCTGGCCAGCGGAAATGGCCGCTGCAACATCGCCAACCTGGCGCCGGTGGAAGGCAATTACCAGGGTGAAGATCCCGCCTTTGTCATGCCT
>CAZGCS010000023.1:1543-6700 GCA_964524395.1 uncultured Mageeibacillus sp.
CCCCTGCTCCAATACGCGGAGGGTATCCGCTTCCGCGGTTCGGTTCTGTTCAAAGATCTGTCCGGCCCGGTCACGCGGACAAGGGGTGAATATCTGATCACCGGTTACGGATTGTCAGGTATCGCAGCCATGGAGCTGGGCGGTGCGGTCGGCCGTTCGATTTCAGCCGGGGACGCGGCAGGTCTGATTGAAATTGATTTTTTACCCGAATTGGAAGAGGAAGCCGTCGGCTGTTTCCTGCAGGCCGGGCGGGTGGCCGATGATGACTGGCGGACGGTTCTGACCGGTCTCGTTCCGGACAGGATCGCCCGTGCCCTTGTCGCTTGTGTGGAGGCCAATAACCGGGTGTTGTCTGACCCCGGAGCCATGGCAGGGGAGCTGACCCGCAAGCTCAAGCATCTCGAAGTCAATGTGACCGGTACGCGCGGGTTTCCGTATGCGCAGGTGGCGTCCGGAGGAATCGCTACGGCAGAATTCGACCCCGGCACCCTGATGTCCAGGCTCGTGCCCGGCCTGTTTGCATGCGGGGAAGTTCTCGATATTGACGGCAGTACAGGCGGCTTCAATCTCATGTGGGCCATGGCCTCGGGCTATCTGGCCGGCCGGTCGGCTGCCTTTTATCTGGAGTCGAAATCCTCTTGAATCCTTCGTTTGCGGACACACTTCTGGCATGGTTTGACCAGTCTGCCAGGTCATTGCCCTGGCGGGAGGCCACATCATCGGGTCATCGCCGCGATCCCTACGCTGTCATGGTCTCCGAATTGATGTTGCAACAGACCCAGGTATCCGCGGTCATCCCCTATTATGAGCGCTTTATGGTGCGGTTTCCGGATATTGAAAGCCTGGCGGCGGCAGGGGAGACTGAAGTGCTGAAGTACTGGGAAGGCCTTGGCTATTATCGTCGTGCCCGGCATCTTCTGGCCCTGGCCGTCACAGTAGTGGCTGATTACAAGGGCGTCCTGCCCCGGGAAAAAAGTGATTTGCTCAAACTCCCCGGTATCGGGCCTTATACCGCCGGCGCCATTCTCTCTTTCGCCTATGACCTTCCCGAACCGGCCGTCGACGGTAACGTTGTCCGCGTTTTTGCCAGACTTGACTCCCTCCCGCATGTCCAGGGCGACCCTCAAGGGCAGCGGGCGGTCAGGGAGCGGGTGACGGCTCTTTTCCCCGGCAAGCGCGCAGGTGATTTCAGCGAGGCCTTGATGGAACTGGGCGCGACCGTCTGCACACCAGCTTTACCCACATGCGACGCCTGTCCCGTGAGTTCTTTTTGTCAGGCTTATGCCCGCGGCTCTGTGAATGCCTACCCCGTCAAGCGCAAAGATCCGGACCGGCCTGTAAGCCAGCTCACATACGTCCTGATCCACGATGGGGCAGATGTTCTTGTCCGTCGCCGTCCCGCGGGCCTGCTAGCCGGCTTGTACGAGTTTTTCTCCTTTGCCGGCAAGGTGGAGCAGGAAGAGCAAGGCCGTGTCAGGGATGAGGTCGCGGCTAAGACGGGCGCTTTCAAGATCGGGTTGACCTATGCCGGTGATAAGCGGGCAGTCTTTTCTCACCGTGTCTGGGAGCTGGCTTTCTGGGAGGCGGATCTTTCGGGTGCGGCCAGCCTTGCCCTGCGTGACGCGCCGGCGCCGGGAGGAGAAGGCGTGAGCCGTATCAGTGTCAGCCAGCTGTCCGAGCTGCCTTTTCCCGCTTTTCTTCAAGCTTGGCGCGATGACTTTGTCAGACGGCAGGAAGAGACAAAAAACCCCGGACCTGAATGATCCGGGGTTTTGGCTGCCGATCCAGGATTTGAACCCGGACAAACTGAGTCAGAGTCAGGTGTGCTACCGTTACACTAATCGGCATTGTCAATCACACGACATGAGGAATGATACCAGCGTGAAGACCTTGTTGTCAAACCGTTAACGAGACGGTCGTGTGATAAAATGAAAAAAAGATTTTGAGCATCAAAAAGAGCGGAGGATCGCCTTTGCCGTCTAATCTGTTTTCGAAAATTGGTGAATTTTTCAATGAATTGCGCTACAGCCTGTCAGACGGCCTGCTCTTTCTGGGTGGTCCCCTTGACATCGTGATCGCACTTTTTGACATCGCCATCACAGCCCTTGTCCTTTACTTGATTCTGCTCTTGCTGCGTGACTCAAGGGCGTGGCAACTGCTGCGCGGTATTTTGCTGATCGTTATTTTCGCCCTGGTCGCAAGCGCCGTCGGACTGAGCACCATCGGCTTTATGCTCAGCCGGACCATCTCCATCCTGGCCATTGCCATCATCGTCATTTTTCAACCTGAGCTCCGGCGGACGCTGGAAGCGGTGGGCCGGAACCGTCTGTCTTTTGTCAACTGGGATGCCTTTCCCGGCGGTACCAGCTCCCATCAGATGATCGAAGCCATTGTCAACGCCTGTATCTGGATGTCGGAAACCCTGACGGGTGCTCTGATCATTATTGAGCGGGATACGCGGCTGGGCGAACTGCATGAGCAGGAAAACGCTGTCCGGATCGATGCCAACGTGACATCAGCCTTGCTGAGGCAGATCTTCTATTCCGGGTCGCCGCTCCACGACGGAGCGGTTCTGATCCGTGATGGCAGAATCGCCGCAGCCCGTGTTCACGTTCCCTTGTCGGACAACTACCATCTGCGCCGTGACTTTGGTCTTCGGCACCGGGCGGCGGTAGGGGTGAGTGAGATGGGCGATGCCATTGCCATCGTGGTTTCGGAGGAAAGAGGTTCAATCAGCATCGCCGTGGGAGGTGTCCTTCACGTGCTGGGTAACGGTGACGCGCTTCGCACCCAGCTTCACCGTCTTCTGGGCATGGAACAGGCAGGAGAGGTAAAAAGCTTAAGGAGCCGGTTGCACCAATGGGCCAAAAGACGGCTGGCTTTCCGGCAGCAGGCGCCTGTGAGCGAAGAAATTGTTTCGACGCACGATTTTCGTGAACAAACCGGCGACAGCCATGGGGCAGCCATCCCCGTGCCGGGGGCAGCCAGGAAGCGATCCAGGGGCGTGTCAAGGCGGAGGAGCTCAGGCTCTCTCCTGACGCGTAAACAACGGGTCGGCCTGGCCATCATTGCCTTAGTACTGGCTTGTTTCATATGGCTCTATGTTCAGGTGACGGTCAACCCTGTCACAACCAAAACCTTCACCGTTCCTCTTGCACATTTCGGTGTCGACAGGGCAGGCGAAAAAGGTTTCGGCATCCAGGGCTATCCCGTTACCAATGTTCAGATCACCCTGCGGGGCAGGCAGCAGGTGCTGGCGGACATTACACTGGCCAAGATTTCTGCCTACATCGATGTCAGCGACGTCAGCCGGACCGGACCGATTCAGCTGCCGGTCAAAGTCGATACGGACACCTTGCTTTATACCAAGACCGAACTGCTCTTCCCTGCGACAGTGACGGTCAATATTTTTGAACTTGACTGAACCCGGCTGTCCCCCTGCCTGCCCCGCAGGCAGAACAAGGACCGCTTTTTGTATGATAAAAAGAAAGATCACTTGAGGAAGAAAATGACCAGACTCTTTGGAACAGACGGCGTGCGCGGCGTGGCAAACCGCGATTTGACTCCTGACCTGGCCTTCTCGCTGGGCTTTGCCGGTGCCCTGGTTCTGACCGAGGAAACCCACCATAAACCCACCTTCATCGTGGGGGCTGATACCCGGATTTCAGGCGGAATGCTGGGTTCCGCCTTGATCGCGGGGATCACTTCCGCCGGCGCAGATGTCATTGACGTGGGGGTGATCGCGACCCCAGGGGTCGCCTGGCTGACACATGAGCTGGGTGCTGACGCGGGGGCCATGATATCCGCTTCCCATAACTCCTATGAATTCAACGGAATCAAATTATTTTCGTCGGGGGGGTTCAAACTTCCGGACGAGACGGAAGAAATGATTGAGGCCATGGTTTTTGCCGGGTTCGATGGCAGGGACAGGCCTGTCGGGGACCGCGTGGGCCGGCTGACTCATTACGACAAGGGGGCGGAGGACTACAAAAATCACTTGCTGGATATTGCCGGCCTTGACCTTACAGGCATACGGCTTGTCATCGATTGCGCCAACGGCGCCAGCTTTCAGACGGCGCCTGACTTATTCCGGACGCTGGGAGCTGAAGTGCTGGCTCTGGGCATTGAGCCGGACGGCTTCAACATAAACCGTGGTTGCGGATCGACTTACGCGGAAAACCTTGCTGAGCAGGTGCTGGAGACGGGTGCTCACCTCGGGCTTGCCTTTGACGGCGATGCCGATCGCCTGATTGCCGTCGATGACCAGGGTGGCCTGTGCGATGGCGATGTCATGATGGCCTTGCTGGCACGAGATATGGATCAGCGGGGCCTTCTGGCGCAAAAGACGATCGTGGCGACCGTTATGAGCAACCTGGGACTGGAAAAGATGGCTGAACGGGAGGGTTACCGGCTGGTCCGCACGGCGGTGGGAGACCGGTATGTTCTGGAACACATGCTGCGGGAGGGGCTGTCACTGGGCGGTGAGCAAAGCGGTCATGTCATCCTGCTTGAGGACGCGACAACGGGGGACGGACAGTTGACGGCCCTGCGCTTCCTGCGGGCACTTATCAGCCAGGGCCGGGGTGTCCGCCTGAGCGAGATGCGCAGGTTTATCCAGCTCTTTCCACAAGTTCTGGTCAATGTCCGGGTGGAGCAGGGCAGGGCAGACGCCATCATGGAGCACCCGCAGTTTGTGGAGGCGGTCCGCCTGACAGAGGAGGCACTGGGCAAGGCCGGCCGGCTCTTGATCCGCAAATCGGGAACCGAGCCCCTGATCCGCATCATGATCGAGGGCCAGGATCAGGAAGAGATCAGCGACTTCGCCACCGATTTGCAAAAAGTGATCGGGCAGCTTGGCACGACTGATCATAAAAGGTAGGCCATGCCCAGAAGGAAAGGCAGCCGCTTTGTCTTTGTGATGGTGCTGGCAAGCTGCCTTCTTTTGTTGCTCTCCGCCTTTGGCGTCCTGCCCCGGCCTGTCCGTGGAGGCAAACGGTTTCAGATTGATCCGGGCCAGGTAACCGGTCCGGCCGTTTCAAAACCTGAAGGCAATGGCACCGGCCAAGTCCCCGGCGACAGCCAGGGGAGTGAAGATCCTGACCTGACAGAAGAGTCCGGGGCAGCTCTCATGGCGCTGCCCGTTACTGGCAACGAAGC
>CAZGCS010000023.1:6800-12406 GCA_964524395.1 uncultured Mageeibacillus sp.
GTCTTCATCAACCTGTCTCTGGCTTTCGATATTAATGATCCCTCCAAACAGGGTTCGCAGGCCTATTACATGTCGTCGTCTTTTGTCAATGAGGTGAATAACGGCTATGCCGCGGGCCAGGACGCACAGGCGCTGGCGCCCAATTATTCCAATATCGACAGTGAGGGGCGGGCCAGACTGGCCTCGCTTCTCAAGTCAAGCCTGGTTCAGATGGAACCGCAGCTGGGACCCGAAGACCATGTGAATGCAGGTGCGGAAAAAGATATGGCGGTCCTGCGTTTGACTAATTTTGTATCGGCCTCCCTGGTGCCGGGCTACCTGTCCAACGAGGCCGACCGCAGGATCATGACTTCCCAGGAAGGACGCCACGCCATCGGCCAGGCCGTGGCAAACGCCGTTTTGCAGTATTACGTCACCGGGCGTCCCTGAGCTCCGACAGGTGTCTGAAGCGGGTCACCCTTAGCTGGCCCGTCTGGACAGGTCTCGCGGCAGCAGTTTCATCCGCCAGCCGTCTGCGTATCTGCTCAGCCTTCTCCGATTGCGTAATGACAAGAACAATTTCCTTTTCGGGATCGCCAAGCCTGCTGTACCATCCTCCCGAACCGGGTGCCGCCAGCCGGCAGTGCAGGATGGTGGCGCCCGTTCCTCCACAAGCTTCGACGGTTGCCAGTATGCCGGCTGTATGGCCACGGTCCGCGGCCACAAAAAGAGCGACATGGTCGTCCTCTTGACAAGCCGGCTCTGATGGTTGCTGCGGAGCTCCGGATGGCTCCTCGCAGGAGGGAACCATATCGAGAAGCCCGGCTGCATGGACGAGCGGCAGGGAGAACAAGATCCCGCGGCCGGGACTTTCCGTGACCATTTCGTCGTAGATGGCCCGGTAAAGCGCGTCGAGATAGCAGGAGCGGGCGACGATCAGCACCACTTCCTTTTGCGGGACAATCTCAAAATCAAAGGTCTTCTTGCTGTGATCGGCGGTACCGAGTGCCCGCAGGATAGTGGCCCCGACGGGTTGACAGCGCCTGGCACTTTCGACCAGGTACTCACCCTCCCCTTCATTGACAACAGCGGCGAGCAATACGTAATCAGAAGGTGCCGCAGGACCCTTGTCACCCGGATCCATGTTTTGCAGGAAGGCAATCCCGTTCATTTCCCTGCCAATATGAAAATGCCGGCAAAGATCATCCAGCAGGGCATGTCCCTGGTTGCCTGCGACTGTGAGGCAGATCATTTCCCGGCGAACACCCGACAGGCCCAGCAAGGTCAGTAAGTGGCCGGGCGCTGTGCCGTGCGCGTAAAAATGATAGGCTGCCAAAGCGCCGTTCCGCAACGCGAACCGTGCCATGGCGTCTGCCTTACCCGGATCCGAAATAACGGTCAGCAGGCAGAGTGGTCCGTCTGTCTGTGTCTCACTGGTCAACATACTGGTCCTCCTTTTTTTCAGGGGCGGCATCAGCCGTCTCCATGGCCGCGGAGTCGCGGAGTCGCTGACGCTTGCCACGCCAGACTGAGATGAGCCCAAGTATCTGTAAGGTGATCAGGGGCGCCATGGCGACCAGGGCAACAACCCCGAAGCCATCGAGCAGTAAATCCGCCTGGGGCACCCCGGCGGCGACCCCCTGGGTAAAGGCCAGGATGAAGGTGGCCGTCATGGGACCGGAGGCAACGCCTCCAGCGTCAAAAGCGATGCCGAGAAAAAGATCAGGCGTGAAATAACTCATGATCATAATCAGGGTGTAGCCTGGCAGCAGGAGGTGCCACAGTTCCAGTCCCGCTATGTAAACCCTGAGGACTGCCAGGGCGACGGCGAAAGCCACGCCAACTGCCAGAAAAGACAAAACGACTTTGCGCGGGATGATGCCATCCGTTTCCTCCTCAACCGACAGGGTGAGGACGTGGACAGCCGGTTCCGCGATGACGGTTGCCATGCCCAGGAAAAATCCGGCGATGATCGTAAGAAAGGGTTTGTTCAGCAAAACCAGTTCGGTTCCGATCAGATGACCTGCCGACATGAAACCGCCCATGACACCGATCATGAAGAGCACCAGGCCCAGATAGCAGAAAAAGAGGCCGATATAAACGCGTATCTTATCGCGTCTTTGTATAACAAGAACAGTGATGTGCAGGCAAAAGAAAATGACCACCAGGGGTGCCAGGCTGAGCAGTGAATCTCGCAGGGAAATACCGGCAGCCTGCCCGAAGGGCGCAAGGAAGGATTCAGACGCCTGCCAGCCTGTTCCAGGAGGTACGGTGGGATTGAAAGATTTTTGTAAAGCACCCTGGGCAAGGACAGCAAGAATAGCGCCGGCGGACGCAAAACCGACAATACCGAATTGGTCTCTGGCGTCCTCGCGGTGGGCGGCCGTGATTTGGGCGACACCCGCTGCCAGCGCCAGGATGAAGGGAGTGGTGATGGCGCCCGTCGTCGCCCCCGACGCGTCAAAGGCGAAGTCGTGGAAAAGGGGCCGGTTAAAAAGGGCCAGAATGAGAATGACCGCGTAAGTTACCCAGATAACATAACGCAGCCGCACCCGTTTGATAATGCGCCAGAAACCGACCATGACCATGAGGCCAACACCGATTGAAACGATGATGACCATCTGCCACTTGGTGATGGAGGCACCGGTCAGATGCTGTACCTGCGAAGCGAGAATTTGCAGGTCGGGTTCGGCAACTGAAATAAAAAAACCCAGGAGCAGTCCGCCAGCCAGCAGAAGCGGCAACTTGCCCGTGTTGACCAGGATACGGCCGCTGTGGCGGCCGATCGGTGTGGCGCCCAGGTCGACACCGACGAGAAAAACGGACAGTCCGGCCAGGATGAGCAAGGCCCCCAGCAGAAATTGGCCTATCTGCATGCCGGTCAGGGGCGTGAAAGTAAAGTGCAGGATAATGACAAATAAGGTGACCGGAAAAATGGATGCCAGCACTTCCTTGATTTTTTCGGTGAAGGTCCCCATGGACACCCCCTTTTTTCTATTCTTTCCCATTCTAACTGATAGGTGAGAAAATTACCGCAGGAGGCGGGGGGACAGGAGCCAAATTGTTGACAGAAAAGAGCGCATCGGGTACCATACAGGCTGCGCGCCTGCGTAGCTCAGCTGGTAGAGCAGCCGCCTTGTAAGCGGCAGGTCGGGAGTTCGAATCTGTCCGCAGGCTCCAGGCGACCGCCCGTGATCGAAAGATGGCGGGCGGTTATTTTTTCAGGAATGATGAACCGCCCTTTCGCCACCGACCAGCTTGGGTCTGTAGACGAGAGCGGTCAGCCGTGCCTGGCCGATGTGGGTCACGGAAAGCCTGACCGGCCGCTGGACGAAGCGGACATGCATGCCGATTTCCGTATCACCGATATCCATCCCCAGGGAAGCCTCGATATGTTCCACCATGACGGGATCGTCAAGAGCTGCGTATGCCGCCATGGAGCAGGCGCCGCCGGCGTGCAGCCGGGGGATGACATTGACCTCTTCCAGGTCATCGCGAAGCATGATCTCCCGTTCCACCACCAGGGCGCGGTTGATGTGTTCGCAACCCTGGACAGCCAGATGGAGCTTGTGGCGGCGGATGACGGGGAGAAGTGCCTTGATAATGGCTTCGCCCGTCTCCATGTTGGACCCTTTTCCGATGGTCTCGCCCACGACTTCGCTGGTGCTGCAACCGAGTACAAAAAGATCGCCGGGCCGGCTGTGGCGCGCTTCCTTGATCAATTCCTCCACGACTCTTTCAAGGTCGAGCCCGATCCGTTTCAGTTCCGTTCTTTCCATGTCCATGGACAGCCTCCTTTAACCGGTGGTCAGACGAGATCTGTTGCTTCGGCATCACCCCACAGGAGAAAACCGATGTTGCGCAGGACGAAGCTTGTGGCGATTTCAACGATTTGCTGGACCGGTTCACGCATCTTGGAGGCAATCCAGTGTTCGATCAGTCCGCGCACACCATTGATCACAAATAAATAATAGTATTCAATCTGGTTGACGTCCATCTCCGGCTGGATGGCAGCCATCCGTTCAATCAGCACGTCGTGCCCGGTGGACCAGATTTTCTTAAAAAAAGTGCTGTCCGGATTGTTGAGGAGTACTACACTCAGGTCGCGATTGCTCTTGATGAAATTGAAAACCTCGAGAAGGACGGGCATGGTCGGAGCGCCTTTCTCGTCAGGTTCGATGTGGAGCAGGCTGTGGTCGTCGGTCATGCTGAGGTGGATAAGCTGTTCAAACTGGCGGTAGATGTTGTTTTCGATTTGATGAAAAAGATCGCCGATGTTCCGGTAGTGAAGGTAGAAGGTGGTACGGCTGATGTCCGCCCTTTCGGTCAGTTCGGAGATGGTGATTTCCCGAAGCGGTTTTTCGAGCAGGAGCTCGATCAGCCCCTGCTGCAGTGCCATGGCTGTCCGGCGGCTCCTTCTGTCGCCGCCGGAAGGCCGCATCAGGAGTTCCCGCTCAGAGTGTGATGGCGAATGATCTTTCTTTTTCACGGAGGATCCACCTTGGGCCGTCATTGTATCAAGTCCTTCCGGGTCGTGGAGATTCTGAATTTTTGTGTTTTCTTGTGACAATCGTAACATATTCTTAACAAATATTCGACATGTGTCGACTAAAAGACAGATGTGGCAAATCCGTTACTTGCGACCCGATATTTGAAGTCATTATACTTGCGGTAAGGCGGCCGGAACATCGGAATGACGGCCTTTCCTTATGTAAAGAAGAGATGAAAAAAATCGCGGAACTCATTATCAGATTCAGGGGCGCCATCCTTGCGCTCTTTATTGTGCTGTCAGTTGTCAGCGGCTATTATGCCACCAAGGTCAAAACCAACTTCGATCTCTTCTCCTATGTGCCCAAACAAGCCGCATCCACGATTGCCATTGAGACCATGACGGCCGAGTATGACCAGGATATCCCCAACGCCGAGATCGGTGTACCGGATCTGTCGATTTCCCAGGCGCTGGCTGTCAAGGAAAAACTTGCTGCCCTTCCTTACATTAAAGAGGTTTTGTGGCTTGATGATCAGGTTGATCTGGCTACCCCTCTCGATCTGCTCGACCAGAAAATTGTCCAGGGCTTCTACAAAGACGGTATGGCCCTCTACCATGTGACCGTTGACGAAGAAGTCAAAGCCCAGGATGTGCTGGGTGAACTGCAGGAACTGGCCGGCCCTGAAGGAGCCGTGCGCGGCCAGGTGGTCGAGATGGCCAACATGCAAAGCGCCATTACCCTGGAAATCACCCGGATCATCGCGATTGCGGTTCCGGTTGCGCTTGTGATTTTGATGATCGCGACCAAGTCCTGGTTTGAACCCGTTTTGTTCATGATAGTCATCATGGTGGGTGTTCTGCTCAATATGGGCACCAATGCCATTTTCAAGGATGTTTCCTTTATTACCCAGGCAGTCGGTTCCATTTTGCAATTGGCTGTTTCCATGGACTATGCCATCTTTCTTTTGCATCGTTTCAGCGACTACAGGGAAGAGGGCTATTCCATCGAAGATGCCATGCGTTTCGCCATTGTCAAGAGCTTTGTGCCAATCCTGTCCTCAGCGCTAACGACTTTCTTCGGTTTCCTGACTCTGATCTTCATGCGATTCCGGATTGGCCCTGACATGGGGATCGTTCT
>CAZGCS010000023.1:12506-15657 GCA_964524395.1 uncultured Mageeibacillus sp.
CGCGATGAAGAACGCCTGAATGACCATTTCGGGGAGAATATGCAGATGGTGCTCTTGGTTCCCAAAGGGCAATGGGCGGTGGAAGAGCAGCTGGCTGAGGATCTGCTCGACCTTCCTGAGATGAAATCGGTGGTCGGTTATGTCACCCAGGTCGGGACGGGGATTCCTCCGGATCTTCTGCCCGACAGGATCATTTCAGCTTTGATTTCGGAGCATTACAGCCGTCTGATCCTCATCGCCGAATCACCTGCGGAGAGCCCCGAGACCTATCAGCTGGCGGAGACGATCAGGGCGATGACAGACAATGCCTATCCGCAGGGTGGTACGCATCTTGCCGGCGCCAATTTTGTGCTCCTGGACATGAAAACCACCATTAACAAGGACATGATCATCGTTAATGGCCTTGCCATCCTGGCCATTGCCCTGGTCATCATGCTGGCCTTCCGTTCGCTTGCCCTGCCCGTCCTGCTTGTGCTGACGATCGAGTTGTCGGTCTGGGTCAATCTGGCTGTCCCCTATCTTACCGGCACGCCGCTCAATTTTATCGGCTATCTGGTGATCAGCACGGTTCAGCTCGGCGCGACTGTCGATTACGGCATTTTAATGGCGCAACATTACATCGATCATCGTCAGTTGCTGAACCGAAAAGAAGCCGCCGGGAAGACGGTACAGACCGTGGCCGGTTCAATTATTCCTCCGGCCCTCATCCTGGCCGCCGCGGGTTTCACTCTCAATGCCGTTTCCAGTATGTCCGTCGTTTCAGAGCTGGGAGGTGTTCTGGGCAGGGGGGCCTTGACATCACTTGTCATGGTCCTCTTCCTGCTTCCCAACATGTTGAGGCTTTTTGACCGCTTCATCGAGAAAACGACATGGAAACTCCGAATGGTTCCTGATCGCCATTCCTACCGGCGAAACGCTGCCAATAAAGAAGCCGAACTAAAAAATAAAGTAAATGAGTTTTTACTCAGAGGTACACGATGATCAAGACACGTGTGAAAAAAAGAAAACGGACAGGCCGCAAGCAGTGGATGAAATCGCTGTCGGGTCTTCTGCTGGTTGCTGTATTGCTATCCATTGCACCCGGGCTTGTGCGTGCAGACAAGAGTAAAGAGCTGGTCATGCTCAATGATGGCGATGGAAGTAAAAGAGAGGTTGTCTACGCAAAACTGGATGGTTCGGGCGCGGTCGATCAGATCTACGTCGTCAATCACTTCCATCCCAAGCTCAAAGCGACGCTTACCGACTACGGGGATTATGAAAGCATTATCCAGCTGACGGGAAGTGTGGCGCCTGTCATGCAAGGATCAACCGTTACCATTGAAGGGGTCGAGGGTCATTATTACTATCAGGGAAACATGAAATCAAAGCAGCTGCCCTGGCGTTTTCAGATTACTTACCGGCTCGACGGTGAAGTCAGGCAACCCCTGACCTTGTCCGGTGCTTCCGGCAACCTGGAAATGGAGTTGGAAATCACACAAAACGAGGCAATTGATTCCTCCTTTTTCGAACACTATGCGCTCCAGATCAGCCTGCCAATCGACCCTGACCGGGTGGTGATTGAGGCGGCGAGTGAGGGATTCCTGGTTTCATCCGCCGGTCTTGAGCATCAGCTTAACTACATCGTGCTCCCGGGCCAGGAAACGGTCATAAGGTTGATTATGGACGTCAAGGATTTTTCCATGGGACAGATTACTCTGGCCGGAGTGCTGATGTCGTTTGATGTCGACCTTTCAGAAATGGAAGAGGAGCTTGAGCCGCTTGACCAGCTTTCGGAGGGTATTGCCGAATTTGCCAAAGGGGCTGACCAGCTGAAGAAAGGCTACAGTGATTTATTGGCTGCTTTCAAACAGATCGAGTCAGGTGCAGGGGAACTGGCTGATGGGGGCCGGCAACTTGAAGAGGGGGTCAGCGAACTTGAACAGGGCGCACGCACCTTACTCAATGAAGGAAACAAATTGAAAACAGGTTCCAGGCAGATCCTTGACGGCTTGACCATGATTACCGATAACCTTCCCTCCCGCGACATGATTGACTCGTTTGACCTGCCCGAATTCGGCGAGGAAGACATTGAACGGCTTCATCAGGCGGTGGAGTACATCGAGATGCTGGGCGGGGTGCTTGAAATTCTTGCCGGCTATGAAGATGAACTGGAAGAGCTCCGCGCAATTTTGCAGGAACTGGTTGAGCTGATTCGGGAACTGGATTTGCCGGAAGATGAAGTGCTCCCGGAAACCTCTGAAGGCTGGCAGCAATATCTGGCAGAAAACTATGATTTTGTTGTTCCTTTGCCGGAGGAGGTTTATGAGCAGTTGGCCAGGCTGGGTGCCATTGCCAACCGCCTCGGCCTGCTCAAGGATATGCTGGAGCTTTTGTCGGGATTGCTGGAGGGTCTGCCGGATCTCGATATGACGGCGGCGGAGATGCTCGCCGAGATCACAATACTGCTCGACAAGGCAGATGAAATCGTGGCAATGATCGAGATTGCCGGCCCTATGTTAGGACAGATCGGAGACCTGATCGATGGCTTGCATGATCTGCAACAGGGTTATGCCGAGCTTCACGGTGGCCTGACCCGATACATCGACGAGGGCGTCGGCGGACTGGCAGCAGGTATAGAAGGTACGAAAGATCAGCCTGGTCTTTCATCAGGTACAACTGAGTACGTCGGCGGTGTCACCGCACTCAAAGATGGGCTGGGCCAGTATTACGATGATGGACTGGTCCGGTTCGCGGAAGGCCTTGATCAGCTGGCATCGGGCGCGTCACTCATGCGGGACGAGACAGGGGATCTGCGGTCACTGTTCGAGGAAGCCATCCGGGAAAAACTCGATGAGTTTACCAATGAGGGCTTCGAGACGGTCTCTTTCGTGTCTGTGCGGAACAAAGACATTTCAAGCGTTCAATTTGTCTTCATGACGGAGGAAATACCTCCTGCAGGGGACTAGTCAGCGCCGGCATTGAATGGTTCCTGTTTTTGGAAACAAAAAAACCGGCACACCTGGCGCCGGTTTTTGACTGCCATGAAGGCAGGACTACTTGGATCGTTTCAAGACGGTCACATCATTGCTCTCATCGAAGAGCTTTAAGGTATCGCCTTCCAGCTCATAGCGCATGACGGTTTCCTCCTTCTGGCCGAAGAACTCAACCGTGA